>JABXIV010000244.1 GCA_013372925.1 Alphaproteobacteria bacterium
TGATCACGCGTTCGCGCTTGTCCTGACAGAAGTCCACGTCAAAGTCAGGCATGGACACACGTTCCGGGTTCAGGAAGCGCTCAAACAGAAGTGAAAAGCGAAGTGGATCAAGGTCCGTAATCTTCAAAACCCACGCAACAACAGAGCCCGCGCCAGAGCCCCGCCCCGGACCCACCGGAATATCGTGGTCCTTGGCCCACTGGATAAAGTCGGCAACGATTAGGAAGTAGCCAGGGAATCCCATCTGATTGATGATGCCAAGTTCATAATCAAGACGATCCCAGTATTCCTTTTCCCATTCCTGCTCTTTGCCTGGCGTCAAGTCTTCATCCTGCGCTTTGATGTCCAGACGCTCGCGCAATCCCTTCTCGGACTCTTCACGCAACATGTCAGCCTCTGAAACGTCCATACCTCGTGTAAAGTTCGGCAAAAGCGGTGCGATCTTGTCAACTTTATACGAGCACCTTTTGGAAATATTTATCGTATTTTCAATTGCTTCCGGAATATCCTTAAAGAGATTTATCATCTCTTCTGCGGTTTTGAAGCGATAGTCTGGATTTAGGCGCCTACGATCCTGCACTGCGACATAGGTACTCTCAGCCATACAGAGCAAGGCATCGTGCGGCTCATACATATCTGGGCCAACGAAGAACGGCTGGTTCGTCGCGACGATCGGAAGATTGTGCGTGTAGGCAAGATCAAGGAAATCTTCTTCGGTTTGTTCCTCCGCCGGCATGCCGTGACGCTGTATCTCGACATACAGGCGATCACCAAACAGCTTATGCAGGTCAAGAAGGCACTTTTCCGCCTCGTCCGCTTTGCCTTCAAGCAAAAGCGCACCCACAGGCCCCGACACCCCACCAGTCAGGCAAATGACATCATCCGTCAGGCCTTCAAAATCAGAAAAAGGATATTGAACGCCAATCTGGACATCGCTTTCCAGGTGCGCCTTGGAAACAATCTTCATCAGATTCCGATAACCCGCGTCAGACTGAGCCAGAAGAACGAGCTGATCAGGCTTTGCGGCTTTTTTGCCTCTTGCCTGAAGGTCCTTGTAGGGATTTTGAACATGCAGCGTGACGCCGATGATCGGCTGAATACCTGCATCTGTCGCATAGCTTGAGAACTCAAGCGCAGCGAACATATTGTCCGTATCGGTCATGGCCACGGCCGGCATCTTGTGCCCAACACATTGCTTAACCAAGTCTTTTACGTGAATAGCTCCCTCAGACAACGAGTAAGCTGTGTGGACACGCAAATGAACAAAGCTCGCATGGCTCATGAAAGACACTCCAAAACGCGATTATCAATTAAGTGCGGGATATTAGGCCCTGCTCCCCTTATGGGAACCAGACTAGCCTTAATGTTTATCAGGCTCAAGATTCATGCAGCACCCCGGCGGAAAGATGTAGCTGCCTGTCCATCTGCGCGGCAAGTGCCTGATCATGTGTCGCAATCACGGCCGCAAGCCCCCTCTCCCGTACCAGTGAGACAAGAAGCTTGAACACACGACTGGCTGTTTCTTCATCCAGATTACCGGTCGGTTCATCAGCCAGCAATAGGGTAGGATTGGTAACCAATGCACGGGCAATAGCGACGCGCTGCTGCTCCCCGCCCGAAAGCTCAGCGGGCGTATGATCAACGCGGTCCTTTAACCCCATCTCCGCCAGAATTCCCCTCGCCTTATCTGTAGCCTCTTGCATGCTCAGGCCAGCGATGCGCAACGCGATCTGAACGTTTTCAAGGGCAGAAAAATCCGGCAAGAGGTGATGAAACTGGTACACAAATCCGAGCTTGGTGCGGCGAATGGCGCTGCGAGCTTCATCTTTTAGACCCACGGCATTTTCGCCATCAATAACGATTGAACCGGAAGTGGGCTGATCAAGTAGCCCCGAAAGCTGCAGAAGTGTGCTCTTGCCGGAACCTGAAGCGCCAACCAGCGCCACAAGCTCACCTGGCTGCACAGTCAAATTCACGCCCTTCAGAACCTGAAGTTCCTTTGGCCCTTGGTGGTAAGACTTGCTTACACCGGTCAATTCAAGTGCGGGGGACTTACTCATAGCGCAGCACCTCAACCGGATCGAGGCGCGCCGCCCTTCGCGCCGGGAATATGGCGGCGATCAGTGTAAGGACAACAGCGATAGAAATGATCAACCCGGCCTCAACATAATCAACGACTGGATCAAGCGACGATATATAGCGTGCCGCCGGGTCAAACACTTGAATATTAAAGAGCCATTCCACAAACCATAAAAGCCCGTCAAAGCCCGCTATTACCGCGACCGACAGGAGCGTACCCACGAAAATACCCGTCAAGCCAACGATCAGCCCGACTGTAACGAAGATGCGATTGATGGATTTTGCCGTGGTTCCCATTGTGCGCAGGATTGCAATGTCTGCAGCTTTATCTTTGACAAGCATAAACAGGCTGGAAGAAATGTTGAATACCGCGACAACCACAATGAAGGTCATCACCACAAACATCGCGACACGCTCAGTTTGCAGGGCGCTGACAAGGCTTTGGTTCAAAGAACGCCATGAACGCACATAGGCACGCCCACCGACTTTCTCACTGATGGTTGGCAGCACGCTGTCCACATCGTCGGGGTTCGCCATCATTAGTTCGATATTGGTAACAGTATCCCCAAGCCGGAAAAAGCGCTGCGCCTCCTCTAGCGGCATACCGATAAAGCTTTCATCGAATTGATAGACACCAATTTCCACTATCGCTGCAACAGGATACGCCAAATGGCGAAGCGTCGAACCGAACGGTGTTGAAACCGAATTGGGGCTGACGATCGTAACGGTGTCACCGACCGTCACCCGAAGGCGTGTCGCCAACTGTGATCCCAGTATCAAGCCGCCGATTTCAGGGGCCTTTTCAAGGTCACCTGCAACAACGCGCGCAACATCCAGCTTTTTCGGGCTGAAATATGCGTCAGGCAAACCGCGTACGATGGCACCCCAGGCTTCCCCTTCTTTGGTTACCATCACTTGAGCTTCGCTGAACGGCATAATTTTTGTGATGCCATCCACGTCCTGGATATCGGCAACGATGGCGTCATAATCCTGGATTTTACCGCCATACCCCTGGATCAGAACATGACCATGATACCCGAGGATCTTGTCCATCAGTTCAGCACGAAAACCGTTCATGACAGACATCACAACAATCAGAAGCATGACGCCAAGGGCAATTGCTGCGACGGAGAGCGCTGCGGTAACGGAAATTACAAGGTCGCGCTTCCCCCCAACGATATAGCGGAGGGCCACTGACCATTCAAATCCCCGTGCAATCACAAACGCTCCCCTCTGTAAGGCGTGTTATGCCGAAAGCTTGGCAACAGCCTCTTCTGGCGCCAATTCAACACGCTCGCCAGTTTTGCGGTTCTTCAATTCCACGACACCGTTCTTCAAGCCACGTGGACCAACAGCCAACTGCCACGGCAGACCGATGAGGTCCATATTGGCAAATTTGGCCCCAGCCCCGTCGTTCGTGTCGTCATACAGTACATCAATACCCGCAGCCTTCAGGTCTGCATACATCTTGTCGCAAGCGGCTGTGCATTCGTCGTCCTTGGTGCGCAGGTTCAGCAAACCAACCTTGAATGGCGCAACAGATTCTGGCCACACAATGCCGTTTTCGTCATGACACGCCTCAATAATGGCGCCAACAAGGCGGGACACACCCACACCATACGATCCCATCTGAACCGGTGTCGTTTCGCCCTCAGGGCCCTGAACCACAGCGTTCATCGGTTTGGAATATTTGTCACCAAAGAAGAAGATGTGACCAACCTCAATACCCCGTCCTGTAATCAGTTCCGCGCTATCAACTGGACAGTTTTCAGCGTCATGGATTTCGTCCGTTGCGGCATAGTGGCTTGTCCATGCATCCACAATTGGCTGCAGGTCTGCGCCCTCGTCCACTTCAATCATCGGATCAAGTGCATCGAACGCCTTATCGAAGAAGACTTCGCTTTCACCTGTATCAGCAAGCACGATGAATTCGTGGCTCAGATCACCGCCGATTGGACCAGTATCAGCCCGCATTGGAATGGCCTTCAGGCCAAGGCGCGCGAACGTACGCAAATAAGCAACGAACATCGCGTTATAGGATGCCTTGCCCGCTTCAGCCGTCAGGTCGAAGCTGTAAGCATCTTTCATCAGGAATTCCCGGCCGCGCATGACACCGAAGCGTGGGCGGATCTCATCGCGGAATTTCCACTGAATATGATAAAGGTTCTTTGGCAGATCCCGATAGGAGCGAACTTCCTTGCGGAAAATATCCGTGATTAATTCTTCGTTGGTTGGGCCATACAGCATCTGACGACCATGACGATCTTCAATGCGGAGCATTTCCTTGCCGTAATCATCATATCGGCCACTTTCCACCCACAGGTCTGCGGATTGGATCGTCGGCATCAGAAGCTCTTGTGCGCCTGCAGCGTCCTGCTCTTCCCGAACAATTTGTTCAATGTTTTTCAGAACTTTCAAGCCCATCGGCAACCAGGAATAGATGCCGGCAGCACCTTGGCGGATCATACCTGCGCGCAACATCAAACGGTGCGAAGCGATTTGAGCTTCAGCTGGGTTTTCCTTCAGGGTTGGCAAAAAATAACGGCTTAAACGCATGACGGCTTATATCTCTTGTGATGAAACGAAACTTGAATAGCTTTTCAGCCCGTAATTCTATGCTTCTTTTGCCGTTCACAAGCAACAATAGCAACACGTTCTTTATCTTTTTTCCCTCAGCTTGGCCTATTCCCGGCGGCAAAGCTGCTACTTAAAGGCGCAACACCCCGAAATTGTTGCAACGAAGCCACATAAACCCGAAAGAAACACAAGATGTAGCGTCATGAAGCAATTTCAAAGGATGACAATCATCATTTCTTTCCATAGCGTCTTTTCAGCGCAGAGCTGAACGGTTCACGCATTTTGGTGGTCCACGCTCAGGGAGGACTTTGCGCATATATTAAGAAACGGGATTCAAGAATTTCCTGTTCATATATTAAAGAAAAGCAAGGCTTAGCGGCCTTGCTTTTTTTAATGCTTAATTTGTCGAAAAATCCGTTACTGACGGAACGTAATCAGGTCAGATGTTGCCAGGAAATAATAGGCTGTCGTAATTACAACAGCGATCAAGCTCGTGATCAGTATCTTCTTTTTAAGCATGGGATCTGCCGGCGCGCCAGGTTCTGTTCCTTCAGTGACACCCTCTTCCGTCTCATGCTGTGACCGCACACCGAACGGCAGAGCCGCAAAGAACACCATCCACCAGGCGATTACATACACCAATATGATTGTTGCAATGTTCATGACTACACTTGCTCCAATTCAACCAGAGTTCCGCAAAAGTCCTTAGGATGCAGGAATAGCACTGGTTTACCGTGTGCCCCTGTCTTCGGTTCTCCATCCCCGAGAATGCGGGCACCTTCGCTAACAAGCTTATCGCGTGCTGCAAGAATGTCGTCCACTTCATAGCAAACATGGTGCATACCGCCCGACGCGTTATTTTCCAGAAACTTCGCAATCGGTGATCCTTCTCCAAGCGGGTGGAGAAGTTCGATTTTAGTGTTGGGGAGCTCAACGAAAACCGTTGTTACGCCATGATCAGGCAGATCAACTGGGGCGGTTACCTGCGCGCCTAGTGTTGTTGCGTATGTCTTTGATGCGGCTTCAAGGTCCGGGACTACAATAGCAACATGGTTCAAACGACCAATCATCACACCTCTCCTAATTGAACTCGATTTCATCTCGCCGGTTAATCAGCACGGCAACACCGGGGTTTTTCCCAATTTCGCGGCGACAGAAGCGGCGAATGCCGATACGCACCGCCTCTTCCACAAAAACATCTGCTTGCCTGTCATTGGCGCTCATCCGCTCAAAGGCGGTTTCCACAGCGTCGATCATGCCGTCATAGAATCCGCCGTCGTCAGAATTTGGCAAGCCCAACGGGGCTATCAAAGGTTCCGCGGCCAATGCGCCATCATCGTCGAAAACAAGGCTTACAGATACAAAACCATTGTGCGCCGCCCGGCGCCGGTCAGCAATTGCAGCATCCTCAAACTGGACAATCTCGGTGCCATCCAAAACAAGACGTCCAAACGGGGCCTCATCAACAAGCCTGACACCCTTCTCGCTGATCTCGATAACATCACCGTTTTTTGGAACAATCGTATGCTCAACGCCCAATTCCTTGGCCAGTTTGGCATGCCGAAGCAAATGGCGCGCCTCACCGTGCACAGGAATGGCCACATGTGGCTTGGTCCATTCATACATCTTGGCAAGTTCCGCACGGCCCGGATGGCCGGAAACATGCACAAAGGCATCTTTCTCTGTAACAACATTCACACCTTTAACGGCGAGCTGATTGAAAAGCTGCCCCAACACCAGTTCATTGCCCGGAATGATCTTCGAGGAAAAGATCACGTTGTCGTCAGGGCTTAACTGCAGGTGCTTGTGATCATCCCTTGCGATACGCGCGATAGCCGCACGCGGCTCGCCCTGGCAACCAGTGCAAGCAATCAGTACTTCGTCTTTTGGAAGGTAGTCTGCGTCTGCTTCGTCCACAATCGGCGGGAAGTCACGCAAATAGCCGGTTTCCATTGCAGCCTTGACCACACGTTCCATCGAACGCCCCAGAAGCACCAACCGCCTGCCAGTGGCCTTGGCGACCTCACCAATCGTTTCAAGACGCGCGACATTGGAAGCAAAGGTGGTGATAACCACCCTATTCTTCATATCGGCTACGATCTCTTTCAGGCTTTCGCGAACGGCGGCTTCCGAGCCAGATTCGCTTGGGTTGAACACGTTGGTGGAATCACCAACAAGGGCCAACACCCCCGCTTCGCCAAGAGCAGACAATACCGGTGATGGACACGCCGGGCCGATCAGTGGCCGATCATCAAGTTTCCAGTCACCGGTGTGGAAAATGGTGCCTCGTGACGTTTTTATCGCCAAGCCATGCCCTTCGGCGATTGAGTGAGCGAGCGGTACATACGTGACCTCGAACGGCTCAAGGTCGATCTTTTGATGCGCTTCCACCACATGCAGCGGAACCTGATCGAGAATACCAGCTTCCTTCAGCTTGCCTTTAACAAGCTCTGCAGTGAAAGGCGTTGCATAAACAGGACACTGGAAGCGCTCCCACAAATACGGAACAGCGCCGATATGATCTTCGTGGCCGTGTGTGAGCACAAGACCGATAAGGTCATCCTGCTCGTCTTCGATAAATTCCGGATCAGGGAATACAAGATCAACACCCGGCAGATAATTGTCGGCAAAGCTCATACCGCAATCAACCATCAGCCATTTTCCTGTATGGCCGTAAAGGTTGAGGTTCATACCGATCTCGCCAGAGCCGCCAAGCGGCAGGAACAACAAGCGGGTGTCGCCTTTTTTCATATAGGACATATCAAGCGGCCTGCCGGTTCCGATTATAGATCAGCCGCAAGCCTTGCAGCGTTAAATCCCCGGTCACGGTATCAATCGCATCGGTGCGGTTCGCAAACACCGGCGCAAGGCCACCGGTTGCCAGCACCTTCATATTACCGCCATGCTCTGCCTTCAGCCGCGACACAAGGCCTTCGATCATGCTGACATACCCCCAGAACACGCCAGACTGCATTGCTTCCTGCGTGGTCTTGCCCGTAACCGGTTTGTCAGCAGCCGGCGCCTCTACGGCAATACGGGGCAGCTTGGCCGCCGCCAAATGCAGGGCCCGAAGGCTTAGATTGATACCCGGACAGATAACCCCTCCAAGATAGGCACCGTCTGTACCAACAATATCAAAGGTTGTTGCCGTACCGAAATCCACAACGATGAGCGGCCCGCCATAAAGTGCGTGGCCTGCCACAGCATTCACCAGTCGGTCCGCGCCCACTTCTCGTGGGTTTGTAACCTGAACATCAACACCCAGATCAACAGCGTCATCACCCACAACAAGAGGCTCGCACTGGAAGTATTTCTTGCAAAGCTGTGTCAAAGGCCAAACCACTTGCGGCACCACGCTTGCAATGATTGCACCCGAGACGGAGGATGGCTCCCGACCACTAAGGGCCATCAGGTTGGAGATCCAAACCATATATTCGTCTACGGTGCGCTGATCGCCCGTGGAAATACGCCATTGCTCTACAATCTCCGCACCTTCAATCAGGGCGAAAACTGTGTTGGTATTACCAGCATCAATGGTCAGAAGCATAAAGAGGTTTCCTTTACTCAGCCCTAGCCACAGGGAAAATATCCCCTGCATATAGTCGCTTTTCACTACCGTCGTCCAGTCTTGCGATAAGGCCCCCATCGGAAGCCAGTCCTTCAAGGACGGCGTGAAAGGTTTGATCGTGGGTTCGTATTTCCCTGGCTTCCCCCAGGCCCCAGGAATGGTTGGTCCATTCTGCGGCAACAGGGTCAAAGTCTGCTACATTCCATGCGTTTATTCTGGCGTAGATTGCGCTGGCCAGCCCTGTGACCGCATCTCGAACCGAGACCTCCCGTCCTGTCTCCGCAAGAAGCGATGTCGCGTCAAACGCAGCATCTTCAGGAAAGTGGATCAGGTTCATGCCGATGCCGATGATCACATAGTCCAGCAACCCGCCATGTGTTGCGCTACTTTCTATCAGAATCCCGCTAGCCTTTCTGCCACCAATCAGGACATCATTTGGCCACTTGCAGCGAACATCAGCATCAGGTGCCCCTAAGCCTATAAAAGTGTCGCGTACTGCGAGCGCGGAAATATAAGGCAAGGCAACAAGGTCTTGAGGCTTCAAAGACGGCCTGAACAAAAGGGAGGCATATAAATTTCCGGGCTTGGACGTCCACTGTCGACCACGCCGCCCCCGGCCCTGTCCCTGTTCCCCAGCAACAACCCACAGCGGCCCTTGCACGCCGTCTCTAGCGAAGGCAGTAGCCATCTCATTGGTGCTGTCGCACCTTTCAAAGAAGAGGGCCCCGACACCATCCGGCATCGAGGCCCCCCAATCTTGATAGTTAGCTGCCGCCATTAGAACAGAAGTGACTGCGCCGCCCAGCCTGCCGCAGTAACAAGCGGCGCGATCAGCACGAAATAGCTAACCGGTGAATTAATCAGCGCAGCAACACCAATCACAAAGCTAACGCTTTTGCCCTGGCCGCCTTCAAAGGCAGGTGCCGGATCATCAAAGAACATCACCTTTATGATTCGGATGTAGTAGAACGCGCCCACAACGCTCGTCAGTACGCCAACGATCGCCAGCGGGATAAGGCCAGCCTCAACAGCCGCCAGGAACACATACCATTTGCCCCAGAAACCTGCGAGCAACGGAATACCGGCAAGCGAGAACATGAAAATAGCAATACCGATCGCCAGCGGCAGATTGCTTTGGGAAAGACCGGAAAGGTCAGAGATGTCCTCAACCATACCGTTCGAGCGGCGCATGCACAGGATCGCACCGAAGGTGCCCAGTGTCATGGTAAGATAGATGGCAACATAAACGAGCAGCGCTTCAATACCTGCTTCAGTGCCAGCGGCGAGACCCACCAAAGCATAGCCAACGTGGCCGATGGAGGAATAAGCCATCAGGCGCTTAATATTGGTTTGTACGAGTGCAATGAAGGCGCCAACAAGCATGGAGGCGATAGAAATGAAGACAATGACCTGTTGCCATTCGCTCGCCATGCCAGGGAAGGCACCGATCATAACGCGCACGAACAGTGCTAGCGCAGCAACCTTAGGGGCCGCAGCAAAGAACGCTGTTACAGGCGTTGGAGAACCTTCATAAACATCGGGCGTCCACATGTGGAAAGGCACCGCAGAAACCTTAAAGGCAAGACCTGCCATCAGGAATACCATACCAACCACGACACCCATTGCAGGGGCTTCATCGCCTTTCAGCGTAGAGGCGAGCAAATCGAAATCAACAGTACCGGCGAAGCCGTAAACCAGCGACACACCATAGAGCAGCATGCCTGAAGACAAGGCACCCAGCACGAAGTACTTCAAGCCTGCTTCAGTGGAGCGCGTACGGTCACGGTTCATCGCAGCGAGGACATAGAGCGACAAGCTTTGGAGCTCAAGGCCCACATACAGTGTCATCATATTGTTAGCTGAGATCATCACCATCATGCCGAGTGTTGCCAGCGTGATCAGGATCGGAAACTCAAACTTTGCAATATTATGCTGCTTGAGGAAGCCACCAGACATGGTCAGAGCTACAACGGAGCCCACCAACACCAACATTTTGGTAAACACGGCAAAGCTATCAGAGATAAACATGCCGCCAAACGTAACCTGACGCTCACCGCCAACCTGCGTCACAAGGACAACTGCCGCAGCAGCCATCAGCAGAATGGAAAGGTTAGACACCTGCCCATAGCTTTTGTCGCCCTGAAAAACGCCAAGCATCAACAGCACCATCGCGCCAATCGCCAGGATCAGCTCCGGCATCACGGGGATGAGGGATGGAATTTCACCGGTCATCGGTTTGTACTCCTTAACGTGCTGCAGCAGCAGAGGTGCTTACGCCCTCTGCATGCTCGGCTGCAGATGAAAATTCAGTTTGGATCAGGTTTTCAACAGACACATGGATCGGGTCCAGGAAGCTGTTCGGGTAAATACCCATCCAGAAAACAACGATCAAAAGCGGCAGGAAGATGATTTTCTCCCGAAGGCTCAGGTCTGGCATTGCTTTAACATCGTCTTTATCAAGCTCACCGAACACAAGGCGGCGTACCAGATAAAGCATGTAAGCTGCACCAAGTACCACGCCAGTGGCCGCACCAAAGGCAACCCAGCTATCGTAGGCGTAAGAACCGTTCAGAACCAGGAATTCGCCAATAAAGCCGCTTGTCCCTGGCAGGCCAACAGAAGCCATGGAGAAGATCACAAAGATCGTCGCATAGATCTTCATGTTCACTGCAAGGCCGCCGTAACGGCTGATTTCCCGTGTATGCAGACGGTCGTAGATGACGCCCACACAAAGGAATAGCGCACCAGAAACAATACCGTGGCTGAGCATGGTGAAGATCGCACCCTCAATGCCGTTAGCATTCAGGATGAAGATACCGATGGTAACAAAGCCCATGTGCGCTACAGAAGAGTAAGCAATCAGCTTCTTGATATCTTCCTGAACAAGTGCCACGAGCGACGTATACACAATCGCAATGATCGACAGGGCAAATACAAGCCATGCGAAATGCTCAGTTGCGTCAGGGAACATCGGCAAGCTGAAACGCAGGAAGCCGTAACCACCCATCTTCAGCAAAACACCCGCAAGAATTACAGAACCGCCTGTTGGTGCCTGTACGTGCGCATCAGGCAACCAGGTGTGCACTGGCCACATTGGCATTTTCACAGCAAACGACGCGAAGAATGCAAGCCACAGCCAATTCTGTATATCCCCATCAAAGTGATGGTTCATCAGCATCGGGATGTCTGTCGTGCCAGTTTCCACATACATATAGAACACGGCTACCAGCATCAGTACGGAACCAAGCAGTGTATAAAGGAAGAACTTGAACGCGGCATAAATCCGGTTCACGCCACCCCATACACCAATCAGCAGGTACATCGGGATCAACCCACCTTCGAAGAAGACGTAGAAGAGGAAGATATCGAGTGCGGAAAACACGCCGATCATCAGCGTTTCAAGCAGCAGGAATGCAATCATGTATTCCTTCACGCGCTTCTCAACGGATTCCCAGCTAGCCAGTACCACAATCGGCATCAGGAAGGCGGTCAACACCACAAACAGCATTGAAATGCCATCAACGCCAACATAGTAGCTAATATCCCCTACCCAGCGGTAACGCTCAACAAACTGGAAGTCAGCACTTGTGCTGTCAAACCCAATCCAGAGGAAAATGCTCATTACAAAGGTGACAACGGTCGTAAACAGGGCCACCGAACGAATATTGCGCTTCTCGATCTCTTTATCCTGATGGCGGATAAACATGATGAACCCTGCACCAATCAGCGGCGCAAGCATCATCAGAGACAGCAGGTTATCAATAAGAAAATTCATTTCAATTATCCCCTGCCCTTAGTGTGCGCCACTTTGGGCCATGAACCATGTCACCACAATCGCCACGCCGATAATCATCGCGAAGGCATAGTGATAAACATAACCAGTTTGAAGCTTACGGGCTTTGGCAGCCACTGTTGCAACAGCAGCAGACACGCCATTCGGGCCGAAACCATCGATGGTCTGCTCGTCGCCACGTTTCCAGAAAGTACGGCCCAGCCAGAAAGCTGGACGTACGAACAGGAAGTTGTAGAGCTCATCCCAGTACCATTTGTTCAGCAGGAAGGCATATAGGCCATCCCACATCTGTGCGGTGCGCTGCGGCAGATCTTTTGAGACTTTACCCGCCGCATAAAGATACGCGTAGAAGAAGACAGCAAAGGCGAAGCCTGAGAAGTAGCCCACATATTTCATCGCGGCAATCTCATGCAAGTGCGTGAACTTGGCTGCAATAAAGAGCGCCAGTGTCAGCAGTGCAAGGCCAGCTGCTGGAAGCTTCGGCAGTGCAATGCGCGGCGCATAAAACATCATGGAGATGAAGAAGCCCAGAACCATCACAACAAATGGTGCAAGCGTAACGCCCATAGGTACATGGTGCGCTGCATCGATCACATCACCCATTTGGGTCACAAGCGAACCGTTCCAGAAGGCAACTCGGTCATGACCAACAAAGAGCTCTTTGAAGATACCACCTGCGAACACTGCGCCTAGTGCCAGGATCAGCAGCGGTCCCATAATGAAGATTGGGCCTTCATGGGCATGATCGTAGTATTTCTGCTTGGCGCGCGTTTCACCAAAGAAGGTCAGCCACACAAGGCGCCAGCTGTAAAAGCTGGTCATCAGCGCTGCTGCTACACCCATCACGAAAGCATACTGTGCAACTGAAGAGTCAGACGCGAAAGCTGCTTCGATGATCAGGTCTTTCGAATAGTAGCCAGAGAGCAATGGGAAGCCCGTGATCGCCAATGTACCGATCAGCATGACAGTGCCGGTAATTGGGATCTTTTTGAACAAACCGCCCATGTTGCGCATGTCTTGTTCGTGATGCAGTGCATGAATTACAGAACCGGCACCAAGGAACAA
>JABXIV010000052.1 GCA_013372925.1 Alphaproteobacteria bacterium
AACTGTTCTGGGCGTCGCACTGATAAGTGTTGCAGCATGTAGTTCCAAGGACAGCGAAGATCGCTATGTGGCGCGGGATGTCGAGGTTCTTTACAACCTTGGTCAGGACAACCTGAAGAAGAAGAACTATCGGTTCGCAGCGGCAGCTTTCGACGAAGTTGAAAGGCAGCACCCATATTCCGTATGGGCACGGCGCGCGCAGCTGATGGCAGCTTATTCCCACTATATGACCAACAACTATGATGATGCTGTGCTGGCGGCCGAACGCTTCCTGCAGCTTCACCCTGGTAACCGGTCAGCAGCCTATGCCTATTACCTGATTGCCCTGTGTCACTATGAGCAGATCTCAGACGTTGGCCGTGACCAGGCGCAAACCCTGAAAGCGCGGAACTCCCTGATCGAAGTTGTTCGCCGTTTTCCTGATTCCGAATATTCTCGCGATGCCAAGCTGAAGCTGGACCTGACGCTTGATCATCTGGCAGGCAAGGACATGGAAGTGGGGCGTTTTTACATGAAACGCCAGGAATATCTGGCAGCTACCCTTCGTTTCCGTAACGTGATCGAGAATTACCAAACCACAAGCCACACACCAGAGGCTCTCCATCGTCTTGTGGAGGCGTATCTTGCGCTGGGTATTTATGACGAGGCCAAAATGGCAGCCGCTGTTCTGGGGCACAACTACCCTGGTAGCCGCTGGTACCGCTACAGCTATGCGCTCCTCAACGGCAAAGACATGAAGCCAGAGGGCAAGAGCGGTTCATGGCTCGGTAAACTCTGGCCGTTTTAGGGGAAGCGTATGCTGACCAGCCTCAGCATTCGTGACATCGTTCTAATCGAAAAGCTCACCCTGTCCTTTTCGGAGGGGCTGACAGTGCTGACCGGTGAAACCGGTGCGGGCAAGTCAATCCTTCTTGATAGCCTGGGACTTGCAACAGGTGCTCGCGCTGACAGGGCGCTTGTCCGGCAGGGCCAGGAAAAAGGCGTTGTCTCCGCCACCTTTGCCGTTGACGCTGACCATGTCGCCTGCAGGCTATTGGAGGATCAGGCGCTTGATGGCGGGGATGGTGTCATCATTTTGCGGCGTCAGATCACAGCAGACGGTAGAAGCCGGGCTTGGGCAAATGACCAGCCAATCAGCCAAGGCCTGTTGGCTGAACTGAGTTCACTGCTCGTGGAAGTGCATGGCCAGCACGATGATCGTGGCTTGCTGGATAGTGCGGGCCACCGGGACCTTCTGGACCAATTTGGTAACTATGGTGCGGAGCTGCAAGCCGTGGCGGCAGCCTATAAAGAATTGCGGGATGCCAACACCGCCCTCGCAGATGCTGAGCGCACCCTTGCGGACGCCAAGGCCGATGAGGACTTCCTCAAGCATGCAGTGGAAGAGCTAAGCAGCCTTGGTATGGAAGAGGGGGAAGAGGACGCGCTGGCGGAACGCAGAACCCTGATGATGCAGGGTGAGAAGCTGGCTGGCGATCTGCAGACTTATCAGGATGAATTGGCGCGGGATGGTGGTGTGGATGCCGCTGTTCGCGGTGTGCTGCGCCGTATGGAGCGCACTGAAGGTGCCGCAGGTGATCTGCTTGCACCCGTGATAGAGGCGCTTGACCGGGCGGCGATAGAGTTGGGCGAGGGCATGGCGGCCCTTGATCGGCTTGCGCAGGATCTGGATTTTGACCCGCATGAGCTTGAGCGCACTGAAGAGCGCCTTTTCGAAATTCGGCGGCTTGCCCGTAAACACAATTGTCAGCCGGACGCACTTCCAGCCCTGCTTGATAATTTGCAGGCGCGCTACGCGGCAGTAGGGGCAGGCGATGAGATGGTGGCCGAGGCGAGGCAGCGTGCGAATGCGGCCCAACTGGCCATGACGAACGCTGTCGCTGCGCTAACGGCCAAACGGAAGACTGCAGCTGCCGCACTTGATGCGCTGGTAATGGCAGAGCTGCCGCCACTGAAGCTTGAGAAAGCACAATTCCGAACCCTTATTGAACCGCTCCCTGAAGGGGAATGGGGGCAAAAAGGTGCCGACTGTGTGGGCTTTGAAGTAAAAACCAATGCGGGCACCCCGTTCGGGCCGCTTGTAAAAATTGCCTCTGGCGGAGAACTTGCTCGATTTATCCTTGCGCTCAAGGTAGTGCTCGCGCGCGGCTCCAGCACGCCAGTGATGGTGTTTGATGAGGTGGATAAAGGTATTGGCGGTGCCACAGCCAGTGCGGTTGGGGAACGGTTGCGCCGCTTGTCAGACAGTGCGCAGGTTCTGGTGGTTACCCACAGCCCGCAGGTAGCAGCGCGCGGCAGTCGCCAGTTCCAGATTTCCAAAGGTGATGAGGGGTCGGAGACGCGCACCCATGTTGCGGCGCTGTCTAATCAGGAACGGCGTGAGGAAATCGCTCGCATGCTGGCAGGCAATGTGATTACAGACGCGGCCCGTGCGGCTGCAGACCAACTTCTTGATATGGATGGATAGGCCCTGATGGCTGACCTGTTTAAAGTACCGGCAACAGATCTGAGCGAAGCCGAGGCCCGTAAGGAACTGGCTGAACTGGCGATGGAAATCAAAATCCACGACCAGCTTTACCATGGTGAAGATGCCCCGAAAATATCTGACGCAGCCTATGATGCCATGCGTCGCCGGAACGATGAGATTGAGGCCGCTTTCCCGCACCTTGTGCGCAAGGACAGCCCATCAAAGCGTGTTGGTGCAGCTGTTAAAGCCAGTAAGTTCGAAAAAGTGAAGCATGCCCGCCCGATGCTTTCGCTTGATAATGCCTTTAATGATGATGACGTAGTTGAGTTTGTGGCGCGTGTACGCCGCTTCCTCGGTGTCGGCGTTGATACGCCTGTAGCGCTGACAGCGGAACCCAAGATCGATGGCCTGTCGCTTGCGCTCCGGTATGAGCACGGCAAACTCGTGCAGGCTGCAACCCGCGGGGATGGCACAGTTGGCGAAAACGTAACAACTAATGCCCGTACGTTGGATACGGTCCCGCAGGAACTGAAAGGATCAGGCTGGCCCGATGTTCTTGAAGTGCGCGGCGAAGTCTACATGGGCAAGGCAGATTTCCTGAAGCTGAATGAAGCACAGGAAGCCGCAGGGCAAAAGGTATTCGCCAACCCGCGGAATGCGGCTGCGGGGTCACTGCGGCAGCTTGATAGCTCCATCACTGCATCAAGGCCGTTGAAGTTTTTTGCCTATGCGTGGGGGGAGGTCTCAAGCCTGCCATCCGAAAGTCAGATGGGTATGATCGAGCTGTTCAAAAGCTGGGGCTTTGACGTTAATCCGTTGATGGCGCTGTGTGACGGCGCAGACAGTGCGATTGACCATTACCGGATGATCGAGCGCGAACGGCCCACGCTTGATTACGATATCGACGGTGTTGTCTATAAGGTTGATGATCTTCGCTTGCAGGAACGCCTGGGTATGGTGGCGCGTGCGCCGCGCTGGGCAATCGCCCACAAGTTCCCGGCTGAAAAGGCCATGACTATCCTGCATGATATTGACATCCAGGTGGGGCGTACGGGGGCCTTGACCCCGGTTGCCAAGCTTGAACCGGTGACGGTTGGTGGTGTTGTTGTTTCCAACGCCACATTGCACAACAGGGATGAGATTGCCCGCCTTGACGTTCGTATCGGCGATACGGTGGTAATCCAGCGGGCCGGGGACGTGATCCCGCAGGTGGTTTCTGTTGTGAAAGACCAGCGCCCGGCAGATGCTGTTCCTTTCGAATTCCCTGAAAAATGCCCTGTATGTGGCTCGCACGCTGAATCGGCAGATGACGATGTGGTCGTTCGCTGTACAGGTGGGCTCGTCTGTTCTGCGCAGCAGGTGGAACGTTTGCGCCATTTCGTTTCGCGCGGCGCGTTTGACATTGAAGGCCTTGGCGCGAAGCAGGTTGAGCAGCTTTTTGAAAAAGGCTGGATCGCGGAACCTGCGGATATCTTCCATCTGGCGGAAAAGAATGATGCTGAAGGCGGTACCATGCAAAAGTGGGAAGGCTGGGGTGATCTTTCTGTTTCAAACCTTATGGCGGCCATCGAAGAACGCCGGAATATAGATTTTTACCGAGTGATTTTCGGCTTGGGAATTCCGGGCATCGGTGCCGAAACCGCCAAGATACTGGCCCGTCATTTTGGCACGCCGCAGGCCATGGTTGATTACCTTGGCCGCGCCGAGGCGCTGACCGAGAAACTGGGGGGCGGTTTTTCAATCCATGAAATCAGCGCCATCAATTATTGCCTTATGGCCTTCGGGCATTTGAAGGATTTTCAGGCAGCGCTGAAGCCTGCTGACCTGTTCAGTGCTGGCGAGGGCTTTGTTAGCCTTGTTGCCGCGCGGCTTGCCCGTATTGAAACGGGCACATTGAAGGCCGAGAATATCCGCGTCAGCCGCCTGCGTACTGTAGCAGCGCTTGGTGACCGCCGCATTGATCTCGCCGCTGCCCGTGATCTTTTGGAGCATAATCAAGAACTGCTGGATATTGACGGCATCGGCGGCGATGTTGTGCTCAGTATGGCTGATTTTTACCTTGAGGAACGAAACCGTGAGGTTTTGCATCGGCTTCTTGAGGTTTTGAACGTTCGGGAAGTTGAAGCGCAGGCCGATGACAGCCCCGTTTCCGGCAAAACGGTTGTCTTTACCGGCAGCCTCGAAAAGATGAGCCGGAACGAAGCCAAGGCCAAAGCCGAATCTCTTGGGGCCAAGGTCGCGGGTTCAGTTTCCAAGAAAACCGATATCGTCGTTGCTGGGCCGGGAGCAGGCTCCAAGCTCAAGAAGGCGCAAGATCTGGGTGTTCAGGTGATGACAGAAGAGGAATGGCTTGCGCATATTGCAGGCTAATCTGTCTTGTTAAGGGGCTGTCTCTCCGTTAGAGTTTGCTAAGGGGAGGAACTGCTATGCCACTGAAAATGCTGCATGTTACGGCGCCGGTTGCGACTGAAGCGCATATCAAGAAGATTGCCGCCAGCAATAGCGTTATCTCTTATGAGCGAGGGTCCGACCTTGAAGGCGATCACGCGCAGTTCTTCATGCTGACCCGCGCGGGCGAGCGCCAGAAGGTGATTGATGAACTGCAGAAGCTTCTTGGCACCTCAAGTCGCGCCCGGATCAATATTCTGCCGGTTGAGGCCACGATCCCCGACGTGGATGCGCGTGAAACAGGCGATACACGTGAAGAGTTGATGACCAAGATGCGCCAAGGGGCACATCTGGATGGCGGTTATCTCACGCTGACGCTTCTTTCCACCATTGTGGCGGTAATCGGCCTGTTGCAGGACAACGTCGCCGTTGTGATTGGTGCGATGGTAATCGCGCCGCTTCTTGGGCCAAACCTGGCCTTCGCCTTCGGAACATCCCTTGGTGACAAGAAGCTGATGAGCGAAGCCTTCACAACAGCCCTTGCGGGTATGGTTCTGGCCATCCTTGTATCCGGTGCGGTTGGTGTTATCTGGGGGGGGGTTCCTGAAAGCCTGGAGCTTTTAAGCCGGACTGAGGTAGGGCTTGGGGGCATGGCGTTGGCGGCCGCATCAGGCATTGCTGGGGTGCTGTCGCTAACATCCGGGCTTTCAATGACACTTGTGGGCGTAATGGTTGCTGTGGCGCTCCTGCCGCCGGCTGCCACTTTCGGTTTTATGCTTGGAGTTCAGGAATGGAAACTGGCGAACGGCGCGCTGTTACTGCTGATTGTGAACGTGGTTTGTGTCAACCTCGCTGGCCTTCTGGTTTTCTTCTTCAAGGGTGTTAGGCCGCGGCTGTGGTTTGAACGCCGGATGGCAAAGCCTTATGTTCTCTCGGGTATGGCCATGTGGTCTGTGCTTCTTGTTTTGCTTATGTATGTCATCAGCGTGCGCTCCATATAAATCGACCATTCGTTCAGCGGGAAGCTTTCTTTGTTAAGCTATGCATAAAATGCATAGCTTGTTTGCGTTTTTAATACCTTCTTAATCATACCGGACAGGCCTATCTAAGCGGTGTCAGCAGGGGCTGACAACGCCCGGTTGTGGGCCAAATTGGTTAAGGAGAAAGCCAATGACAAAGACAGCGATGACAAACGAACAAATTTCAGCTTTCAGCTTCATGGGCCTGATGGCCAGTGAAGGCAAAATCCCAGGCGTGACAAGCGGCTCTGCTGACAAGCAGTTCTTTCTTGTGGCTACTGAAGAAGCAGCACGCGAAGCCGTATCTGACCTCACAGCGACAGGCGATTTCTTTAGCCTGATGACTGAAGCAGGCATGATGCGCCCAGTTGCTCAACGCAAGCCACTGCAATTCAAAATCACCCGTCCAAGCGGCCTTGGTGGTGGTTTCACCGGCATGACTGGTGGCGCGTTCGGTGGTGGTGCACTAGCACACTAAGCCTTGAGGGTTGATCGGGCGATACCGTCAGGTCAATCAGAAGAATTTCCCTGTGGGGCAGTCTTCTCCTGAAACAAGGCTGCCCCACCTTTCCCGAAGCATTCTCCTCCCAAGATGCTTCACGGCTTGCGCAATGTAAGCGCGAGCCACTCCCCTTTCTCTACTCTGCCCAGAGATACTAGTCCTCGAGCCAAATATGGTTCGAGGACTTCTTTTTCCTGGGTAGCAAGAAGACCGGACAGCACCAGTGTACCACCCTTCGCAAGGGCTCCTTCAATATCAGGCGCAAGATCAATCAATGGGCCAGCCAAAATATTGGCTGTGATCAGGTCAAACGGCGCTTCACCGTGAAACGCCGGGTCATCAAGGCCTTCAGCAACCACAAGGGCCATGCCGGGTAAGCCGGAGCCAATGGCGCGCGGAATACCGTCATTGATCGTGATATTTCCTTCAGTAACTTCGATCGCGATCGGATCAATATCCGAGGCGACAATCCGCATTTTTGGCCAAACCTTTTGGCTGGCAAGCGCCAGCACACCCGAACCGGTGCCAAGATCCAGCATGTTTCGTGGCTTGATGGTGTTCGCGAGATCATCAAGCACTTCAAGGCAGGCGGCAGTAGTTTCATGCTTTCCTGTGCCAAACGCCTGGCCTGCATCGATTTGCAGGTTGATGGCGTCAGGCTTTGCCTTATCGGCATCGTGGCTGCCAAAAACGAAAAAGCGGCCTGCTTCCACTGGCGCCAGCAGTTTCTGGCTTTCGCTAACCCAGTCTTTCTCTTCAACCGGGGCCAGGTCATGCTCCCAGTCTTCAAGGCCCATGCGCGCCAGCACTGCATCCAGAAAATCTACATCCGGGCGAGAGGCGAAGAAAATTTCAACTCGCCAAAGGGGGCTGTCTTTCTGCTCGAAATAAGAAAGCGTTGGTGGGAAATCACCGCGTTCGTCGGCAACCAGTTCAAGGGTTGCTTCCAGTTCGCGGGCTCTCTCAACTGCCAATTCGCCGTTCAGGCACCAGATGTCGCTCATGATAGTCTCCTTAGGCGCGGGTAACGAATGTATCGACCACGCGTTTGGCGCCGGCTTTATCGAATTCAACGAGGAGCTTGTTGCCCTCGACATCTTCGATCATGCCGTAGCCGAATTTCTCGTGAAATACCCGCTCGCCAATGGCGAAATCGCTGATGGGCGCGGGAGCCTTTTTCTTCTTCGGGCGGCTTGGTGTTTGTGTGATGACCGGTGGGCTGTTGCGCTGTGGGCGCTGGCTGTAGCCGGTTTGCTCCTGTCGCCAGGATTGTGCACGTTGCCAGCCGGGGCCGTATTTATCGCCGCCAGACGTGAAATAACCCTCATCGGCATAGTCATCGCCCCAGCTACCGCGTGATTGACGCTGGTTGCCATACAGGCCCTGGTTCGATTCCATTTCAATATGGTCTGCGGGCAGTTCATCAATGAAACGGCTTGGCAGGCTGGATTGCCACTGTCCAAACACTTGCCGGTTCCCGGCAAAATAGATGTGTGCCTTTTTCTTGGCGCGGGTGATGCCCACATAGGCCAAGCGCCGCTCTTCCTCCAGCCCCTTAACGCCGGTTTCATCAAGCGCGCGCTGGTTCGGGAACAGGCCTTCTTCCCAGCCAGGCAGGAACACGGTGTCAAACTCAAGGCCTTTTGCGCCGTGAAGGGTCATTAGCGATACCTTTTCATTGGTATCGTTATTGTCGTTTTCCATCACCAGCGCGATATGTTCCAGATAGCCCCCAAGGTTCTCGAATTCACCCATGGCTGACACCATTTCCTTGACGTTCTCAAGCTTGCCTGGTGCATCTGGTGACTTGTCGTTCTGCCACATTTCCATATAGCCGGATTCTTCCAGCACCATCTCAGTCACTTCCACATGGCTGTGGGTGTGCAGCATGGCGCGCCAGCGGTCGAAGTCATCCATCAAACGGCTGAGCGCATTGCGCGCCGCGGGGCGCAGGATATCCATGCCGCCAATCATGCGGGCCGCATAGGGCAGGGATACATTGTGTGACTGCGCCAACTGGTGCACTTTCTGGATGCTGGCAGCGCCAAGGCCCCGCTTGGGCACATTCACGATGCGCTCGAACGCGAGGGCATCGTCTGGCTGGTTGATCATGCGCAGATACGCCATAACGTCACGGATTTCGGCCCGCTCATAGAAGCGCGGACCGCCCACAACGCGGTAAGGCACGCCAAGGGTGATCAGCCGTTCCTCGAATTCCCGCATCTGGAAACCTGTGCGCACGAGGATGGCGATTTCGCTCAGCGCATGTTGTTTGCTGTGCAGGCTTTCAATTTCTTCACAAATGGATCGCGCCTCTTCAGGGCCGTCCCATACGCCTTTCACAGAAACCTTTTCACCGTCGCCCGCGTCGGTCCAAAGTGTTTTGCCAAGCCGCCCTTCGTTTGATGTGATCAGTGAAGAAGCTGCCGCAAGAATGTGGCCGGTGGATCGGTAGTTTTGCTCAAGCCGTACAACGGTCGCGCCGGGGAAGTCGCTTGAAAACTTCAGGATGTTACCCACTTCGGCACCGCGCCAGCCATAGATGGATTGGTCGTCATCGCCCACGCAGCAGATGTTTTTGCTGGCCTGCGACAAAAGCCGCAGCCACAGATACTGCGCCACATTGGTATCCTGATACTCGTCCACCAGGATATAGCGGAACTGGTTGTGATAATCCTTCAGTACATCCGGGTGCGCCTGAAACAGCGTGATGCAGTGCATCAGAAGGTCACCGAAATCGCAGGCATTCAAAACCTGCAGGCGTTCCTGATAGGCTTTGTATAGCTTGCCGCCAAGGCCGTTTGCGTATGCATAACTTTCGCCTTCCGGCACTTTTTCAGGTGACAGGGCTTTGTTTTTCCAGCGGTCGATCAGGCCAGCCAGCGCGCGGGCAGGCCAGCGCTTGTCGTCAATGTTTTCAGCCTGGATCAGTTGTTTCAGCAGCCTGATCTGGTCGTCCGTATCAAGAATGGTGAAGTTCGATTGCAGCCCCACAAGTTCAGCATGCCGCCGCAAAATTTTCACACAAATAGAGTGGAAAGTGCCGATCCACATGCCTTCAACGGGGCGACCGATAACCTTTGCCACCCGTTCCTGCATTTCTTTGGCGGCTTTGTTGGTGAAGGTTACGGCAAGGATATTCCAGGGGGCTGCCCGGCCAGTAGCCATCAGGTGGCCAAGGCGCGTTGTCAGTACGCGGGTTTTTCCCGTGCCTGCGCCCGCGAGGACAAGCACAGGGCCATCAGTGGCCAGTACTGCGTCCAGTTGTGGCTCGTTGAGGCCTTCAAGGTACGGGGGCTGCATGCCCGCATGTGCCTGCGGTGCGGCTTGAGGGGCTTCGCTGCCCAGGTCATCTAAATCGAACGGATCACTCATCATGTGGCGTCTATAGCACCCCCATGGGCAGACGGGAAGCAGCAGATGATAACAAATGCAGGGAATTTAACGAGGCAGGGAAAGATCAGCCGCGGCGGCCCATTTTGTGGTCCTGCCCCTGGCTTTCCAGAAGTGCGCGATTGTATTCTTTCATCACGTCCCGGTGGCGAATCAAGCCCACAACAACATCCTTTTGTGCGGGGGAAAGGACAGGCAACACATCTTCCCCGCTTGTTTCCAGCCTGTGAAGGGCAAGCTGCAGGGCATCGTTTGATTTCACGCGCTGAGGCACTTCCCGCATGAATTCGGCAACAGGTGTTTTGGCCTTTTCGGGGTTGTCGAAAATGTCTGGGGGGAGTTGGCTGAACGTCAGCGCCCCGGTCATGTGCCCCACTTCATCGGTGACAATCAGCATGCCGCCGCCTTGAGTAACCAGCAGTTCACGGGCTTTTTCGGCTGGCTCGCTGTCACGCACCGTGAAGAAATCACGGGTCATATGATCTGATACGCGGGCTGATTTCAAAAGGTAGGTGGCCTTGCCGCCTTCAAGGCGTACGCCCCTGTTCGCAAGCTGCATCAGGAAGAAAGAACGCTCAAAGAAGGCGCTGGTAACCATGCTGGATATTGCGGAGGCAATCATCACCGCGATAGTTACGTTATAGTCGCCTGTAATCTCAAACACGATCAGCATGGTTGAAATGGGTGCGCCGAGAACCGCACTGGCCACTGCTCCCATGCCAACAACGGCGTAAAGGCCGGGGGTGGAGGCAAGGTCCGGGAAGATCGTGCCGGCAATAATGCCGAATGCGCCGCCAAGCATGGCGCCAAGGAACAGGCTGGGGCTGAAAACACCGCCGCCAAATCGCCCTGTGTAGGAAAGAATTGTTGCCGCCATCTTGGCGACCATGAGGGAAAGCAACAGGTCAAAGCCATATTCGCCATTCAGTGCACGGCTTGTGGCTTCATACCCAACGCTTAGGATCTCTGGATAGAAGATGGCGATGCCGCCCACAAAAACGCCAGCCAAAGCTGGCTGCAGCCAGTAGGGAATCTTGCCCAGCTTGGTGCGAACCTGATCGCCCCAGTTCATGCCTGACATAAAGGTCACAGCCACTAGGGCAGCAGCAATACCAAGAATGAAAAATGCCGGGAATTCCCAGAAACTGTTGATGAAATAGTCTGTGGTTTCAAAGGCAGGAAAATTGCCGAGGTGCGCACGGCTGACCAGCGTGCCTGCGATCGCGGCGATCACGATAGGTGCAAATGCATGCAGCGCATAGTGCCCAAGGATAACTTCAAGAGCGAAGAATACGCCCGCGATTGGTGCATTGAATGAGGCAGCCACAGCAGCAGCCACACCGCACCCAAGCAGCGTGCGTGCAGCAGACGGGTTTAATTGCAAAGCCCGGGTTATGGTGCTTGAAAGGGCCGCGCCAAGGTGAACCACCGGGCCTTCGCGCCCCATTGAAGCGCCTGAGCCAAGGGAAACAACGGTTGTTACGGCACTAGCAAGGCCGCTTTTGATGCCAAGGCGTCCATTATGGAGGGCTGCGGCCTCAATCACATTGGGGACGCCGCGTGCCTGGTGTTTCGGAATAAGCCGCAGAAGCTGACCAACCACAAGGCCACCGCCAACCAACGCCCCCATGATATGCCATGCAGGCAGGTCTTTGGCTCCTGTGGCAAGTTCTGCTTCGCTCAGTCCATAAATGAATTCAAGCAGGGCCCCGATAGAGAGATAAAAGCCGATAGCAGCATAACCGGAGATAACGCCAATCAACGCGGCAAGGATCGTGATGGTGCCAAATTCATAACCGCCCGAATAAAAAAGCGTCGTACGGATGCGCCTGCGCAGCCGCGTAAATACACCGCCTTTTTTTCCGGCCTTGGCCATAAGGTGTCTCTTCCCTCCAAAATCGCGCTTGTGGGGCAGGGCCCCTGATGAAAAGGAACAGAAAATTCTTAATAAAACCTTCCGTGTAGCGCGACTTTGTTTTTGTTTTCCGGTACCTTAGTGGCTGAAATTGAAAAGGTTAAGCAGATTCGCCGCATAGGTGCCTCATTCGTGCACCACCATTGCTATGGCCTTGTAAATCAGGGGCATTTTGCGCAGTCTGTCGGTGAATGGGAATTGATGCACGGAGCCCGATGGTGAAAACCCGATCATTGCTGAAAATATCATACTGGCTTGTGGGCTCAGTTGTTGCCTTACTTGTACTTGCATCGCTGGCTGTTGGGTTCATCGATTGGAACCAGTATCGCGGCACGCTTTCAGCTATGACGTCCGAGCGGTTGGGGATGCGCGTGGATCTGGCTGGGCGTGTGAGTGTAAGCTTGTTGCCGCGCCCCGAAGTGTCGGCAGAAACAGTCCGTTTATTGCCGCTTGGCGACGCGTCGGGAGAGGCGGTGGCTACGGCCGACAGGATTGATATGCGGCTTGGCCTTTCAGCCCTTTTGAAGGGCGAAGTAGCCTTCCAGCGACTTGGTTTCGATGGCATCGATATTGTGTTTGAGGAGGACGCTAGCGGAGACTGGCGTGTTCGCGGGTGGCCGGACGTGCCAAAGGGAGCCGAGACCGCGCCCACGACGGACATTCTGATGGAGCGCTTGCAGATTGTTGGTGGCACCGTGCATTTTGTGGAGCAGAGTGGCGAAGAGCATTTAATCGAAGGATTGAGTTTCGATCTTCAGGGGCGGTTGCCTGATGGCCCTCTAGAGTGGCAAGGCAGCTTTATAGCAACCGGGCAGACCGTTCAAACCAACGGGCGTATGCGGCCCAGCCGTGATGAGCGCGTGAAGTCGCTCAAGGCCGATATTGGCCTGCCCGGTGGCACGCTTGAGATATCTGGGCGCCTTCTAAGTGATGGCTTTGCGGGCAGAGTTCAAAGCAAAGGCGAAAACCTTGCCGCTTTTTCTGGGGCCTTGCATTCGGTTCTATCGAATAGTGAGCAGGCACCAAAAGTGCCTGAGCAGGCTTTTGATTTTGATGTGCAGATTGACAGGGAAGGAACGATCTATCGCGCTGTTTCCCGGCAAATGGAGGTTGGGGGCACACACGGTCGGCTCGATCTGACCATTGCGCCACGTAGCGGCAATGTACATACAACTGGCACAGTGTCTGTTGGGATTATTGACATCGCGCCGTGGCTGACGGCCTTGCAACTAGATACCGAAGCATCCACCGAGGAAACGCTGCAACCGACTGAAGGTGCGACTGAGCAAGCACGTCTGTCTGGTGCGCTCGATATGACTGTTGAGGGCATCAACATCGGGAATGGTGTTGTCCAGCAACTGGATGCAGTTGTTCGTTTTACAAAGGCGGGGCCAAGAGTGGACCGTTTACAGGCTTTGCTGCCTGGTGGTTCCGGTTTGTCCTTTTCCGGACAGCTTTCACAGCATGAGGGGCGAGGCACTGTTCAACTGGTATCGGGTAACTTGCCGGAACTTCTTCGCTGGGCGGGCGTTGATGTATCAGACCAAATTCCGGCGGGCCGTCTGGCGACGGGTGAACTGAGTGCCAAACTGGCTGTGAAAGAAGCAGCTTGGCAGTTGGCTGATGTAACCGGACGGATCGATACAACAAAACTGAAGGGAACCCTCTCTGGCCACACAAGTGCAGTTTGGCCGCGCCAGATTTCGCTTGTGGCGGATGTTGTTAACCTTGATGCATATCTTTCAGATGCAGGCGCAGGCGATCAGACGACCTCTGCTTTTGAAGGCTTTCCTGTGCAGCCCATGCAGTTCAGCTTGCAAGCAGATAAGTTGCAATGGCATGGGGCGCTATATACAGCCGTATCCATGGTTGGCAATTTAGCCCAACAGGAAGCCGCCATTGATCATCTTACGGCACAACATAACGGTGGAGAGGTGTCTTTGGCCGGGACAATACGGCCCGTCGCCGATGATCTGGAGTTGCAACTGGAGGCAATAGTTAAAAGCTGGAAATTGCCTGTCTTGGCAGAGTCGATGCCGGGGGGCAGGGAGCATATTCGGGCATTGGGCTTGCGCATGGTTGATGGCAAAGCTTCGCTCAATGGGCCGCTTGCCGACGTACATCTTTCTGTTGAGATGACGGAGGGAGCTAGAAGGCGTTTGACCGCCAGTGGCAGTGCTGCGCTGCGGGATGAGTTATCTCGTTTTGGCCTGCAAGGTACGGTGAAGCACGAGAACCTGGCCGGACTTGCCAAAATGTATGGGATGGAGCCGGCTGGAGCACTGCCAGCGGACATCACTTTTTCGCTTGAACGCGCTGGAAGAGATGTGACCCAAATTGACCTGAGCGGCAATCTGGCAGGCGGCCAATTTTTGGCGGAAGGAACCGCCGGGGCAGAGAGCCAGAACTGGCGCATTACCTATGATCATAGGAATGCGGCGGCGGTTGTTACTCTGCTGGGTAATGAAGTCACTTTGCCGGAGCCTACAAGTGCAATCCGGGCCACAGCGACTGTAACCAAAGGGGCGACAGACTGGGGGCTGGATAATATTGATATGCGGAATGGACAAGCCCGCCTGGCTGGGAACCTGGAAGGGGAGAAATCTGGCCGTATTGGCGGTTCGCTTGCCATTGCCGGGATTTCTTTCAATCCGTCAATCACGGAGGGGGGCGGTCCATCAAGCGCGGAAACTAGAATTGATCAAAGCTGGTTTGATCACGCAGGGCAGGTGAACCTAGCCTTTGAGCAGGTGAAGATCGCAGGCCAACAGATAACGGCACCCAAGGCGATTTTGACTATCGGTGATGGCGTTGCGCGGCTTGATCTGGGGGAAGGTGCCCAAGTCAATGGAACAGTGGCCACTTTGTCCGTAGACCTCGCAGGGGGGCAGACACCCAAGCTTAGTGGCAAGACCAAGCTGGACAACCTGGATATCGGGAGCATGCTTTCGGCCTATGGGTTGCCTTCTGCGCTTGTCGGGTCGGCTTCGCTTGATTTCGCCTTTGAAGGAGAAGGCCAGAGCGTGCAGGACCTTATTGGAGCGCTGAAAGGCCGGGGCGAGTTTAAAGGGCGTGCCGGGAACCTGAACTTCCTGAGCGTGCCGTCGCTTGTGCGCGAGATGGGGCGGGCGCCTTCCGCCAGCAGTTTCCTTGCGTCCATTGGGGGATGGTTGCGGCAGGGCAGCACTTCCTACAGCAATCTTGAGGCCAGCCTGACCCTTGATTCCGGCAATGTGCTGCTGGAGCGTTTCAACGCTGGTGGCGATTGGGGTGGTCTGACCCTTGATGGCCAGATCAGCTTCGTGGATTCTTTTATGAACTTGAAGGGGCAGTTGGATTTGGCTTCGCCGCCCGATGCGCCTGTGATCCCGGTTCAGTATTCAGGACCAATTGATAATCCAACCTCGAATTGGGCAAGTCGGGCCCTGGAACGGTTTGTGATCGCAGGGATCGAACGCCGCATCAGGACCGGACTTTTGAAAGACCTTGATAAGATTCAAGGGGACAAACAGCCCATCAATCCTGGCGCAGAGGTGTTTTCTCGCGCCTTCGGTTTCCTCGATGTATTGAGGAAAAAGCAGGAAGCTGAAAAGCAGAAAGCCAAGGAACAGGAAGGCGAGGATGCTAGTGAAGATCCTTCTCAAGGGACTGAAGAACAAAGGCCCTGAGCGCCCCTGATAGGGAGCCTGTCCGGGCCTCGTCAATCAGCCGCACCAGCTCGTTCATCGACAGATTCTGTTCTGCGGCCAGCCGCCTGAGGTGGCGCCAGAAGCCGCGTTCGAGCGAAATCGACGTACGATGCCCGGCGATTGTTACCGAATGTTTTTCGAGCTTTGCATCATCAAGGTTTAGCATGCCCTGAGTTTGCATCTCGCTTCGCTATGGTCAAGCGCTGATTGCGCCAGCAACGGATCAGAAGCTGTAGCGCACCCCGGCAAAGATATTGGTATTCTTCCGGAATTGGCCGAAGAAACTGTGGTCATCAGCGCCGAAAAACAGGTTTCCCCCGGCCTCAACAAGCCAGGCGTCTGTTAGCTTGTAGCTCACTTTCGGCCGGATATAGGCATCGTTATCTGATGGGCTATAGTAAGCGAACAGCGACCAAGTCAGCGTTTGGTTCATTGCCAGCTTGGTCAAGCGTGCTGTCAGGACATGACGGGCTTTGTCGCGGGCCGGGAAACCTTGAGGCAGGGCGGCACTGTAGGCGTCATAATCTCGCATATATTCAAGATAATATTGAACGGCACCGGTTAGCTCAGGCGCCAGTTCCCGTTCATATCCTGCGAGGAAACGAAACTCGCTGTTTGGCACAAATGGGTTGCTGCCAGCTGTGTCATCCAGGCTGTCGTAAAAACCGAACTCCACATTGGCAATGCCGCTCCACATAGGCCGACGGAAGCTGGCGCCATAGGTGCGCAGACGTGGGAATGTGGGCTGGAAAGTGGCTGCATTCATGCCTGACGGGCTTTTGTTATAGCCATCATAGAAATAGAGCGCAGCCTCAGTGGTGCCAAGGTTGCGGTAAAGCCGCAGGGACAGTTCATCGTCGCCAAACCAGTCATTTGGGCGATCTGGAACGACAACGGCATTCCGCCCGACAATGCCGCCGAACAGCGGGTTATAGTATGACAAACGGCGTCCATCGATATAACGGTCGGCATCAAAACGAGGGGTGTAGATCACATCCAGGTTGGCGAAATCGCTGAAGAGGGCGAGCTTCAAGGCGTCGGATGGGGCTTTCAGGTATTCTTCATCCCGGCCGATAAAAAAGGCGTTCCAGTCTTTCGGGAACATGTCGTTGATAAACAGCAGGTCACCGGTTCCCCATGTCAGCACCTGGCGACCAACTTTGAGATCAGCGAAATCAGTGGGGCGCATCAGCAGGTGCGCTTCTCGAAGGTCTAACCAGCCTGCGCCTTCTTCCAGATTGATACCGTGCCGGTCTAGTATTGGATCATAGACAAAGTCGGCCGTGACAGTAGCTGTGCCAAGGCTGAAGGCCTTCTCAAAGGAAAGCTGCAACCGGGCTTCGCCAATTGATGCGGCTTTCTCATTGGCATCGGACTGCATGCGGAAACCGATCCGCATTTCCGCAAAACCGGTTAGATCAATCCCAAGGCCACCGGACGTGTCGGAAGCCTTTTCTTTTTTGTCCTCGTCGCCTTTAGGGGTGCCGCCAAGGCCGGGAGGCAATGATGGGGGGGGATTGCCCATCAGCCCTGGCGGCAGCGCCGGTTCTTCCGTCTTTTGCTGATCCGTCGTTTCCTCTAGCCCCTCGGGCAGTGGGGGGGTAGCGGCATTCGCTAATGCTGCCAGGGGCGCTACGCAAACTAGGAACAAAGAAAGAGCAAGAGGACGGCGCATAGTTACCTGAGCTCCCTGCGAGGTGGGTTTCTCAGGTACCGTTCAGTGAAGATGTTTTCGTCGATGCCTGCATCATAGCTGACATCGGAATATTGCATTTCCGTGGAGCCGCCGATGCGGATATCTGTCATCTTGGCGGCAGTTACGGTTGGAATGCCGTCTACCATATCGACCTTTTGAGCGTCATATGTGCGGTAGTTTTCACCCTGCGCATCAAAATATTTGATTTGTACAGGCAGGAAAGTGGCCTTGTGAATCCAGCTTTTATAGTGGTCGAATTCTACAGCGTCGGCATCCTTCGGCGTGCTTTTCAGAACATAATAATGCTCTGTTTCTTCCACAAGTTCGTGCGTGTCTTCATGCGGTGCGCGACCGGAAACATCTTCATAGAAGAAGTGAGAACCGACAAAGCTGGTGCGCTCATCGCTTGCTGCGATCCGTTTCACGAGATCAAGCGCAGGCAGGTACATCCAGCGGTCATCATCGCCTTCTGATTTTTTCCAAACCATGAAGACGGTTTTCGCCACATCCGCGGGGCCGCGGAAATATAC
>JABXIV010000142.1 GCA_013372925.1 Alphaproteobacteria bacterium
GCAACAGGGCCAGGCCGGCCGCTGGTGGCAACGCGGAAGGCGCGACCAACATATTCTGCCATGCGAGACGCGTCGTTAATCTCTGCCGTCCATTTGGTCACTTCCGAAAGGAAGCGGCGATAGTCGATTTCCTGAAACGCTTCGCGTTCAACCTGATCGGCAGCTACTTGGCCGATGAACATTATCATCGGGGTGCTGTCCTGAAACGCTGTGTGCAGGCCAATGGTTGCATGCGTGGCGCCCGGGCCGCGGGTGACGAAACAGATGCCGGGCTTGCCAGTCATCTTGCCGTAGGCTTCGGCCATGTTGGCGGCACCAGCTTCGTGGCGGCAGGTAATGAATTTCAGCTGTTCTTCGGCATCATGAAAGGCGTCAAGGGCAGCCAGATAGCTTTCCCCTGGTACGCCAAAAGCCGTATCAGCGCCATTTGCAATCAGCGCTTCGATCAGCGCCTGTCCGCCTGTGATTTGTTTTTCCGGCACGTTTGTTACCCTTAAATTTCTACATTTTCGGCACGCAGGGTTACGCCTGCTTCCCGAAGCCCACGTAGCCACACCTTGGCTTCATCTGCATCTGTCAGGGCAGCATGCACGCCGGGTGCGAACACACCGCGCCCAACTGCCTTGATCGCTTGTGCAACCGTCAAGGAAACGGTGCGTGCCATTGCGGTCTGCCAGCCACTGCCCACTTCGTCAAGGGCAAGCGACCCATGCCAGAGCGTTTCGCCATTTTCGCCGCGAACGGTCAGCGCCACATACAGAACCACACGGTCTTCTTCGCCGTCCTTGTAGGAATGCTCGTTCCATAGTTTTTCAGACAGCGCCTTAAGCTTGTCTGCGTCAGATGTTTCCACCTGTGCGAAAATATCTGCCCATGCTTCTTTCCAGCCGCCCTGGCGCAGGGTGCCGCGCACGAAGGTTTGCAGGTTTTCTTCACCATCCAGGCCGTACTCCTTGATGTAAGGCAGGCTGTTGCGGTTTGGATAAACTTCAAAAGTTTCGCCCGCTACATCAAGGTTTGAGACATCATGCCAAACCTTTTCAACGGTTTTCTTCTCGCCGCCCTCAATGCAGTGCGCCGCGTTCGTAAGCGCCTTCAGCACACCAAACGGTGTCCATGAAAATTTGTAGGTAAAGTCGGTTTTTGCGGCCGGGATGCCACCACAATGGGATACGAAATCCACAGCGTGGCCTTTGCCCAGTACGCCGGCCTCCCGGGCAGCCGTTACAAGGATATGGGCGAACAGGTGATCAATGCCCGGATCAAGCCCCACCTCATTTACAAACGAAACGCCGTGTTTCTTGGCGGCACCGTCAAGAGCTGCCATGGCTTCATCGACGTAGCTTGATGTCACCAGGTTCGCGCCAGTTGCCAGGGCGATATCAGCCATTGCGATGTGAAGGGTGGCCGGGAGCATGGAAACGATGATGTCGCCAGCGTTCACGTGGTTCTGGAAATTTTCCACAGAGCCGCGATCACCAAGGTTCAGCGTGTCGATGCCGAACGACTTGCCTTCAGGCATATGGCCCTGAAGCATCTTCGCGCGTTCGTCAGTCATGTCCCAGACCGTTACGTTGCCGAGCTCAGCTGCCAGTGCAACAAGCCCCGGGCCGGATGCGAGGCCAGCCCCAATCCAGTGAATGTGTTTATTGTCAGTCATGTCAGGATGCCTTGCGTTCTGTCATGCATGCACAGGCGTTCTGGTAGGCAGTATCGCATGCCACCCAAACAGGATCTTTGCGCCAGTCTTTGAGCGTTTTCAAATAAGGCAGCATCAATCCTGCGAACTCCATACTTGCTTCGGTTGGCAGAAGGGATGGAAGATTATCAATAGCGATCAGGTCCAGATCATTCGAAGCCCCGGCCGCCTTGATTGCTGGTTTGCTCCAGCTTGTAGGGGCATCATAGAGGGGTAGCGGGTTGAAATCGCTGAACGGATCGCACGATACATCGGAAATCACCTTCAGGCGACAATCCGGTGTGATGTGGTCTGGTGCCAAAAAGGCGGGGATATTATCCACCACATAGGAACAGTTGATCAGGATGTCGTGGTCAAGGATCGCCTTGCGGTCCACGTTGGCCGTTTCTGCGCGGCCCCATTTGGTGACTGTCACGCCGTGCCGCGCAAGCATCTCGGCAGCGCCCTTGCCGCTGCGGCCTCCGGCCCCGATCACCAGTGCGGTTGGCTTTTCTTTGGTGGCCATGCTGGAAATGACCTCATCAAGGGCTTCAGCCCCTTCAAAAGGTGTGAGGCCACCGTTGATATAGGATGATCTATTGGCCTTCTTGTCATGCCACTGCATCAGGGCAAGTGCTGCACCCATATAACCAGCCCAATAGCCGAAGGCAGCCACACGGCGACCGCCCGGTTCGGTCATATATTCGATATCAAGAAGCGAGCCGCCGCCTTTCTGGAAACGGGAAAGCAGCGATTGCCAGCCGTTCTGTTCCTTGTAGGCGTGGGCGAAATAGATGTGCGTATGCTTCAGCATTTCAGGCGTTTGTGGTAGTTCCTTCAGGCCAAGAATGATGGCATCTTCCGGGGCTGTTTCCCACGCACCGGCTTCTACCATCCGGCAACCGGCTTGCTCGTATAGCGCATCCTCAAGAATGCGTTTTTCGGATTTTTCGACCACAACGTCGATCCCGGCTTCAATCAGCTCTTTTGCTCCTTCAGGCAAAAGAGGGGAGCGTCGCTCTGTTTTGCGCGCTTCATCGCGAAGCCAAAGTGTCAGTTTCTTCATGCCACCACTCGTTACAAGTTCCTACCCTTCAAATGAGTTTATTCGTGAAACTGGTGGCACTAAATAGCAATATGGTATAAATTGTCCGTTAAATTAACGGAATTTGTCTCTTTTTTTCGTTGAATTGATGATAGGCCTGCCTTCAGGCCGGTTTGAGTTTTGGTGATTAGGAAAGATCTCTTTCATGGATGCGATTGACGACAGATTGTTGAAGCTTTTGACCGCAAACGGCAGGGAAGCAACCTCCTCGCTCGCACGCAAATTGGGTTTGTCGCGCTCCACCGTGCAGGACCGCATCAACCGGTTGATCAGTCGCAAGGTTATTGATGGTTTTACAGTCAAGCTGCACGATGAATATGAAGGCAAATTGATAACGGCGCATGTGCTGCTGTCGATTGATCAAAAATATGCCCAGCAAGCCATCGGCCTGATGAAGACGCATGCACCGATCAAGTCGCTGTATGTGGTGAGTGGGGAATATGATCTGATCGCCATTGTGAAGGCACCCACAATGGAAGAGATCGACCAGACTTTGGATTTCATCCTCGCTATTAATGGTGTGAGCAAAACCAACACATCGCTTGTTCTGTCGGCGAAGAAAGAAACCTGATCATGATGAGACGGGTGGGGAGGCCAAACTGACTGAAACAAAATGCCAGAGCTGTGGTGAAATTTACGATGGCCGATACTGCAGTGCCTGCGGGGAACGTCGGCTGGATGAAAGCCAACGTCGACTGAGGCTGTTGTTCGGTCATTTGATCGAGGAGCTTTCGTCACTGGATGGCAAGATGCTCAGAAGTTTTAGGGCGTTTCTCTTTTCGCCCGGGTTGTTGGCTCGGGAACATTGGCGCGGTGCTCGCAAGCCTTATTTGAAGCCAGTTACGCTATTTCTGTTGGTCAACGTGCTCTATTTTCTCGTGTCTCCCATGACCGATTTTTCCCTGCCCCTGAATAACCAGGCAATACAGCCTTATGGCGCTTGGGTCAGCCAGGTGATCGATCGATATTTGGTTGAAAGCGGTGAAACATTTGACGCCCTCGCGGCTCGCTATGATGTTCTGACGCAGGTGGTGGCAAAATCCATTGTGATTGTTAGCGTGCCGTTTTTGGTGCCTTTTGTCTGGATTGCCAATCCATCGCGGCGGTATTTCCTGATCGACCACACCGTTTTTGCGCTACATCATTATGCCTTCATAATGGTGTGGCCCATTGTTGTGGCTGGTATCGGCAGTGGCCTTTATATGCTTGGTGTTTCTGCGGTTTTGCCACAATGGTCATTTGGTCTGATGTTGTTTCTGCCAATCTATCTTTATGGTGTGGCGGGAGCGCGGAGGATGTATGGGGCAGGCTGGATCTCTGCGGTATTTAAAGGCTTGATCTTGTTTGTTGGGGTTGGCGTATCTCATTTCATTTACCGGCTGATCCAGTTCTGGCTCGTTTGGTGGCAGGTAACCTGATCGCTGCATTATCACCCAAGCGTGAACAGCAGTGAATGGTGATCCTGATTTGCGCTTGTTAGGAAACGATCGAACGAAAGATATAGGAAAATAAACAGGTTCCATGACTGAGACACCATCCCATATTCCGAGCCCGATTGTGGCAGCGCAGCTTCGCGATGAGGCGAAATATGGCATCCCGCAACAGGTTGCTCCTGGCGTTGTGCGCGTCCTTGCCAATAATGCCAAGGATTATACTGGCCCGGGGACGAACACCTATGTGGTTGGTGATGAAAAAGTCTGGATTTTTGACCCAGGGCCGGATGATCCGGCCCATGTGCGGGCCGTGATTGCTGCCGTTGGCGGGCGCAAGGTTTCCGGGATTTTCATTACGCACACACATCTGGATCACAGCCCTGCGGCTAATCCGCTGGCGCGGATTACAGGGGCGAAAACCTATGGCTTTGGGAAGCTTTCAGGTGATATCCTTGCCTTCACAGACGAAGATGTAGACGCTGATTTTTGCCCTGATGTGGCGCTGGCGTGCGGCGGCGTTGTGGGCGATGATGACTGGCAAGTGATGGCCATTCACACACCGGGGCACTTCCCAAACCATATGTGTTACGCCTTGCCGCATAAGGGGCTGTTGCTCTCTGGCGATCATGTCATGGGGTGGTCAACTACTGTTGTGGTGCCGCCGCTTGGACATTTGGGTGAATATCTGGATAGTCTGGACAAGCTGGAGGCTGGTGGGTCGCGCCTGATGCTGCCAAGTCACGGACCGGTCGTGGAAGAATCCGTATCTCGTATTCGCGATGTTCGGGAGCACCGGATGATGCGGCACGCGCAGGTCAAGGAATGCATGGGGCGCGGTATCACACACCCGGCACAAATCGTTACTGAAATTTATGAAGGCCTGACACCGCGCCTAATGGAGGCAGCCGAAGGCTGCGTGCGTGCCCACCTGGAGCTGATTTCAGAAACAGGTGAGCAACGTTTGCAGGCTGTCCGGCAGGGCACAGAACCTGTGCAGGCACTTTAAAATGTCAGCGTAAAGCGCGCGCCGCCACCTTCCCGTTCATCAAGACTGACCGATCCACCATGGGCAATCATGACCTGCCTTGTTAGGGCAAGGCCCACGCCACTGCCTTCACGCTTTGTAGTGAAGAAGGGAACGAAGATTTTTTTAGCAATGTCTTTGGGCACGCCGGGGCCGTTGTCTGCCAGCTCAATTACCACATGGCCACGCCGGTTCAGGCGCGCGCAAAGCCATACGGTTGCACCTTCAATGCCGTTCAGCGCCTGTTCGGCATTCTGCAGCATGTTGATGAGAACCTGTTCAATCATGTCCCTGTCGGCGGAGACATCCAGTTCGGACGGCTCTACATCAATGACAAGGCTTAGGCCCTTTTCTTCCCAACGCTGGGTCGAAAGGCTGCAGACATCCTGAAACAGGGCGCCGATCTGGATAAGGCCTTTTTCAGGCGGTGGCAGCCGGGTCAGGCGGCGGTAGGAGGAGACGAACTGCATCAGTGCGTCAGAACGTCGGGCAACCGTGTTCACGGCATCTTTCACGTCGCCCAATTCGTCCACTACGTCAGGGTTGTTGGTCACTTTGCCGGCGGCATCTTCCACCAGATCAACAGCGGTTTTTGCGAGTGACGCGACAGGCGTGATCGAGTTCATGATTTCATGGGTGAGGACGCGAACAAGGTCCTGCCATGCTTGTAGTTGGGCGAGGTCAAGTTCGCTCTGGATATCTTGTAGGCTGACAAGCTTTTCCACTGTGCCGCCAATGATGATCTGTGTGGCGGCGATCGTCAGCTTCTGTTCCGTGTCGTCAGCGCGGAAAGTGGTCAAACGGCGTTCGCCTGCGCCAACGCGGTCAATCTCTTTTGCGAACTCTTCGCCAAATTGGGAAAGGTCAGACATCTTGGTTACATGCATGGTGCCGAAAAGGCGGCGCGCAGCATTGTTCCAAAGGGTGATAAGCCCATCACCATGAAGGGACATCAACGGAACGGGAACATGTTCCAAAAGGGCCTTCAGGTGCCGTAATTCTTCTTCCTGGCCAGCGCGTACAGCTTGAAAGCGTTGCAGGATATCGGTGAAGGTATCGCCCAGCTCGCCGAAACCCGCCCCCATGTTATGCAGGTTGAAGCGCTGGCTGAAATCCGCATACCGTGCCGCTTCCAGAAAACGAGTAATTTCAGCATTCGTTTTGGAAACGAAACGAAAAACTTCATAGGTTAACCCTGCAACAATCATACTGGCCAGCAAGGTTGCTGCATAGTAACCGGGCGTGGTGATGAGGTAGGTCAGCACAATCAGCAGCAGCATGATCAGGACAAGGCGCCCCGCAAGGAGTAGGCTGAATTTCTTAAAGCCCATGCTTTTCCATCCTTCTGTAAAGTGCTGCCCGGGTTAGGCCCAGCTCCTTTGCGGCGTGGCTGATATTGTAGCGCTGTTTCTTCAGTGCCTGTTCGATAGCGCTTCGTTCCAGCCGCTCCAGGTTTAGGTCATCCCCAAGGGCCTCGGGGCTATTGTCGCTTGAAGCTGAAACAGCCTTTCTGTCCACTATATCGCCTGCCTGATTTGGCTGCGTATCGAACTGAAAATCTTGCGCGGTAAGCGTGTCACTTTCGCTCAGGATAATTGCGCGTTCTATTGCGTGCCTAAGGGCCCTTACATTTCCAGGCCAGGCATGGGTTAGCATTGCCTCAAGGGCGTCTTTGGAAAACGCCTTCTCGGGGCGGTTATATTTCCGGCTATAAAGCGCCGAATAATAAGTCGCCAACTCAGGGATGTCGTCTGACCGGTCGCGCAGGGGCGGGAGATGGATTTCCACGGTATTCAGGCGGAAGAGCAAATCCTGCCGGAACACGGCCTCGTCCCGCAGCTTGTCGGGTGCCACGTTTGTGGCTGCCACAACGCGCACATCAATGGGGATCTTCTTGTCCGAGCCCACAGGCGTAACATGCCGCTGTTCAAGAACAGTCAACAGTTTGGCTTGCAGGTGCAGGGGCAGGTTGCCGATTTCATCAAGAAACAAGGTGCCGCCATGAGCAGCCTGCAATTGGCCAACGCGGTCTTCTCGCGCATCAGTGAAGGCGCCTTTTTTATGGCCAAAGAGTTCTGATTCAAAAAGCGATTCTGTAACGGCGCCCAAATCCACAGACATAAAGACCTGATCGGCCCGCCCTGACTGGCGGTGGAGTTCCCGTGCCACCAGTTCCTTGCCGGTGCCGTTTTCGCCCAGGATCAGCACGTTGGCATCCGTTGGGGCGGCCCGTTCGATCATTGACATGACATCCCGAATGGTACGGCTATTGCCTAGGATTGGCTGGCGCGGCTGACTGACGGCCTTTGCGAGAGCCTTGTTGGTTTTCTTGAGACTCTCTGCTTCGGAGCGGCTTTGACGTAGCTTTACACTGGCGGAAAGGGTGGCAACCATCTTTTCATTTTGCCAGGGTTTGGCGATGAAGTCGGTAGCGCCCTGTTTCATGGCCTCAACTGCAACACCCACACCGCCGTGCGCCGTGATCATAACAACAACCGCCTGCGGGTCGATTTCCAGTATTTTCTTGAGCCATACAAAGCCTTGGGCACCAGAGGATTCCCCGGGCCCGAAATTCATATCAAGCAGGATGGCGTCGAAATCTTGTTCGCTGAGCAGGTCTGGGATGCGCTCAGGGTTGTTGCAGGTCTCAACAAAACCGTAATGTCGCTTCAACAGCAGCTTGCCTGCAACGAGGATATCCTCGTCGTCATCGACAATCAGAATCTTGCCTTGTTTATCGCTCATGTCAGTTGCGTTCCCCGTTTTTAGTAATGTTCGAAACCGTACACATTGTGTTCGTTTTCGTACAGGCAAAAGTGTTCGAAAATGAACAGTTTTTTGTGAGAATGGCGGAAACAGGCCGCTTCCCTCTTCTGGCACGTTGCTTGCGCATGGATCATGCCAGAAAGGGATTAACCCTGCCGGCACAGACGACAGCAAGCCGGCGATATGGTGAAAGAAATGGGTACAGTGACAGACATGGAACAAAAAAAACAAGCCACGAAAACCATCTCCATGCCGGGGAGCGCAGACAAAGCAAAAACATCACACACTGCTGGCGGGCCAACTGGCCCTAAGGGGCCTCATATGAGCGGTGCAGTTTCCGGTTCCGGTATGGACCGTCGGGTCGAGAAGAAGAAAACCCCTTGGAAAAAGGTTGGTATCGCAGCGATTGCGCTTGTGGCGATCGGCTTTATCGGCACCATGGTGATGGACGCATCTGGCGGTCGCAGCTTCAGGGTCGATCAGGACCGTATTGTGGTTTCAAGCGTTACTACGGGCACGTTTGAGGATTTTATTCCCGTGCGCGGCCGGGTTACACCGCTGAACACAGTTTTTCTTGATGCGATTGAGGGCGGCCGGGTTGAGCGCGTGCTTGTTGAAGATGGTGCCATGCTTAATGCGGGCGACCTGATTGTAGAGCTGTCGAACACTGGCCTACAGCTTGATGTTACGCGCAACGAAGCCTTGGTGACCGAGCAGCTCAATAACATGCGTACGATCGAATTGCAGCTTGAACAAAACAGGCTCTCGCACAAACGCAATCTTGTTGAAATCAATTACCAGATCAAACGCCTTCAGCGCCAGGTTGTGCGTGAGCGCGAACTGATCAAGGTAAACGCTATTTCCCAGGCCCAGCTTGATCAGACAGAAGACGAGCTGGAATATTACCAGAGCCGCCGCGCCGTAACGCTGGAGAGCCAGGAAACTGATGCACGGATGCAGGAAACCCAGCTCAAGTTCCTGAAAGATACTGGCGAGCAGCTTGAAAAGAACCTGCGCCTCGCCCGTAAAAATCTGGATTCCTTGAATGTGCGTGCGCCAGTGGATGGCAAGCTTTCCGGTTTCAATGTTGAAATCGGCCAAAGCATCAATCGCGGTGGTCGCCTTGGTCAGATTGATGATCCTGACACTTACAAGTTGGCAGCGCTGATTGACGAGTTTTATCTGGGCCGTGTGGATCTTGGCCAGGAAGCGATCTACGAGCGTGGCAGCGACAAATTTAAAATGAGCATCGCCAAGATTTACCCGCAAGTACAGAACGGCCAGTTTGAAGTGGATTTCGTTTTTGCTGATAGCCAGCAGCCTACTGACATCCGCCGTGGCCAAACGCTGCAAACGAAACTGACGCTTGGGGATGCTACTGAGGCTGTTTTGATCCCGAATGGCGCCTTCTTCCAGGATACAGGTGGCAACTGGGTGTTCGTGGTTTCACCGGATGGCACGCAAGCCATCAAACGGACGGTTCGGCTTGGCCGTCGCAACAGCCGCTACATCGAGGTTCTTGAAGGCCTTGAGGTTGGTGAGCGCGTTGTAACAAGCCCATACACCAGCTTTGTGGATATGGATCGCCTGAAGTTGTCTGGTGAATAGAGTAAATCGATCCGAGTTACGACAAGTGAGGAAACGCCCACAATAGAAGCCCAGAAAAGGGCAAGGGCAGAAGCAAATGCGAAAGGACAGGGAATGCTAAAGCTTCATAATCTTTCAAAGGTATACCGCACTGACGAAGTGGAAACGGTTGCGCTCAATAGCGTGAATGTTGAAATCGAGTCTGGTGAATTTGTGGCCATCATGGGCCCATCCGGTTGCGGTAAATCAACCCTTCTGAACATCATCGGCATGCTCGATAGCCCATCTTCCGGGGACTATGTGTTCATGGGTGAAAATGTGGCTGGCTACAATGAAAGCAAGCTATCGAATATCCGTAAACAGAACATCGGTTTCATCTTCCAGAGCTTTAACCTGATTGATGAACTGACAGTTGAGGAAAATATCGAACTGGCACTTCTGTATCACAACATTCCGGCAAGCGAACGCCGCGAGCGTGTTGCGCATGTGATGGACAAAGTTGGCATTGCACACCGTGCCAAACATATGCCTAGCCAGCTTTCTGGCGGTCAGCAGCAGCGTGTTGCAGTGGCCCGTGCGGTGGTTGGTGATCAGGCTATGATCCTCGCGGATGAGCCGACCGGTAACCTCGACAGCGCCCATGGTCAGGAAGTGATGGAAATGCTGCAACAGCTTAATCAGGAAGGCACGACGATCGTGATGGTAACCCACTCGCCAGCGCATGCCGATTATGCTCGCCGCACTATCAACCTGTTTGACGGCCACGTGGTAACAGAAAACCGTCGCGCCGCGGAATAGGGCAGCAAAACAAAAAACGACAGAAAAATAAATAAGACAACGCGACAGCGGGAGACGACAGATGTTCAAAAATTACATCAGCGTCGCATTCAGAAATCTGATCAAGCACAAGCTTTATAGTGTCATCAACATTGTGGGCTTGTCCGTCGGTTTGGCGGCTTGTGTGCTGATCACCCTTTTCGTACGCGACGAACTGTCCTTCGACACTTTCTGGGAGGACGCAGACCAGCTTTATCGGGTGAACACAACCTTCAACGTGCCAGGACGTGAGCCTTTTGTAACCGTAATGGCAATGGGGCCCATGAAGGGTGCGATGGAGCGCTATTTCTCTGAAGAAGTAGAGGCGGTTACGCGCTTCAACAGTGAATTCCCTGTAATCCAGTATGAAGACAAGGTTTTCAGCGAAGAAGTCTATTTCACTGACCCGGAAACCGTTGACATGTTCTCCCTGGATGTCATTGCTGGGGATATCAAGTCATCGTTGAATGATAACTCCACATTGGTCGTGAATGAAAGCTTCGCGAAGAAGCATTTCGGCGATCAGAACCCTATCGGTCAAGTTATGACGCTGACCTATTACGCAACCACCCGGGATTACCGCATTGGTGCCGTATATAAGGATTTGCCGCACAATAGCGTGACGGACTTTCAGGTTCTTATCATGATTGATGAGGCAGACTTCACGGACTTCCCCTGGGAGTTCGGTCACTGGTTCTCTGTTAATAATAACGTCTTTTTCAAGCTGAAGGATGGTGTCTCCATTGATACCGTTAACGCACGCTGGAAGGATTTCACAGACACAATGATGGATGTGCGAGCGCAAATTCAGCCCGGTACAGATCCGTCAGATTTTGTAACATTTTCCAGTCAGGCGCTTCTGGATATTCAGTTGCATCCTGCGGGTGATGGCGAAATGAAGCCAACCGGCGATATCAAGACAGTGATGATTTTCATGGCCATCGCCGGCCTAATCCTTTTGATTGCTTGCATCAACTTCATGAACCTGGCGACAGCCAAGTCCACACAGCGGGCAAGGGAAGTTGCCATCCGGAAAGTGATGGGTGCCCGGCGTGGTCAGCTGATCACCCAGTTCATGGGGGAATCTATCCTACTGGCGCTTATTGGCCTTGTGTTGGGCATCGTGCTGGTGGAAATGGTGTTGCCAATCTACAGCGATTTCCTGGGGCGTGATCTGAACTTTGACTATCAGGATGGTACGACATTGGCCATTCTATTGGGGCTGATCGCTTTTGTTGGTGCGCTTGGTGGTTTTTACCCAGCCATCGCGCTGTCTGGGTTCCTGCCCGCGCGTGTTTTGAAGGCGAACAAGTCTGCTGAAACATCTGGGTCAATTTTGCTCAGGAATGCACTTGTGGTGCTCCAGTTCACGATCTCCATCGGGCTGATTGTTTCCACTGCTGTGGTTTATGGTCAGATGGTCTATGGCCAGAACATGGATCCAGGCTTCAAGAAGGATAACATGCTGGTTATCCGGAATGTTGGCCGTCAGGGCATGTTGAACCAGCAGGACGCTCTGAAGCAGGAAGTACTGCGGATGCAGGGCGTTACTTCTGCGTCATTGGCTTCGGGCAGCCCTGCTGATGGCAATGAAAACAATAACAGCGTTGAAATTCCGGGTGATCCGGATGCAGGCAGCATCCTTCTCGGTCGCCAGGCTGCGGACCATGATTTCTTTAGCACGTACCAAATTCCATTTATCGCAGGCCGCGGGTATGAGCGTGCGCGTGCCAATGATGGCGTGCCTAAAGCGGAAGAGGCCAAGGATGGGGAGATCCTGCCGGGCTCGCTTGTGATCAACGAACGCGCCGTTCGCCGCCTTGGCTTCGGTACACCTGAACAGGCCATCGGCAAAATCGTCCGGATGGGAGTTGGTGAGAGTGCGCAGGCTGACCTGGAGGTTATCGGGGTTGTTCCTGATATCAATTTCCAATCGTTACGTCAGATTATCCGGCCTGAAATGTATCTGCTTGACGATAGCTGGTACGGAAACCTGGCGATCAGCTTCACGGGTGATGCGCAGGCGTTGGTTTCGCAAATTGAAACTGTCTGGAAGCAGATGGCGCCAACTGTGCCGTTCTCATACCAATTCGTGGATCAGACACTGGCCGAAGAGTTTGAACAAGAGCAAGCATTGGCAACCATGCTTGGGGCTTTCTCTCTGCTCGCAATCGCGGTTGCGTGCCTGGGGCTCTATGGTCTCGCATCCTTCACCGCAGAGCGCCGCACAAAGGAAATCGGCATCCGCAAGGTGCTGGGGGCCAGCGTTGTGGACATCGTTCGCCTCTTGATCTGGCAGTTTTCCAAACCGGTTCTGGTGGCCAATCTTATTGCCTGGCCACTGGCAGCTTGGGGCATGATGACATGGCTGGAAAGCTTCCCTTACCGGTTGGATACATGGATTTTGGCGCCACTTTGCCTGATCGCGGGCCTGATCGCGCTGTTGATTGCCTGGGTCACTGTTGGAGGCAATGCGGCGAAAGTGGCTAAATCGAACCCAATCAAAGCATTGCGGTACGAATAAAAACAGGATTGTGGGCCTGCGGTTTTCGTGGGCCCGCAGCCAAAAACAGAGAGCCGTCCAAAAGAGCGGCCAGACAGCGAAATGAGGATTTTATGTTCAGCAACTACATGAAAACGGCACTCAGGAACTTGGCAAGGCATAAGCAATATACGCTTATCAATGTTTTCGGTCTGGCGGTAGGATTGGCGGCATGCATTCTGATTTTGCTCTATGTGAATTTCGAACTTTCATACGACCGCTGGATTCCTGAGAACGACAGGGTGATGCGGATTGGCACGCACTATTACAATGATGCTGGTGAACCTGTAGCTGAAAATGGTGTAATCCCGCCGGTAACCAGCCCGATCTTTGCCGAACAACTGGATGAAATAGAGCTCTTTGCCCGTTTTCTGCAAAATGATGTGGCAGTAGCAATTGATGGCCGAGCCTATGAGCAACAGGTGACGGTTAGTGACCCCGATGTCTTTGAATTGATGGGTATTAAGCTGATTGAAGGGGATGCGTCGACCGCCCTTGATGATCCAGATTCCTTGGTTCTTAGTGAAAGTGACGCCAAGCGCATTTTTGGCGATAAGCCCGCATTGGGTAAAGTGGTGAAAGTGGACGGCAAGCACCTTCTGAAGATAACGGGTGTTATGCCTGACTGGCCGAAGGCCGCCGATATGCAGGTGCACGCTCTTGCGCCAATGGATGGCCTCGTGCTTAGCCATATGCCTTGGCTGCAAACCGAATGGGGCTCTTTTTGGGGGCCGACATATTTTCGGGTTCGCGAAGGTGTAACGCCGGAAGCACTATCTGCCGCAGTTAATGAGTTGGCCCGCCGGGTGGGTCCGCCAGCGCGCTTTCAAGAACGCATCGACCGCGGAGTCCAGCCTGAATATGTTTTCGAGGCGACGATGGCGCGCGATGCCCACCTTTCTGGTGGTACGGAATATGACGCAGGCCGCGGCAGCATGACGAACATCTGGTCGGCTACGTTTATTGCCATAATGATTTTGGCCATCGCAGTTATCAATGTATCCAACCTTGGTGCCATGCTGGCGATGAAGCGGGTGCGCGAAGTGGCAATCAGGAAAGCATTGGGTGCTGAAGCGCGTGACCTGATGTTTCAGGTTTTGGTTGAATCTGTGTCACTGACCTTCCTATCCACGTTGATAGGTATTGTGATTGCTGAGGCACTGTTGCCTACATTCAGTGATCTGATGTTCCGTTCCCTGAGCAGCGACCTGATCTATGAACCTACTTCGCTCGGGCTTTTGTTTGGCGGAACGCTGTTTGTTGGCGTGATCAGTGGCCTTTACCCTGCACTTGTTGCAACGCGTTTCCGTCCGGTGGACTATCTTGCGGGTGTGAAGCCAAATGTTGGTAGCCGGTTCCGCACGGTTTTGATGGTATTGCAGTTTGCTGCCACGATCGCTCTTTTGACTACCTGTGTAGTTGTGTTTATGCAGGCGCGTTTTGCCAAAGACCGTGACCCGGGTTTCAATAGTGCTCAGCTCGTGGAGCTTAGCGGCATTGAACGCCCAATTGTATTGGAGCGCGAGGAAGCGTTTCGTAATGCGTTGCTGCAGCTTGATGGTGTTACGGGTGTCGCCGCTACCCACGGCATGCCTGGGTATGATTATAACAATACCAATGGCGTCACCCCTGAAGGGGGGGAGATGGCACCGCTGCGGCGCTTCTCGGTTTCACCGGAATTGCTACCGCTTCTCGAAGTAGAACCGATTGCAGGCCGCCTGTTCTCAAACGACTATCCATCGGATTTTACGACAGCACCAAACCGTGGCGCATCAAAAGGTATCATACTGAATGACCTTGCAGTGAAGCGGCTTGGCTTCAAAAGCCCGCAGGAAGCTATTGGCGCGCAGGTGCGTACCTGGGGGGACATGCAGTCTACGATCATTGGTGTTGTGCCAAACTTGCGCAACCGTTCTGCCAAGGCAGAGCCAAGCGCCACATACTACTGGGTTGGGCCGCACGAATATCGCCATATTGTGTTGCGTGTTGAGCGCGCTGATATGCCGAAAACGCTCGCCGCGATCGACCGGACATGGCGTGAATTCTTCCCTGACATTCCGGTGCGTCGTCAGTTTGTGGATGATGCCTTTGCGGCCTACTACGACACTGAGCGTCGCCAGGGTTGGCTACTGCTGATGAGTGCTGGGGTGATGACTGCGATTGCCGTTATGGGGCTCTATGGTTTGGCTGGTCTGGCGACTGAACGGCGCTCGAAGGAAATCGGTATCCGTAAGGTGTTGGGAGCCAAAAGCCGCAACATTGTTCAGCTTCTGCTTTGGCAGTTCTCAATGCCGGTTCTGATTGCAAACCTGATCGCATGGCCAATGGCGTGGTGGGGGCTTAGCCAGTGGCTTGAGACATTCATTGACCGCATTGGGCTAACGCCTCTGCCCTTTATGGCAGCGGGTGTGCTGGTGCTTGCGGTTGCTTGGGGCACGATCATTGGTCACACGTTACGCGTGGCTCGCAGAAGCCCGATTAAGGCACTGAGATACGAATAAGGGGGGGTAATTCAGGAGCCTGAAAAGGGCACAGGCTGCAGAGAAAAACTGCCGGACAGCGGCAGGGGATACGAACGAGGAAACCATGTTTAAGAACTATATTGTGACAGCCATAAGAAACATGATCCGCCAGAAATTGTTCACTGCGATCAATATTTTGGGCTTGGCTGTTGGCATTGCGGCCAGCATCCTTGTGACGATCTATGTTCGGTATGACATGAGTTTCGATCAACACTGGTCAAAGCTGGATAGCATCTATCGCGCGGATATGAAGTTCCTCGGAAATCCACAGTTCACGAGCCGCTATAACAAGGTTTCCGGCCAGGCGCAAAACGCCTACCTGCAAACGTTCCCTGAGGATATTGAAGCTGCCGCACGGGTTCGGCACCTGCCTGCACTTGTAAAGGTTGCGAATAGCGGTTTTGACGAAAACATGAGCTGGACAGATGCCGATATCACGCGGATCTTTGATTTTGAAATTATCGCGGGTGATCTGAATGCTGTTCTGCAAGGCCTTCACGGCGTTGCTGTATCCCAGTCGTTTGCCGAGAAATATTTCGGGGAAGAAAATCCAATCGGGCAGACCCTGGATGTATCTGTCGCGAAATTGAAGCGGGACTATAAAATCGGTGCCGTATTCAAGGACATGCCTGAAACGAGCACGCTGCAGGTTCAAACGTTGGCGCGGATTGATGAAGAAGCCTTTCAAACGCCGAATTATATCATCAAGAACTGGGGGTCCACGAGTGTCGAACAGTATCTTCTGTTAAAAGACAGTGGTGCGGCTGACCGCATTCGTGCCGGAACGACAGCGATGCTCGACCGCTTTGTGCCCGATGATGAAAACAAGGGCTCACGCAAATTTGCCTACGAACTTGCACCGTTTTCTGACTTCCATCTGCATTGGGTTGGCGGCAGTGAAATGTCTCGCATGGGCCAGCTTTCAATCCTGATCGCTATTGCTGCGGCCCTGATCATTATTGCCTCAATCAACTTCATCAACCTGGCTACCGCGCGGTCGATCCGCCGGGCGCAGGAAGTGGCCTTGAGGAAAGTTTTGGGTGCTGAACGCCGTCAGCTGATTGGCCAGTTCCTTGTCGAATCCTGCCTCACTGTTCTGGTGTCGCTTTTTGTTGCGTTGGCTATTGTTGAAGCCAGTCTCCCTGCCTTCTCGGGTTTTCTGGAAGTGGGCCTTTCATTCAATATGTTTGAGGCCTTTTGGCTTGGCACCTCATTGTTAATTGTCTTGTTCGTTGGTTTGGTCGCAGGGGCTTATCCGGCACTCGTCGTTAGCGGGTGGCGCCCGGCATTCGTGCTGCATGCCAACAAGTCCTCTGAAACCAAGGGCTCGGTGCGGTTGAGGCAGATTTTGGTGACCTGCCAGTTCATCGCCTCCATCATTTTGATGGTGGTGACATTTTCGGTCTATGGACAGAGCCAATATTCACTGAATATCGATCCGGGGTTCGAACGGGAAAACCTGATGGTGGTGCAGGCGCTAAGTCGGGATGAGCTTTCTGGAAAAAGGCTCCTGCTCGCAGAACA
>JABXIV010000205.1 GCA_013372925.1 Alphaproteobacteria bacterium
ATAACCCCCAGAAGGACGAAGAAGACGATTTCATGGGTTTCGATAAACGGCCCACGGAAATTGCGCATTTCCTGATAGGCGGCTGGGTCTGTCATCTCCCGCGCGTAAGGCACAAGGGTTGCTGGGTCAACGCCATCAGCCGCCACCCATTCAGCGATCATGCTGCCAAACGGGGGGAAATAGACGTCTGTGCCCGCCAGCACCAGCCCGGTGACCGCCTGCACGAACAACAGAATCAACAGAAGCGTGACTGCAAGCCGCCCCACCGGTGAATGGCCAAGCCAGGATGTCTTTTCACCCGTCACATAGGCCTTCACAGACGCGCCATACCCCTTACCCATCGGCAAGACCGCCCGCCAGCGTGCAAACCTGTTGCCCAAGAAGCCCCAGATGATGCGCCAGAACAGATTGATGGCAAACACATAGCCCGCATAGACATGAAGTTCCTTGGCCAGGATTTTACCTTCGGTGGACAAGCCGAAACTGCGACTGTTGTAGATCACCAACCCCACGGCAATCAGCACAAGAATGCTCAGGAAATTGATCCAGTGGAACAGGCGGGTGGTACGGTCCCACACGCTGTATGATTGAAGCTGCTCTGACGCCATGCTGGCCTCTCCATAATGAAAATATAATGATTGAGTATGTTTACGTTAGAGTATCAGATTTGGAAACCCAATGTATACAGGGTGTTACGTGCCATCGCCGCCCTGCCCTTCGTTTTGTGCTTGCCGTTCAAGCACAACCCCATAAATGACGCCACCACTGACACCAAGGCCCATACCAATGGAAATACCAAGCGGCACTCCAACCGCCATATCCCCCATAACTGTGCCCAAAACAGCGCCAAGGGGAGATCCCAACCCTACCCCCATCGCAACGCCCAAGGCCACGGCCATGGCCTTCTGTTTATCAAGGGCGCGGCGCGCCTCTTTGTCTGACCGGATATCAGGCATAAATCTCCCCCCGATTGATTCCTCACAGTGTCCCCTTCGGGGTTTATACCAAACTTTTCTGAAAATTGCGACTGGCGCTCAACTCCCCCGAGCGCAGCATGAGAGGAAGCAACCGTCATATCCCGCTGATCCCATGCAATGCCAACCCGTCTCTAATCCAAAGGCCATCTTGCCCTTCCCTGCATATGCACGTAAGCCGCTAGTAAAATAAAACTACTATTGTGATGCTGAGCAATCCAAAGATTTCCCCAACGAGGATATGATGAGAATTTTTTTACATCGAACATTTGTCGCAGGCACGCTTGCGGCCTGCACAGCCTTCACCTCAGGCGCCAGCGCCATGGATACCCATAGGCTACCAGCAGACCTGGGTGCGAGCAAAAGCGCGAGCCTTGGCTTTTACGTAACCATCCCCTTCGGCGGAACCCAAAAGACCGATTGGCGCAAAGAAATGGAATACAGCTTCGCCTACAGGCTGGACCACAGCCGCGGCGGTTTCGCAAGCCAGGCTGGTAAATCCATCTCGGTCGATGTGGCGGCCCTGCGCTTCAACGACAAAGGCTTTGACCGCTTCAGCCTGTCAGGTGCGGATTTCTATCTGGTGGATGGGCGCATCAGCCTGAACGCTGACGGCGAAGATGAGAAAAGCGGCATGGGCTGGGGCACCAAGATTGCCATTGCGGGCGGCGGTTTGCTGGTCCTGACCGCACTGTCAATGAGAGCAGCCGGCAAACAGGTGGGTGAAGCGCTGGGCTGCGCTATTGTGAACACCGCAGGCGGCGATTGCGACGACTAAGTCCACCTTCCTAAGCACAAGTAAAAAGGCGACCATCAAGGCCGCCTTTTTTCAATTTCCACTTCAGGATACCCAAGAGGATCGCCAGCGTGAGCTATTCCTTGAGAGCCTTCAGCCGATCCAGCGCAAAAGCATTTTCCGAGGCCAGCTTAACTGCATGCTCATAAGCTTCAAACGCACGCACATTATCACCAGCCTTCTCGAAATAGTTGCCCAGCCGCGACCAACTGTAGGAATAGTCGGGGTACAGTTCCACACCCATCTGATAAAGCCTCCGCGCGTTTTCCATCAAGCCCTTGTTCATAGCGATGGTTCCACCGATCTGGATAAGCCGCTCCTCGGGCGGATAGGTCACCCCCATGCGGCCCGAGAAGGCCTCATAGTGGCGGCTCAAGAGCGCAGGATTCTCTGCCACGGCGCTATAAACATCAAACACCGTCATGGCATAGCCGGGTTGCTCCTTTTGCCCGGGCAAATAGCCCTTAAACACATGCGCCAACCCCTCATAGAGGCCGGGAATGAAAGCGGAGAGATGATCGTCGAGCGGTCGCCGGTCGAACCGGACCAACAGCCGGTCTGTCTTTTTCGCCTCCAAGGCAGCAATAAAACGGTCGAAGGTGGGGATCATGGCGCGGAACTCTTCCCGCGTGGTGTCATTGTCTGGCGCCATAGCGCGCGTCGCCTGATTGATATAGACCTGCGCCGTCAGATCGAGTTTCCCTCGCGCTTCCAGGTGCCGTGCCAGAAGCTGATCGTCATAATCCAGGCTTGGGTCAATAGAGATGTAGGACTGAAACAGTGGTGCATCAGACACTAGGTCGGTCAGCGCGAAAAGCCCGCCGTGAGAATGACCGATCAGAACACGGTGCCCGTTGGTGGCATAATTGTCTTCAATATGCGGGAAAAACTCATCACGCAGGAAAGTGCGGTAGGCCTTGGCCCCTCCGGTTTCCCACGTGTATTTGTCCACATGGCTGGGCGTATAGTCCCGCCGCCTGTTGTTGCTGCGGATACCCACCACCAGCACCTGCGGCATCTGAAGCCCGAGACCATTATAGGTAACAGCGATATTATAGGCCGCCAGCGTCTGGTGATAGCCACCATCGAGCACATAGATCACCGGATAGCGTCGCGACTTGTTGCCGTCAAAAACCCCGTCCGGCAACGCCACATTATATTCTATATCCTCATCAAGCAGCGCTGAATGAAAGCTGTAACGTTTGGCGAAGGTCAGCTCTTTCTTGAACTCACGCCCCTCATCTTGCGCATCTTGCGCCATGGCTCCTGTCGCCAGGAATACAGCAGCGATCAATAAAACGGATCGTATCCACATAAAGCCCCCCTACAAAAAGACCGGAGCATCGTGCCCCGGCCTTCTGTCTGTCGTCAATGAGTAAGTGTAATCCCTACTCTGGCTTGCGAAACTTCAGCGTCATGCGGTCGCTTTCGCCGATATGATCATTGCTGCCATCCTTGTTCGAGGGCGGCAGGCGCCACACGAAATCATTTTCGGTTGGCTGGTCCTTCGGGTTGGCATTCACTTCGGATACCTTAACAAATTCGAACCCCGCATCAGTAACTGCCTTAATCACGGCATCCTGCTTCACATAACCCTTGAAGCCCTTGGCCCAATCGTCGCTGTTCGTTGCTGGCGCGCGGTGCTGCACAATGCCAAGCGTGCCGCCGGGCTTGAGAACACGCATAATATCGGCCAGCGCCGCAGAAAGCGTACCGCCCGTTTCTTCATGCTTGTTCAGGTGGTGGGTGGCTCGCACCATCAGGAACACATCGACTGTGTTGTCCATCGCCGCCGGGAAATCGCCGAACAGGTGCGCGGAAATGGCAGCCTTGCTGCCGCCGCGCCAATCTTCCGCCAT
>JABXIV010000153.1 GCA_013372925.1 Alphaproteobacteria bacterium
AACAAATCTCAGACGTCGGAAAAGTTTGAAAACGTCTTTAAAGAAAATTTGATTGGCTTGTATCACATGTTTCGCTGCAACACAAATTGCACCGCAGCATTTTTTTGGATCTCATCAAAATTTGAACTATAAATTAAACTATATGTTGAGCTATTTCCCTTTCAGGTGACAGTGGATTGTTGAAATCTTCAGTAAATAGCCGCCTAGCCCCTGCCTGGCGCAGGTTTGATGCGCTGCAACACATGCACAGTGAGTGGCGGCTCGTGCTGCCGGTGTGCATGTTTGGTGCAGGGTGCGCCACCTATATTGGCATTGGCGCTATTCCATGGCCTGAAAGTTATGTGCTCTTTTGTTTGGCAGGGCTGATGCTTGTCGGTTTTTCTTACAGGGGGTGGGGCAATTTTGTTGGTGTTCTGCCGCTTGCCTTTGCTCTCGGTCTTGCCACAGCATCATATCGCGTTGACCGGTTGGACGCGCCAGTGATTGAGAGCGAGCAATACGCGAGCGTGACGGGGCAGGTTGTGGTCCTTGAAGAACGAGCTGCCGGCGGGAAGCGCATTACGCTTCGATTGCAATCAATGAACGGTCGAGCTTCGGAAATCCCTGTTGCTGTTCGCATCATTGTCAGAACGCCTATTAAGGGAGAAATGATCATCGGCTCGACGATACGGCTTGCTGTTATTCTTTCTCCACCCAAAGGTGCTGTCACGCCCGATGGTTATGATTTTGCCAGAAGGGCTTACTTCAAGGGCCTTGTGGGCGAGGGGTTTGCCGCAAGCCCAGTAGAGGTGTTGGCCGGTTCAAATAGTGATTGGCGATTAAGGTTGGAGCACCTGAGGCTGGCAATTGCAGAGAGAATACTGGCTATTTTGCCCGACGACAGGGGTGCGGTTGCTGTCGCTCTTCTGGTCGGATATCGCCATTACCTACCGGAAAATATAAAGCAAGATTTCCGCGAAGCAGGCCTGGCCCACTTGATGGCTATCTCAGGTCTTCATCTAGGGCTGGTTTCCGCGGCCGCATTCTTTGTTTTAGAAATGATTGCTGCTGCCTTTCCCGCTCTTGCTCTGCGAATGACGCCGAGGAAAATTGCGGCTATTGGTGCGTTCGGTGTTGCTGCAATGTACCTCATGCTTTCGGGAATGAGTGTTTCGACGGTGCGTGCCTTCATCATGGTTTGTGTGGCCTTACTGGCGGTTCTGCTTGATCGACGTGTGTTGTCGTTAAGGAGTGTTGCTATCGCTGCGCTTACAATCCTTTTGATTTCGCCGGAGGCGATACTGGATGTTGGTTTCCAGATGTCATTTGCTGCCACGGCAGCTCTTGTCGTCGTTTATGAGGATCTGTCCAGAAAGGGTAGGTTCACAAAGCTCGCGCAGGGGTGGCTGGCCAAACTGTGGCATGTTTTCCTGATAACCGGCATCACAACAATTGTGGCTGAGTTAGCTGTCGCACCCTTTGCGTTATTTCATTTTCAGGCTACCCCAACCATAGGGCTTGGGGCCAATTTGATGGTAGTTCCAGTCTTCAGCCTTGTGATTATGCCGCTTGCCCTTATCTCGCTGATCCTGATGCCAATAGGGTTAGATACATTGACCCTTCCTGCACTTGGCGAAGCCCTGGACTATGTCCTGAGTGTGGCTCACTGGTTTGGTAACCTGAGTTTTGGCGTGTATCACCTGCCGCAGCAATCAAGCGTGTTTCTTTTGCTGACGTCCTTTGCATTTCTCATCTTTCTTGTCATGCGAGGCAGGGCAAGAGTTGGAGCAGTTTTCCTTTTTCTGGGGCTGGCTCTTCTATTTGTGGAACCCAGCCGGACAATGCTTCTCCTTGATAATGCAGGTGGGGTTGTCGCGGAAAGATGGGCCTCTGAAAAGGGATTCAGTATTGCAGGCGGCCGCAGAGGCGGCTTTCGGGATGCGAACTGGGCCCGCTATTGGGGGGTGTCACCAGATGCGGAAGTTGGCAAACTCGACCGTCGCTGCGATATCGACGCATGCCTCACATCATGGGACACGGGCGAGTATCTGGCGAAAGTAAAATCGCTGTCAGGCCTGCGGCAAAGTTGTGCTCATGCAACGATTGTGATCGTGCCGAAGCGATGGCACCGCTACTGCAGGGGAAGCGCCCTTGTGATAACAGAAGAAGAACTGCAAAAACGTGGCCCTGCAGGTATCGCCTACACAGGTCAAATCCAATGGAGCCGCGAAATTGGCTACCATCCATGGCAGGTTAGGGCTGAATAGAACAGTTTAGTGATATTGCCGCAGCAACCCGACCAAGCGCCCTTGCACCTGAACGCGGTTGGCTTCGAGAACCTGTGTCTGATAGTCACGGTTTGCGGGCACTAGCTCTACAAACTGGCCGTTTCGCCGCAAGGTTTTCAGGGTTGCTTCTTCCCGGTCAACCAGAGCAACAACCACTTCACCGTCGCGGGCGGTATTGACGCTTTCAATCACTACTGTGTCGCCATCAAGAATGCCCATCTCAACCATTGAATCACCGGACACCTCCAGCGCGAAGCAATTGCCACGGCCCATCATCCCGGCGGGAACAGCCACAAAGCTATCCCGGTTCTCAAGCGCTTCGATTGGCGTACCGGCAGCAATCTTGCCGTGCAGAGGAATTTCAACGCTGTCAGCGCTGGAGTCGGCCTGAGGCTTTTCAGGACTGGCACCGAAGTTTGCTGTAACAACATTGTCGCTTGAGTGACTGGCTGGCACAACGTCTGGCGTTTTGAGGATTTCAATCGCCCGAGCCCGATTTGCCATGCGCCGGATAAACCCGCGCTCTTCAAGGGCATTGATCAATCGGTGGACGCCCGATTTGGACTTGAGCCCAAGAGCATCTTTCATTTCGTCAAAAGATGGAGAAACCCCGGATGTTGCCAAGCGCTCTTGAATAAACTGCAAAAGCTGGTTTTGTTTGGCCGTTAGCATGGCATCCTCCGGTGATTTGTTTTCTATATGTTCTCTTTTAGTTCACCTTTTGAGCATTTGTCAAGCGGAACGGGTCAAACCTAGAACGGAATGAAAGGCACCAGCGACCCTGTCTTGATTTCCGGTGCGTCTGCAGGCCGCACAATCAGGCCGTCGCTTTGGGCCAGGACCGTGAGAAGGCTGCTATCCTGCGACACGGCAGGATCAAGCTTGCGGCTGCCTGGTTCGCCAATCAAGCGCGCCCGCATATAGTGTTGCCTTGAACCATTGGCTGGCAAATCGGTTGCGAGGGGCAGGGGGATACCGGTTGGAAGTGGTGCGGGGCGCCCCATCAATTTGTCCACCAGCGGACGAGCGAATAGGAGCGCACACACAAAAGCAGAAACAGGATTTCCGGGAAGGCCTAACACCCTGGTTTGGTCGATTTGCCCAAAAATGAGGGGCTTGCCGGGGCGCATGGCGACTTTCCAGAAGTCGAGCGTCATGCCTTTGGTAGCCAGGGCCTGCTGCATCAAATCCTTGTCGCCAACAGACGCGCCCCCAATTGTTATGAGGATATCAGCCCCTTGGGCTTTTTTGAGATTGGCCTTCAGGTTCTCCAGATCATCGCAGGCTTGGCCGATGAAAGTGACATTGGCCCCCACATCGCGAAGCAGTGCCGAGATCTGTGGGGCTGAACTGTTGACGGTCTCGGATGGGGAAAACTTAACCTTGTCGGGGTCAACCAGTTCGTCACCCGTCGAGAGGATGGCAACCTTTGGCGCCCTGTGAACCATCAGATGCGCGTATCCTGCGCTTGCGGCGAGGCCGATTGACTTGGGTGTTACGAATGTTCCTTGTTCAAGGATGATCTGTTTTTCGCTGAAATCAATGCCTGCCGGCCTGATATGACGCCCAGGATCAGCGATTGCGCTCGTTGTCATGGTTTCAGCGGCGTAGGTACAGTCTTCCTGAACGACAACCTGATCTGTGCCTTCAGGCAGCATGGCGCCTGTGAAAATCCGGACGGCTTCACCGGCTTTGCAGCTACCTTGAAACGGTGTTCCGGCAGCGCTTTCGCCGATGATGGTGAAGGTTTTTGACGTGCCATCAAGGTCCGAGGACGCGATAGCGAAACCGTCCATGGCAGACATATCGGCGCTGGGCTGGGACCGACGTGCCATTAAGGGCGCGGCCAGAACGCGGCCTGAGCTCAGTTCCACAGGCACACGTTCTGTTGTCAGGGGCTGTGCTGTATCGACGATGCGTGCGAAAGCGTCTTCGACTGAAATCATATTATTCTGCCTCATAAATACCGGACTTGCCGCCTTCTTTGCGAAGAAGCCGCAATCCTTCGATGCGCATTGCTTTGTCAGCGACCTTTGCCATGTCATAGACTGTCAGTGCAACAACAGATGCTGCTGTCAGCGCTTCCATTTCCACGCCTGTTTGCCCGTTTACCTTTACGTAAGTTTCAATCCGCAAACGGTTTGCAGACACTGGTTCAATATCAACTTTCACACTAGTTATGGGCAGCGGATGGCACAGGGGGATCAGATCACTGGTCTTCTTTGCAGCCATAATGCCAGCGAGCCTTGCTGTGCCAAGGACATCGCCTTTAGGCAGGTCATTGTCGAGGATGAGCTGGAGTGTCTCTGGATTCATTTCAACAAAGGCTTCAGCAATGGCGATCCTGTGTGTGCTGGCCTTGTCGCCAACATCAACCATATGGGCCGCACCAGAAGCATCCAGATGTGATAGTTTGGTCATGTTTTTCCTTTTGAAACAAAAGGGTTAAGGCGCCTTTTGAAGGTTTCGTACTGCCTGTTCAACATCTTGCTGCCGCATGAAGGTTTCGCCGATCAGGAAACAGTGTGCACCGACTTGGGCGCATGCTTCAAGGTCTGCGGCGGTTCGGAGCCCTGATTCTGCGACGGCGAGGCGGTCTTCAGGTAACTGTGGCACCAACTCCAGTGTGTTCTGAAGTGAGACTTCCATGGTCTTCAGGTTCCGGTTGTTGACGCCAATCAGGGGGCTTTTAAGCCTTAGCGCGCGGTCCAGTTCCTCCGCATCATGAACCTCTATGAGCACATCCATGCCTTTGGCGCGGGCTTCCTGCTCAAGCTCAGCTGCGAGCAAATCGTCAAGCGCCGCCATGATCAGCAGAATGCAGTCTGCCCCCAGGGCACGGGCCTCTGCAACCTGATAGGGGTCCACCATGAAATCCTTGCGCAGGCAGGGCAGATTAACAGCAGACCTAGCTTGGACCAGATAGTCATCGTGACCCTGGAAATAGGGCTCGTCAGTGAGTACTGAAAGGCAGCTTGCGCCCCCGCGCTCATACGCTTGGGCGAGGGTGGCTGGGTCAAAATCATCTGGCCTAATCAATCCCTTTGACGGGCTAGCCTTTTTGATCTCGCAGATAAAACCATAGCGGCCGCTTGAAACCGAAGTTTGAAGAGCGTTGATAAAGCCGCGTGGGGCGGTCGCATTGCGCGCCATGGCTTCAATCTCTTGCAAGGTAGTTTTCTGTTTTTGTGCGGCGACATGGTCGCGCTTGCGGTCACAGATCTCGCGGAGGATATCAGCCATGCTCACTCTCCGGCGCGTGGTCTTGCGTGAATTGTACCCAGCGGCTCAGGAGTGCCTTTGCCGCGCCGCTGTCGATCGTTCCTGCGGCAATGTCAACGCCCTCGCGAAGGCTTCCGGCTTTGCCTGCCACCACAAGGGCCGCGCCAGCGTTGATAAGAACGATGTCCCGGTAGGCGGATTTCTCACCAGCAAGCAGGTCCTTGATTGCTTGGGCATTTACCTCGGCATCGCCTCCCTTGAGGTCATCAAGGTCTGCCTTTTCCAAGCCAACAGATTCAGGCGAGACCTCAAACTCGGTGATCTCACCGTCTTTCAATTCGGCCACATAGGTGACACCCGTCGTGGTTACTTCATCGAGGCCGTCGCTGCCGTGGACAACCCAAACATGCTCGCTACCCAGCTTCTGAAGCACTTCTGCCATGGGGCGGAGCCACTTGCGGTCAAAAACACCAAGCACCTGGCGTTTGGCATGCGCGGGGTTTGCGAGTGGGCCAAGAAGATTGAAAATGGTACGAAGCTGTAGTGAGCCGCGGGCAGGGGCAACGTGGCGCATGGCCCTGTGGTGCGCTGGTGCGAACAAGAAAGCGAAATTATTTTCTCGCAGGCTTTGCTCATTGGCTTCTTTTGAGATTTCCAGATTTGCACCCAGCGACATCAAAACGTCAGCAGATCCGGACTTGCTGGAAACCGAACGATTGCCGTGTTTGGCAACGGGAACGCCAGCGGCTGCAGTCACCAGCGCCGCTGCGGTCGAGATATTATAGGTGCCAATGCCATCACCACCTGTGCCACATGTGTCAATAATGCCATCGGGCGCAGCGATGCGGTCGGCCTTGGCGCGCAGGACTCGGGCACCGCCAACGA
>JABXIV010000097.1 GCA_013372925.1 Alphaproteobacteria bacterium
ACATTTCCTATACCCCATCAGGGGCAGCTGTCCCACTTGGAAAGTGAAGATACAGCCCGAGGCCGCTTTTTCAAGACTAACCAGTCCAGAAAATTAAAAATGGGCCATCTGGTGTTACGCAAATGAAAGCAACAAAGAGACGACTGACCTGGCTTCGTTTGTCAGTAACTTTTCCGATCGGCAAATCAATTCAAGCTCAGACGCAGTCACCCAGAAGTTATCTTCCTTGTCTTTGATCTCATGGTTTGGCTCAAGATATACGAGCTTGTACAAACATTGGCTTTCCATGAAACGTCCGCCTTCATCTGACTGTTGTACCGAGATCAAATCACGTCCAACACCTCTCTCTACAAGAGGTGCTAACCACTCAGGAACATGACCATCCTTCTTGTAACTGGGTCCTATCTCCACGCCTCCAGTCAGACCAATCTCATATGCTGGCCGCAACAGAAACCGCAAAACGCCCTCCCGCTCCTGACAAATAAGAACCACTTCATCTATTTGGGGTGATCTGACCAGCGGCTGGTCCCATTGAGACCGCTCCCGCCCCGGGGCTTCCACTCTATAATGTTCGACTGCAAGTTCCCGGTTACTATCATTCGCAACCACACAATCATCTTCAAGGCTCCACCCTTGAATGTCCGCAAGACTACATTGATGAATCCGAAGATCCAATTCTTGCCTACGTTGACGCAACCAATCATGCATCTTCGCAACGACTTCCAGAGATGCCTCTTCAACATAAGACTGCGCGAGTTTCCCGTTCAGAAAGGTTGTCGCCTTTACTCCAGTGAAAGGCGCTTTGCCATCTGCAACAAGACGCCATGGAGCGGTCGTTATAACCGAGCGGGCATCAGTGTTTATCACATAATCCGCCCCAAGAGCCTCACGGATGCAACCTGATTCAAGCCACCTGTAGTTTTCTGTTTCAAGTGGGAGCTTTTCACTCACGAGACTAACCGCATTGCGATTGAACTTTCGCAAAAATCGTGTCCCCTGCTCAGACTGAAGGCTATCGCTCATCAACTCTTTGACGCATAGAAAGTGATTTAGATAATAAGTAGCGGCCCCACCATGACGTCGCATATAGTTGCTGTAAGTGGCTTGAACGCTTGGCGCAAGCTGAATGGCATGAGTGTTGCCAGGCTCACCTTTCGCCTGCACCAACCACTCAAACTCTCCATCAGTTTCGCATACCAAAAAACCCAAAATACCGATCTCTGGTTGGTTGATAATAGGTTGCTGACGACCACTTAACAAAGGGTCTAAGGATTGACACACAACCCCCTCAATAGAGAAAAAACCACCAGTCTTATGCCGAAGACGGCCTTCATCAAATGACCATTCACGGCTATCTGAAAACTTGATTCTTTTATTTTGAAGCTTGCTGGATGCACGGCGTTCATTCAACCACTGGATCACAACTTATTCACCTTGCACCACATAGGGTTTTCTGCCAACTGCGCGGCAACATAAAGAGATACGTCTTTCCAGTTTTCCCGATCCAAAAGCGTTTCCCCTGTGCGCTGTTTCAAGGAACATCGAAGTTGGAAGCCTGGCAAGATACCAAGAATTTTACAGGCTTCGGAGAATCCGTCCCAACCATATTCCTGAAATAGAAAAGCGCCTTCATCTCGCTGCAAGGCCTGAAAAACCTGTAATTTTTCATGATTTTGGAAAAGGTGCGGAAACAGGTTGTTACTGTTCTCTTGTTGCTGCGCCAGCATTTCGGCTTTCTGGCGAACAACGTCAACACCAACCCGTGTCAACCATTGCAACCATTGCTCTGGTTCATTCTCCTGCCTTGTGTAGGTATGCGCGATGTCTTCACCTCGCGCCTGTCTTGATTGGACGCCAGTACAATAAAATACTGTCACCACATCGTCGAAATAGATGTCAATGCCAGCCCTCCAGGCACGCATTATCCAATTCTCTGCTGGGGTTCGATAAATTGTACAGGCTGGCGACCAGCCTCCGATTACTTGAATAATATCGCGCTTTATCACCCAACTGGAGACTGGTTCAAAATACGCTGCGTTCTTGTTCATACCATGAGCGACTGTTCGCCCCTTTGGACTAACCCCTTTTACAGTAAGCAGTTCTTTTCCTGTTTTGGCATCAATTTGGGCCGCAGCAATCACGGCACCGCCAACGTAAAACTTCGCCTTTTCATTTTCTAAAACGCTCAACGCACGTTCTAGGTGATCTGGAAGCCAGATATCATCATGATTAGCAAAAGCAACATAAGGACTACGCGCTGCCAGCATACCTGCTGTATTCGGCCCTGCCTGCTCGCCACAGCGCACAGGCAAATTTACGTAAAAAATACGGTCATCGCCTATGTCTGCGATCATAGCCGCTGTTTCAGCGGAACAGGAATCTCCTACGATTAGAAGTATCCAATCCTTTTCGGTCTGATTAAGGATAGACTGAATAGCCGACCGCAAAAGCTGAGGCCGATTGTAAGTTGCAATTACAATAGTGATTTTTGGCATGGAAGCCCCCCCTCAATCACGCTTCGCCGAGCCTTTTGCCACACAACAAAAGTTAAAACAACAGACAGAGCTTAAAAAGAAAAAGGGCCGCGCATGAAAGCGCGACCCTCAGTTTTTATAATGATGTTCCGCTTATGGTTTCAGGATCACTTTACCCTTGGCCCTGCGTTCGCTGAGGCAGGCGAAAGCTTCGACCACGTCATCAAGGCTGAACACATCGTTGACGAGCGGGTCGATCGTGCCCTTTTCATACATGGCGAACATTTCCATCATATTCTGAATTTGCAGTTTGGGATTGGCACGCGCCCAATTACCCCAAAACACGCCCACAATCGAACATTGCTTCAATAGGCACAGATTAAGAGGTGGCCGCGGAATATCGCCAGCCGCAAAACCAATCACCAGATGGCGGCCACCCGGCGCCATTGTGCGAAGCGCTGTTTCCGTATAGTCACCGCCGACAGGATCGTAGATTACGTCAACGCCCTTGCCGCCCGTGATTACCTTTACCCGTTCTTTCAGGTCTTCCGTGGAATAGTTGATCAGGTGGTCTGCCCCTGCATTTTTGCAGAACTCAAGCTTTTCATCCGTGCTGGCCGCAGCGATCACAACGGCGCCCATAGCCTTGGCAAGCTCCACGGTCGCAAGGCCAACACCGCCAGCCGCACCAAGCACCAGAATGCTCTCACCGGGCTGGATATTGGCGCGCTGCTTCAACGCGTGATAGCTGGTGGCATAGGTGATCGTGAAACCGGCTGCGACTTCAAACGGCATGCTATCTGGCATCGGCACCAGAGGCGCTGCCGGGGCAACAGCCTTTTCAGCGAAAGCACCAGCCTGATTGAAGAAGATTACGCGATCACCCACTTTCACGTTGGTAACGCCCTCACCCAGTTCCGCGACAATGCCTGCACCTTCACCACCCGGTGTGAACGGCAGGTCGGGCTGCACCTGATATTTACCTGCCACCATCAGGACATCAGGGAAGTTCAAGCCACCGGCCTTAACATCAATCAGAACATGACCCGGCATAACCTTCGGATCTTCGATTTCCTCAACCTTCAAATTGCTGGCTGGCCCCAACTCGTGGCAACGTACCGCTTTCATCTCTACTCTCCCTTGCAGGCTGGCCGGATCCATCCGCACTGCCCTGCCTCACAATCCATTCATTGAATAAGGAAACGGGCCCCTAAAGGCCCGTACCGTTTTTAAAGCTTAAAGGCTTATGCAACCTCGAACAGGCCAGCAGCACCCATGCCGCCGCCCACACACATGGTGCAGACAACATATTTGGCACCGCGGCGCTTGCCCTCGATCAGGGCATGGCCAACCATACGCGCACCGGACATGCCGTATGGGTGACCGATAGAGATCGCGCCACCGTTCACGTTCAGGAGCTCGTCAGGGATGCCCAGCTTGTCGCGGCAATAAAGAACCTGAACAGCAAATGCTTCGTTCAGCTCCCACAGACCGATATCATCCATCTTGAGGCCGTTCTTCTCCAGAAGCTTTGGAATGGCGTAAACAGGGCCGATACCCATTTCATCAGGCTCCAGACCTGCAACAGCGATTCCACGGTAGAAGCCAAGCGGGTTCAGGCCACGCTTCTCGGCTTCCTTGGCTTCCATCAGCACACTTGCGGAAGAACCGTCAGAAAGCTGGCTGGCGTTACCTGCTGTAATGGTGCCGCCTTCGATCACAGTCTTGAGGCCGTTCAGGCCTTCAAGCGTGGTCTCCGGGCGGTTGCCTTCGTCCTTATCCAGCGTCACGTCATGGAAGGTCATTTCCTTGGTTTCTTTGTTTACCTGCACCATTTTGGTGGAGATAGGTACGATCTCGTCGTCGAACTTACCAGCTTGCTGGGCAGCCGCCGTGCGCTGCTGAGATTGCAGGCCGTATTCATCCATCGCTTCACGGCTGATACCGTAACGGTCAGCCACGATCTCAGCAGTCTGCAACATTGGCATATAAGTCGCTGGGTGCATCTCAACCAGGCTTTTGTCTACCGCCTGCCATTTGTTCATGTGCTCGTTCTGAACAACGGAAATGCTATCCTGTCCGCCACCCACGGCGATGTCCATGCCGTCAGAGATAATTTGCTTCGCGGCAGTGGCGATCGCCATCATGCCGGACGAGCACTGACGATCCATCGTCATGCCTGACACTGTAACCGGCAGGCCTGCGCGCAGAGCAGCAAGACGACCAATGTTCTGTCCTTGCGACCCTTGGGTCAGGGCACTGCCCCAGACCACGTCTTCGATTTCACCGCCTTCAAGGCCCGCGCGCTCAACTGCGTGCTTGATGGAATGCGCACCCAAGGTCGGGCCGAGGGTGGCATTCAGGGAACCGCGATACGCTTTGCCAATCGGTGTCCGTGCTGTTGATACAATTACTGCTTCCCGCATGGGACTTCTCCTAAATTACATTTTAACGCCGAGCGCAGCTGCGGCTTTTCCGATAAATTTCATAGACTGCTGACCGCCCTGCACCAGCTCCTGCTGGCCTTCGGGGTTTTCAAGGTCTGCCATTGAGGCACGCACATTTTCTGGCGTCTGATCCTCTGGCTTCAGGTAGATGCCTTCTGTCTCATACACCACAGCCTTCGCGTATCCCCCGGCACCGGCGGCCAGGATGGTGCGGTTCGGCGCATCCTTGTCACACAGTGTGATCAGGCCCGCGGTCACAGACTCTGGCGTAGACAAGTCAAGTGCTGCCTGTGGCAGAAGGCCTTCGGTCATGCGTGTGGCAGCCATTGGTGCCAGACAGTTGGTCTTGATGTTATACTTGGCACCTTCAAGGCAAAGCGTGTTCATAAATCCCACCAGAGCCATCTTTGCAGCACCATAATTGGATTGACCGAAGTTGCCATACAACCCCGATGACGAAGTTGTCATCACAAGGCGGCCGTAGGCCTGTTCGCGCATGATATCCCACACGGCCTTGGTGCAGGTAACAGAGCCCATCACATGCACCTGCATCACGAAATTGAAGTCGTCGAGTGTCATCTTCGCGAAGGTTTTGTCGCGCAGGACGCCTGCGTTGTTCACCAGAACGTCGATACGGCCCCATTTATCCATGGTTTTCTGAACCATGTCTGCCACTTGTGCCGCATCGCATACGTTCGCACCGTGGGCGATGGCTTCACCACCAGCATCCGTGATTTCCTTCACCACGGCCTCTGCAGCCTCGGAAGAGCCGCCAACACCGTGCACATCACCGCCCAGATCGTTCACAACGACCTTGGCACCGCGACGCGCCAACTCCAGTGCGTGTGTACGGCCAAGGCCACCACCCGAACCTGTTACAATTGCGACCTGGTCGTCAAACCGAATAGTCATAATGTTCTCCACTCAATCCAATTATTCGCCAACCACAATCATGGAAAGCCACTCGGCGATCAAGGCCGGGCGATCTTCACCTTTGATTTCAATGGTAATCTCATTTTTGATCAGAAGCCTGTTACCGGGCTTTTCTGTTACTTCTTTCAGCACTACGCGTGCCCTGATTTCGCTGTCCACCTTAACCGGACTCATGAAGCGAACCTTGTCGCAGCCATAGTTGATGCCCATCACGGTGCCCTTTACGCCAAGTGACGTTCCGGCTGAAAGGCGCGTCAGCATGGAAAGCGTCAGAAAGCCGTGCGCGATCGTTGTGCCAAATGGTGTCTTGGCTGCTGCTTCAGGGTCAATGTGAATAAACTGGTGATCCTCGGTAACATCAGCAAACTGGTTGATCCGTTCCTGATCAATCTTGAACCAGTCTGAAACACCTGTTTCCTGGCCGATATAATCCTTGAGCTCATCTTTGGTGACAATCTTAGCCATTTCTAGCCCCCTATTTTCGCAAACAAACCCCATATTGGAGCTTTGATTCAAAAACCCGAAACAAGCTTTTGTTCCGACTCAATTATTTTGATTCGAATCACACTGCGTCGCCCGATTCGAAACTGCGTCGTTTCGCTCAACTTTACGGCAGAGCCGACAAGCCACCGTCCAGTGGGATAATACCACCTGTAATGTATGACCCAGCCCTGGATGCCAGCATCAAAAGCACGCCCGCGATGTCTTCAGGTGTACCACAACGCCTTAGCGGCACGCCCTCCTCCATCGCCTGCCGCCGGGCTTCATCACCAGTGATATGTGCCATCATCCGGCTTGGAAACGGCCCTGGTGCAATTGCGTTTACCGTGATCTTGTCCGCCCCCAATTCATTGGAAAGGATGCGGGTCAGGTGATGCACAGCTGCCTTGCTGGCCCCATAGCTGTATGCCGTGTTCGATACAGGCCGGGTACCGACCACAGAACCAAGATTGATCACACGCGCTGGATCATCATCAGTGCCAGCCTTGCGCAACATTGGCAGAAGCCGCCGTGTCAGGTCAGCGACAGCCGTTACATTCAAGGTAAACACTTCGTCCCACTTGTTGCGCGGGAACTCTTCAAAAGGTGCGCCCCACGTCATGCCTGAATTATTCACCAGAATATCCAGCTTGTCTTCATGGGCGTTCAAAGCCTTGGCCAGGTGCGCAGTGCCCTCTTCTGTCTTGAGATCGGCCTGAAGGGCAATCACCTGCCCCGGCCCAATCGCATTCAGCTCTTCCGCAACAGCCTCGCAGCTCTCCAACCGGCGGGAAGCAATATAAACCTTGCACCCGGCGCGAACGAGCGCTTCCGTGGCCATGGTGCCGATGCCAGAGCCACCCCCGGTCACCAGCGCCACCTTGCCTTCGATGCTGAACAGGTTGGAAATATCCATACCGCTTGTCCTGAAATCGCTATTAAACGCTGTTGGAACGATATTTTTTCAATTCAGTCCGTGCGATCACCATCCGGTGAACCGCATCAGGCCCATCTGCGAAGCGAAGCGTACGCTGGCCGTGCCACATGGATGCCAGCGGGAAATCCTGGCTAATGCCCTGACCACCATGCATCTGCATCGCTTCATCGATCACATTCAGCGCCATGCGCGGTGCCACAACCTTGATCTGGCTGATATAAGGCTGAGCGGCCTGTGTACCGATTGTATCCATCATATGCGCAGCCTTCAGGCAAAGCAGACGTGCCATTTCAATCTCGATACGGCACTCGGCAATGATGTCATAGTTGGCACCAAGCTTGACGAGTGTCTTGCCAAACGCTTCTTTTGACAGCGACCGCTTGATAAGCATTTCCAGCGCGCGTTCAGCGGAACCGATCGACCGCATGCAGTGGTGGATACGGCCAGGGCCCAAGCGACCTTGGGAAACCTCAAAGCCGCGGCCTTCACCCAAAACAAGGTTTTCCTTTGGAACACGAACGTTTGTGAAGCGGATATGCATGTGGCCGTGCGGCGCATCATCGTGGCCAAACACCATCATTGGGCGCAGCACTTCAATGCCCGGCGTGCCCGCTTCCACCAAAATCATGCTGTGCTGGTTCTTGCGCGGTGCTTCGTCACCTGCAGTTTTCACCATGACAACATAGATCTTGCAGCGCGGGTCACCCGCACCAGAAGCCCAGTATTTCTCGCCATTCAGCACATATTCATCACCATCCAGCTCTGCCGTCATGGAAATGTTGGTCGCATCAGATGAGGCCACTTCAGGCTCGGTCATCAGGTAGGCTGAGCGGATTTTTCCTTCAAGAAGCGGTTTGAGCCATTTCTCTTTATGTTCCGGCGTGCCGTAACGTTCGATAACTTCCATGTTGCCGGTATCCGGCGCAGAACAGTTGAAGCTTTCCGCCGCCAACTGCGAGCGCCCCATTTCTTCAGCAAGATAAGCATACTCAACGGTAGTGAGCCCGAAGCCTGATTCACTGCCTGTCAGCCAGAAGTTCCAAAGCCCCGCCGCCTTGGCATCCGCCTTAAGGCTTTCCAGGATTTCCGTCATACGGTCAGTAAATTCCCAGCGGCTGCCGTTCTTACCGATTTCCTCATGATATTCGTCTTCAACCGGCAACACTTTTTCATCGATAAATGCACGCACCTTGTCGCGCAGTTCCTGCCCGCGTTCTGACAATCCCAAATCCATAGACATGCCTAATTCCTCTTCTTCATTCGTTATTCTGCTGCTGCAGCCTCCCAAAGGCTGCGATAATGTTCTTTGATGCCCTTCCGGTCGATCTTGCCTGACGCAATCAGTGGCAGTGGTTCTTTGATGATCCAGATCTTCTCTGGCACTTTGAACCCGGCCAAGTGGCGCGCCACTTCTTCCTTGAGGGAAGCTTCATCAACATCGGCATTAACCGAAACCACAGCACCCACAAGTTCACCCATCAGTGTATCTGGCAAACTGAATACCATCACGTCATCAACAGCATCGTGGGCATGCAAAACGCCTTCAACCTCAAGCGAGCTGATGTTTTCACCACCACGGATGATGATGTCCTTCAGGCGATCAACAATATAAAGATACCCTTCGTCATCCAGATAGCCCACATCACCAGAATGGAACCAACCCTTGCGGAAAGCTCGCGCTGTAGCCTCAGGGTTATTCCAATATTCCCGGATATTGGTGGAACTGCGGATACACACTTCACCTGGTTCACCCGCTGGCATGTCTTCACCCGTTCCCGGGTCCATGATCTTGATCTCGATCAGTGGCGGGGTTGGTCGCCCGGTACTGGTGGGACGATCGATATATTCTTCTGCCGTCAGCACAGCTGCCAGTGAATTGGTTTCCGTCAGGCCATAACCGATACCCGGATTTGCCTGCGGGAAACTGTCTTTGATAAGCTTCACATGCTCTGGCGGACGGGCAGCACCACCGCCGCCAATATCGGTCAGCGATGAAAGGTCATATTTGCTTCTGTGCTTGGATGCAGCCATCTCGTAGCTCATGGTCGGCACACCAGTGAAGTTGGTTACCTTTTCCTGCTCTACAAGGCGGAACGCATCTTCTACATCCCATTTGTGCATCAGCACGATCTTACGACCGATAATCGCAGACACAAACAAAACAGGCAAAAGCCCCGTTACATGGAAGAATGGCACTGCAACGAGCATAACCGGCTGAAAATCAGGGTCAGGGTTTGTACGCCCCAGCATCTTGAGCGACAAGGCAATGCACACCCATGTCATCAACACGCCCACAACCGCCCGGTGGGTGGAAAGTGCCCCCTTGGGGAAACCCGATGACCCGCTGGTATAGAGGATCATGGCCTCATCATCCGGCCCCAGTTCCACGCTCGGCCAGACAAGGGCCTCCTTGCCCTCAATAGCGCCCGCAAATGTAGACACATTCGCAGCCTCAGGTGCCGCATCACGGGCAACGATGATCTTCAGGTCAGCCGCATTGTCAATCGCAAGCATCCGGGCAGCACGTTCACCATCGACGACAGCAACCTTCGCACCGCAGTCTTTCATGGCCCAGTCAAGCTCTTCTTCAGTCCACCAGGCGTTCATTACGACAGCAATAGCACCGGCTGCGACAATCCCCATGAAGGTGATTGGCCATTCCGGATAATTCCGCATGGAAAGCGCGATCCTGTCGCCTTTCTTCACGCCGTAGTCGTTCACCAACGCCTGAGCAAACATGGCGGCCTGGGATACCGCTTCCGTAAAGGTGTAGCGATCCTCGCCATACACCATGAATTCCTTGTCTCCATGGCCAAGAAGCATCATGAACGCATCCCGCAGGCTTGGCGGCTGATTGGCAAATACGATATGCGGATACCCACCGATATCCTGCATCTTGGTTTCAAACGGCATCCCTTCCTTGGTCAGCAGCTTGATAACTTCATCCGTTGGCGTTGACGGGTCAACGCTCGGCAATTCGAGTGAATCAAATGCGCTCATCCCCTCCCGTCCTTTCTGCTAGTAACCTGAACAGGTGGCGAAGCGGTCGGCATGGTAATTGAAATCACCATACAGATGCTGCAGCACACGTGCCCGCTTGATAAAGAAACCAAGATCGAACTCATCCGTCACGCCCATCCCACCATGCATTTGAATGGCCTCATTGGTGGCCAATTCAGCGGTTTTGCTGGCTTTGGCCTTGGCAAGGCTTGCGAACCAGCGAATATCGCCGCCCGTGTCCGCAACCTGAAGCGCTTTCAGAACGGCAGATCGGGTCACTTCCACTTCACCAAACCATTCGGCGGCCCGGTGCTGCAGGCCCTGGAAGGAGCCAATCGGCACACCGAACTGCTTGCGTTCCTTGATATATTCCATTGTGATTTCAAAGGTTTGCTGTGCAATGCCCAACAGTTCCGCAGCAACAATAATCCGGGCACGGTCCAATACGGGTTCGAGCACGTCCATGGCTTTGCCTTCCTCGCCCAAAAGCTCTGTCGCCTCAACGCCTTCAAAGGTCATTTTGGACCAGTTGGCGCTATCCATGGAAACCACACGGTCCACGATCAGGCCCGGCACACCCCTATCGACCATATAAAGGCTCAAGCCGTCACGGTCGCCCGGTTGGCCGCTTGTACGTGCTAACACGATAATCTTGTCTGCGACATGGCCATCCGGCACGAATGTCTTAAGGCCGTGAAGCTTGCCGCCCTCAACCTTCATTGCCGTGGCTTCGGGGTTATGCCTGCTGGTCTCATCTAGCGCCAGCGTTACAATTGTCTCACCAAACGCGATCGCTGGCAGGTGTTCTTTTTTCTGCTCGGCGCTTCCCGCCGCCTGAATAAGCGCCGCGCCCATGATGCAGCTGGAATGGAACGGCGCGGCCACCAGTGTCTTGCCCATGGCTTCCGCCACGATCCCGGCGCCCACACAGCCAAAGCCTGTGCCGTCATATTCCTCGTCGATCATCAGCCCGGCAAAGCCCATATTGCACATCGCAAGCCAAAGGTGCCCGGCATAGCCGACCTCGTCTTTATTGTCGCGGAGTGACCGGATTTGGCTAATCGGTGCTTTTTCTGCAAAGAAGCCCTCTGCGGACTCTTTCAAAAGCTGCTGCTCTTCATTCAATACCATTGCCATGTCGCAACTCCCCCTTAACTCGGCAGGCCAAGCACACGCTTGGCAATGATGTTGTGTTGAATTTCCGTGGTACCACCCTCGATGGAGTTGGCTTTGGTCCGGAGCCACGTGCGCGGGATTTCGCCGTTGTTCGAGAACTGGCCTTCCCATTCAAACGCGTCAGAGCCGTTGATCTTGACGATCAGCTCATGGCGGTCCTTGTTCAGCTCCGTTCCGTAGGCCTTCAAGAAGGACGAATAAGCGCCCATCTCGTTGCCGGCTTTGGCTTCATCCT
>JABXIV010000073.1 GCA_013372925.1 Alphaproteobacteria bacterium
CAGATTGGCCAAGGAACCCGGAAACGGCGACAAGAAAGATGATGAACGGAAAAAGAGACAGCATTGTCAGGAAGGCCATGTTGCCGGCGGCAGCCATGCCCTGATTATCAAAAAACAGCACAAAAGCGCGTTTCCAAACCCGTTTATGCCGCTCAAGTTCTCCGGTCACGGTCAGTTCAGCCCCGCCTTCTTGCGCAGGGCAGGGCCGTTGCCGCTCCCCCACTGTTTGATAGCATTTTCAAGCTCTGCGTCTCGCTCTGTCGGTAACATCAATTTCAGGGAAACATACATATTGCCGATCTCGTCTCCACGTTTGACCCCTTTGCCTTTAAGACGTAGGCGCTTGCCGGAAGAACTGTTTTTGGGGATGCGTATGGTCAGGCGGCCTTTGGGTGTCGGGACCTCAATATCGCCGCCAAGCACCGCCTCGTCGAGGGAAATGGGCAACTCAAGATGAATGTCCAATCCATCGCGCTTGTAATAAGGGTGCGGGGCAACGCGCACTTCAACCAGGGCATCGCCCTTTGGTCCTTTGCCTACGCCAGGGCCACCTTGGCCTGCAAGGCGGATAACCTGGCCATTTTTGATGCCCTGTGGGATCTTGATATCAACATTCTTGCCATCATTCAGTGTCAACCTGCGGGTGCTGCCAGTGATGGACTCCTCAAATCCAATCGTGATCTGATAGCTGATGTCCAGGCCTTTTTGACGACCAGACCTTTCAAAGGGATTTGATTTTCCACCGTTTCCGCCTTTCCTGCGGGTGGCTGATCGGAAAAAGTCCGAGAAAATATCTTGGGCCTCATCCATGTCGAAATCAGAGAATCCACTGGATGCGCGGGACTGCCTTGCGCCGCCGCCAAACCCGAAGGGGTTCGCGTGGCTGCGGGTTTCAGCGCCCGTTTCATCAATTTCGCCGCGATCATAGCGTGTACGTTGTTGTTCATTGCCCAGAATGGCGTATGCAGCCGACACTTCCTTGAAGCGATCCGCAATTTTCGGATCGTCTTTGTTTGTGTCCGGGTGGTACTTTTTCGCAAGCGTACGATAGGCTTTCTTCACGTCAGCTTGGCTGGCGTCGCGCGAAATGCCCAAAATATTATAAAGGTCCTTCATAGGATTGTATCAAACCTAAAAAACAGATACTGAATCACGTGTGCCAAACATCATATATGCGCCTGCCTGTATGGCGCAATATGCTTGATATTAGAGATGCTTAGATTTGCTATAGCAAAAGTTAGAGCATATGGCGGCAAAATGAATTTTTAGTGAGGTAAAGCCGGTGTCAAAAAAAACAGCTCCCTTTGATGCGCCATTCGATTTGGTAAATTCTTGGCTTGAGGAAGCAACAGAATCCGAGCCCAATGATCCAACGGCGATTGCCTTGGCGACAAGCACACCAGAAGGTATTCCAAGTGTTCGTATGGTTCTGATGAAAGGCTGTGACAGTAGTGGGCTTGTTTTTTACACGAACCTAGAGAGCCGCAAGGGCGGTGAGTTGGCTGACAACCCCAACGTTGCCATGTTGTTTCATTGGAAAACGTTGCGACGCCAGATTCGCATTGAAGGTCGCGTTGAGCCGGTGACAGTGGAAGAAGCAGACGCCTATTTTGCATCCAGGCCCAGAACCAGCCGGATTGGTGCCTGGGCCTCAAAACAGTCGCGTGAGATGGAAGGGCGTTTTGAGTTTGAAACGGCGATTGCCTCCTATACTGCCAAGTTTGGCGCAGGCGATATACCGCGGCCTGAATTCTGGTCAGGTTTTCGGCTTAAGCCCAAATATTTTGAATTCTGGCGCGACAGGAAATTCCGTTTGCATGAACGGGTGACTTACAGCCTGAATGACAGCAATGAATGGAATTTGTCAGAATTGTATCCTTGATGATGTCGAATATTTCATTTCGGTTACAAGTGGCTGTTTTCTAAGCCTAAATTTGAAGATTATGGAAATACAACTGAAACAATGACTCGCTAATCTCTAGTCAGATTACGATTGGGGGGTCGTTTCATGTTCTATGAGACGGCCCGATTCTATAAGGGTTGTTTCATGCGTCTTTCAGTTAGGCTTCGCATCATTCTTGGTTTCGCGTCTGTCATTATCACTTTGGCTGCCGCAAATCGCATTTCTTCGTCTGGCCTAAGGGGGCTTGAGGACGTCTCTCAGGCAATTGCAGACAAAACTGATATTGTTCGCCATGTGAATGATTATGCGGCAGACATCGCTGCCCAGACAGGGGCATTGCGCGCCTATGCATTTTCAGGCCGGGATCAGGACAAGGCAAGGATGACTGCGGCGCAGGCGCGAGCCGAAGAAACCCGTCGCGATGTTATGGAAATGTTGACGGCTGCCGGCGAGGAAAGCACAGCGACCAACTTGGAAAACGCGTCTCATGCCTTTGATGAAGTTTTCACTGCTGTTGAGAACCGGTTGGGCAATCAGGAAGATGCGCTGCAGGTTGTTGCTGTGGGGATCGGCAAACTGGAAGCGTCTTCAAAGACGCTGGCCGAGTTTCTTCAGGCGAAAGGCGGGAGCGCTGCAGGCTTGACAAAAGAACTGGCACCGCTTGTGGCGCGTTACAATCAGGCCAGCATCGAATTCGTTACATCGGGTGCTGCGGCAGCATTTGAAACTGCGATCTCAGCAGGTGAGG
>JABXIV010000220.1 GCA_013372925.1 Alphaproteobacteria bacterium
CAACTACCTGCGTCGCTTCTCGCCGCTTGCCAGCACTAAGTTGAAACCTGACCTCTATTATAGTGTGGCCCTTGGCCAGAACATGTACACGCCCGCGGATATCGAATCGTTTGACCTGATCGAAGATGACAGGCCCTACGCTGGGTGGTTGTATCTGGAATTTGGTGTCACGGCCGAGGATGATACCGGGTATGAGGTGATCAAGCTGGATGTGGGCATGGTTGGGCCCGCGTCTGTGGCCAGCAAGACCCAGCGTTGGTGGCACAGTGTGATCGACAGCCCGCGCCCAAACGGGTGGGCGCACCAGCTTCCCAACGAACCGGGGCTTAATCTTTATTATACGCGTGGCTGGCAGTTTGCCCCGGTTGAGGTTTCAGAAAATCTGGCGTTCGATTTTACGCCGCACTGGGGTGTGGCGCTCGGCAATGTCTATACATATGGGGCAGGGGGTCTGACCCTGCGGTTGGGAACGAATCTCGACCGTGATATGGGCGCGCCGCCGCGCATTCAGCCCAGCCTGCCGGGCAGCGACCATTTTTCTGGTGACGGCTTGGACATGTATCTGTTTGCCGGCGCTGAAGTGCGGGCGATCGCGCGCAATATCTTTTTGGACGGCACATGGCGGGATCATCCCCACCATGTAAACAAGAATGAAATCCTGGGTGAAATACAGGCCGGGGCCGTGGTGTTCGTTGGCGCCATGCGGATCGCCTTCACAAATGCGTTCCGCACATCAGAGTTCCAGGGCAGTTCTTCGCACCGCTATAGCGCGGTTACGCTGTCCTTCCGCTTTTAACCCTCATTCTTTTTCATACTGCAGCAGGTCACCCGGTTGGCAATCCAGATAATCGCAGATGGCTTCAAGCGTGCCGAAGCGCACGCCCTTCACCTTGCCTGATTTCAAGAGGCTAAGATTGGCTTCGGTGATTCCCACATGGGCTGCGAGATCTTTCGATTTAACGTTGCGCTTCGCCAGCATCACATCAAGGTGCACGGTAATAGGCATTCGCCGTCTCCTATATGATCTGGTTCAGTTCGTCGCGCTGGGCGCGGGCCAGTCGAAGCATTTGGGCGATAACAAGTGCCATTAGGGCAGGAACCAACCCCAATAGCTGGTCGCTTGAAACACTGATAACCAGTTCCCTTTGTCCCGGCTCCCTGCTTGCTGTCAGGATAAGTGCCATGATGGTCTCGTTCAGGAAATGCGCCAGCACTCCCCACAGCATCAGGATGCCCGCGCGGCGGCAGGCTTTTTCTGAAACCTCTTCGAACCATCGGCCGTGCTCGATTTCTTTTATCATCAGCAATATCTGCCACAGGGCATATACAAGCAGCGCGGCAGGAACGGCATCTGTCAGGAAACCGCCGACGCGTTGCCATGTGGGCAAATCCTCGATCGGGCCATAGCTTTCGATTCGGCTTAGGTCAGCGCCAAGCATGCGCAATCCTTCCGGTGCGATCCAAAGCCAGCAGGTCATGCCGATGGTGATCAGGATGGAAAGACGGATCACCCATTTAAGGATGGGAACGCTGTTTGATGGTCCAGACATGGTCTTTTGCCCTATTTCTGCCTAAAATTATTGTTTTACAGAAAATCACTTCCTGTTAGGAATATCAAGCCGGTTATGCGAGGAGCCGCTTATGCCCGATTCTATGGGCCGGAAATCAGGGGCGAGGAAAACGCCGATCATCGTTGTGGTGGCGATGATTGCCTCTATCGTGATCCTGATATTGGCTGTCGCGAACGGGGTGGCCGCGCAAAGCAATAGCGATGATGAGGCCAGGGGCACGCAAAAGGATGGCCCTTTGGTGGTGCCTGTCTTCCCGAAGATGAAAAAGAAAGACCCGAGTGACGACAGCGAGGTGGCTCTTCCCAAAGGAGCCGACCTTCGGGACAGCTATATTATTATGGAAGATGGTTCCGTCCTTTCTGTGGGCGACTGGATAAAAGGCTCTCTCACCAAGAACGACACCGGCATTGGTATGAGCGATTATCAGAATCGGATGTTTCTGGGGCAGGTTGCCCGCGCCATGGTTGGTCAGGATGAAACCATGGTGAACAGAAGCGTTGTCAGCGTTGGCCCAATACGCCGCTATCAGGCGCCCGCACCTATATCGAAACCGCTTCAGGCGCTTCAGGGTTTGCTTGGTATGATTATGCCGGGTGATTCTTACCAGTGGTCACCCGCCACCGATGGTGGTGCGTTCAGTCGTCGTGTGGCAACCGAAGGCGGTGCAGCTATCCTGTTTGAAGAGCAATTTAGCGAGGCGGTGCAGCAAACAGCGGCGGATTTCCAGGAAACTGGGGCCATGATCAATATGCTGAACGCCTATAAGAAGGCTGAAGACAAGAAGGGCGGGGGCAACTGATTCCCGCTCAGACCCGCAATTTCCTGCGGTTTCCTTATATAGATCCACGCATAGTCATAGAGTCGGGCCTGTCTTGCACGATGATTCACTCATATCAGCCATCAGGCGGGGGTGTTTGACTCACTTTGGCCAGGTTATCGGCCTAGGCCTCCCGCGTGTCTACGCACCCCTTGAAATATTATTATTCATCATTAAGTGTTTTGTAACATTTTCGGAAAGAAAATGGCCTTTCGCGGGTTAACTGGCACTTTTTTCGAAAAAACTGAAAAAAGGTGTTTACAGGGTGAGAAACCACCCCTATAACCCGCCCCACACCGACGGGGCGCACCGCACAGCGCGACGCACCGCCGGGACGCTTGACCCCAACGCCCAGCCACGCTGGCAGGGAGAACGGGACAAGGTTTTTGCTCTTTGACATTGTAGATTGGAAGGGAGATGTGGACGGTGGTCTGGTGATCATCATCTATATTTTCCGACATGTTTCACCGGTTTTCGGACCGGTTGAAATAAGCAGTGACCGACTGCTTTCACGAGCATCGGTC
>JABXIV010000154.1 GCA_013372925.1 Alphaproteobacteria bacterium
CACAGCACCTTTCGTGACAGCTTCCGTTATGTTTGGCCTTGCCTGCTGCGAGTCCTCAGCCGATTTTTCAGGATATGCCATGAAACCACCTGCCACCTTCTATACAGCGAGAGCATGGCAAAGGGGCTCGCTTTCGGCAAGACAAAAGAACATAAAGAGAACAAATATCAAAAGGATTTAAGGGCCGATCAACCTGCTTCAGCAATGATTGCTGCCAAACGGCTTTCAAGCGCGGCGCCCTTTTCTCCGCCATCGCCCTTGATCTTGTGTTCAAGAACAACTTCGAAGGCCCGTACATGGGCGTCGATCACGCGCTTGCTCAGATCACCATCTGCCGTTTTAATATATTTACACAGAGATGTGCCGACGGAGGTCATCAACTGAAAATCGAAGCTGGCCCCCATGCCTTTGATGTTATGTGACAGATCATACAGGCGCGTGGACGTATCGGCGTCCTTGGCTTCAGTGTCAGCCATACCATTCACAATATCCCGCATTTCCAGCATGGCGCTGCCAGTCCACTCCAGAAACTGGGCTACCAACTCTTCATCACCGGCATATGATGTGTTTTGCGCACTCACGAATGGTTCATCCTTAGCTTGTCAAATACCCCAAGTAAGCTATCTAACGGGGAAACATTAACAAGCTATAAAGGCTAAACAGCCCAGTGCATACAGAATATGTATGGTTTTCCTTGCATTCAGGGGGCTGCCTTCGATAAACCAAGGCAAATACTTTCAGGACCGAGGAGCTTCAGGGTGACACCGAACGAGATCGCACGACTTCAAGCCTATCTGCAGGGCAAGTTCAACAACAACATGATCAAGCTGATCCGGCGCCCAAAGGCCAATGATTCGGTTGAAATGATGCTGGGTGAGGAATTCATCGGCGTGATTTATCGCGACGAAGACGAAGGCGAAGTCTCCTATTCCATGAATGTCTGTGTACTTGAGGAAGATCTGCCGAAGATCTAGCCCTTCTGGCTATCATGGCAAATGCATTGAAGCCGGCCTCTTGAGGGTCGGCTTTTCTATATTCAACACCTAAGAGGCTTGCCAACGAATCTGCCTTGCGCCTACTGTACGCCATTGTCTTAAAGGGGAGTATTCATGCTGTATCTTCTTGCATTGCTGATTCCACCGCTGGCGCTACTGCTGGCCGGCAAACCGTTTCAGGCGATCCTGAGCGCGGTTGTCTGGGTAATTTCCTGGATTTTTGCCCTATTTGGCGGCTTTGTCCTGTGGGTCATTCTGGCTGTATGGGCCATCATGGTGGTACGTGACCGCAATACCCGCAAAATGATGGAGGAGATGAACCGGGCACCATAATTTCCGGGAATCTCTTGCAATACGACTAAATCATACCCGATAAAGGTGAAACAGTTTCATTTTTATCGGGTATTTCTATGTCTGATACATACCGCAACCTGGGGGCTGACGACTCAGCCCTGATCGGGCAAATCATCGCAAATGCCTTCGCCGATGATCCGGTAAACCTGTGGACCTTCAACGGCACGGCAGCCATGCGGCCAGCCTTCACGGCCATGGCAAAATATCTTTTCCTGCGACATGGGTTCGGCCATGTCAGCGACAGCGGGCTTGCCGGCACCCTGTGGTTACCACCCGGTGCCACCAAAAACTATGGCGCGAAGGGCAATCTGGCGCTCGCGTCCGCTATCCTCTCGCATGGCGGCCTTAAGGCCCTGAGGCGCGGCATGGTGCTGGATGCCAACCTGATGGCCAAGCACCCTTCCTGCCCGCACTACTATCTGTTTGCCATTGGTGTTGACCCAAGCCTGCAGGGTGCTGGCGTGGGCAGCACCCTGATGAAAATGGCCTTGCAAGAGGTCGATTCGGCGCGCATGCCTGCGTTTCTTGAAAATTCCAAACCGCGCAACACGCCTTTTTACGAACGCCATGGGTTTCGCGTGACGGAGGAAATCATCCCGGCGCACGGGTGTCCACCTATGTGGCTTATGTGGCGGGACGCTAGATAGGAGAAGCGGGCGACTGCCATAAAAAAACCGCCACAAAGGCGGGTCGTTTTTTGAGTGGCGCCCAGATAGGTTCAGAATTGGTGTGCCATAAAAAACCCGCCACAAAGGCGGGTCTTTTTTTGAGTGGCGCCCAGATAGGTTCAGAATTGGTGCGCCATAAAAAAACCCGCCGTGAAGGCGGGTTGTTTTTTGAGTGGCGCCCAGATAGGTTCAGAATTGGTGCGCCATAAAAAAACCCGCCGTGAAGGCGGGTTGTTTTTTGAGTGGCGCACCGGGGAGGATTCGAACCCCCGGCCCCCAGATTCGTAGTCTGGTGCTCTATCCAGCTGAGCTACCGGTGCATGCCATCAAATTGTCACCAAGGGGCTTTCGCCTCGTGGTGTGCGGCGGAACCTAATCAGATTGAATTTATATTGCAAGAGGGAATTCTCTTTTTCTTGTTATCGACACAATTCAAAGATAGTGTTGGGGTCTCAAGTCCCCGGGAAATAAAGGCTTTTGTTGTTATAATGCGTGGAAATTTTGTCTCAGGTTTTATTCTAGCGACCATGCTGGCTGGTTGCTCGATCGGCGGCAGAGACTGGCCGAATCTTTCCGACCCGCTGCCGGACCCGAAAGATCGCGAGCGCCAGATAGAACGCGCCGAAACCCAGACCCCTGTTGACCCCAACCTGCCCCTGCCCGCAAGCAGGCCCGGCATGAAGGGTGCCGTGCCCAAAGCGCCAACAGAAGACACCGCCCCAACCACAGAAGCAGAAGCAGCAACCTTATTGAACGACATCAAGGAAAGCCTGCGCCTTGAAACGCTGGCCTACCGCGAGGCAAAGGCAAAAATTGCAGGCGCTGAAGGCGAAGACCTGCAAGACCTGTGGTTCGCAGCCCAACTGGCGTTAACCCGGCTTAGCAGCACAGCAAGCCGCCTTGATGCACTGATCGGGCTTGATATGCCCGCAATCGCCGCACAAGCAAACACCGAGGCCGATATTCTCGAGAAATTTATCGTCGCCGAGCGCCAGAAACTGTTTGAGAACAAACCCTAAGAAACGCGCTTAGGACAACGCCTTTTCCACCGCACGCACCAGCGCATCAGCAGCCAAAGTGCCCAACACCGCCATTGTTGACGCCAGTTCCCCTTCAAGCGGCCTATCACCCGTTGAAAAGGCAAACACGGTATCACCATCGAACGGTGTGTGAATCGGCCGGATAGACCGGGCAAGGCCATCCTGAGCCATAATCGCCAGGCGTTTGCAGCCTGCCTTATCAAGCGCCAGGTTGGTTGCTATGGCTGCAATGGTTGTGTTAGCACCCACCAGCCCGAGCTTGGGCAGGGTCACATCGCCAAGTACAGTTTCAGCCCCATTTGTTACGGAACCGAAACTGTTAACAGCAACAATGGCACCTACCTGCAAACCGTCTTCTGTTTCAAAGCTTGCAGTGCCGATACCGCCTGCCTCGGCACCGGCCCGCGCACCAAACCCGGCACCGGCCGCACCCATCTGAACATCTACGCCCAAAGCCTCAACCGCACGCACCCCAAGCGTGCGGTATGGCGCATCCTGGCCCCAATCCTTGTCGCCACCGTTCATCAGGTCAAAGAGGATCGCTGAAGGCACCACGGGCACCTTGCGCGGCCCAAGCGGCAGGCCTACGCCCTGTTCAGACAGGGCGGAGATCACACCGTCTGCCGCGGCAAGGCCAAAAACAGATCCACCTGAAAGAACAACGCCATGCACTTTTTCAACAAGGCAAGAAGGGTCGAGCGCCTCAGTATCGCGTGTGCCGGGGCCACCACCGCGCACATCCACGCCCATGGCAACAGGTGCATCGGGGATAATAGCGGTCACGCCGGTTTTAACGCCCTCATGGTGCGATTGACCGACGCGCACGCCTTTAATATCAGTGATCGAATCGCTGTTACCGGGTTTAGCTATAACACGCATCGAAAATCCTTTTCCTGAAAAGGCTCGCTATTTTTCCTTACCCGGCAAGCAAACCATGAAGGTCGTACCTTCTGGCCCCGTATCGGCCAAGGCAATCTGCCCACCATGAGAGAGAACAATGTCTCGCGCCGTAGCAAGGCCAAGCCCAGTGCCGCCCGCGCGGGAAGATTGGAACGCCTTGAAAAGCCTGGGCCTGATTGCCTCGGGAATGCCCGGCCCCTTGTCAGCAACCTTGATATGAACTGTGCCGTCCTTATCTTTCTTGGCGCTCACGCAAATCGTGCCGGTTTCACCCTGCACGTCATGGGCATTGCGGCACAGGTTCAACAGAACCCTGTGCAACTGCTCTGGGTCTGCATAAACTGTTTCCTCAGCCGTCACGTTGCAGACGAACTCGAACTTGCTGTCTTCATCCAGCCCCAACGACACGGCAACATCGCTGATCAGTTCATCTAGGCGCGTCCACTCCTTCTCTGGGATCGGGTCATCGGCTTTGCCGTGCCTGATCGTGCTTTCGCACAGCGCCACTGCGCGGCTGACGCTATTCACCAGCCGTCGGGAAATCTTTTGAACGCCAGGATGATCCACCCGCTGCAGCGAATCGGACGCAAGCTGCGCCGTTGCCAGAATGTTCCGCAGGTCATGATTGATCTTGGCCACAGCCTCTCCAAGCGCCGCGAGGTTGGATTTCTGCTTCAGGTTTTGCCGCAACTCTTCCTGCATCCGCACCAATTCCCGTTCCACCAGGCCGATTTCATCCGGGCGACGATTTTCCCGCGTGTGACCTGGCACAGCCTCAGGCTGGCGACGGAAAGTCACGATTCGGTCCTTCAGCCTGCGCATTGGCCGCACCAACAGCCAGTGCAGCGCCAGATACACAAGAATCCCGGTAAACAGCGACGTAATGAGCGACAATAAAAGCACATTATTGGAATAGTTCTTCAGCGCGGCATAAAGATCAGCCTCCCCCAGGGTGATCTCCAACATGCGGGTGCCGGGCACCATCGGATCACCTAGGACTCGGATAATCCTGCCCCCGCCACTTTCAAGCGTGCCAAAAGCATCCATGATCAGCATGCCAAGGGACGGATTCCTGAGATCATAAGTGGCTTCCGCTTCTTCCGGCATCATATCGAAACCGAGAAGCAGGCTTTTATCTTCCCGCCGCATGATCATGGCAATAACACCTGACTGCGTCAGCAGGCGCTGCTCAAGTTCGGGGCTCACCATATTATTAGGAGCCGCTTCAAGCGCCAACGCTGCGATCTGGGCGTTCTCCAGCCGAGTCTCAAGGAAGTCCTGCCGGAAAGACGCGATAGACGTTGGATAGATAAGCGCCGAAATCCCCATCACGAACAAGAAGGTGAGGATTAGCAGGCGAGACCTGAGACTGGAAGTCAGCGGTTTATAATGCTCGGGCATAAGTTGTGTTGAATCTCATCCTGCAAAGAAAAGCAAGTAAACTAATAGGCCTATACTAGTACTTTTTCATTGTCGTCCAGCCTCGATTCGCTCAATACCTGCCATTCTGCAATGGTGTATCGGCGCGAAACGGCTGATTTCTCTTAATTTATGGCGAAAGCAGGCCAAATTATGGTACAAGAACCGCCTGGAGCGGAAAAACCCGTTCAAGCGCTGTTGACTTCCCTGTATCTGACGGTTATACAGCGCGCTCGAAATTGGACGCCGGGCCGCAATCAACCGCAGAGCAAGGCGATTAACTGGAGTAAGTCAAGTGAAACGGACCTTTCAACCGAGTGTACTGGTGCGCAAACGCCGTCACGGTTTCCGTGCGCGTAAAGCAACTGTAGGTGGCCGTGCTGTGCTTCGTGCACGCCGTGCTAAAGGCCGGAAGCGCCTGTCGGCGTAAAGGTCTGGGTGCCCTTTTGGGCTCCTCTATCACACACGATGAATGCCGACCGAGAGATATCCGGTCGGCTTTTGTTGTTTTTGGCTCCCTTTCCCGGGCGATGATGCCGTGACCACAGAACCGAAAAGCAAACTGGCGAGAATCACCAAGCGGCCCGACTATCTGGCCGTGGCGAACACACGCCGGAAATGGGTAACGCCAAGCTTTATTCTGCAGGCCATGCCGGGAGCGGGTGATTCGCCCCCCAAGGCCGGTTTCACCGTTTCAAAGAAAGTGGGCAAGGCGGTTATACGCAACAAAGCCCGCAGGCGGCTGAAGGAAGCAACCCGCGCTATATTGCCGCAATATGGGCAAATGGGGTGGACGTACGTGGTGATCGGCAGGCCCTCTGCACCCAGCTATAATTTCGAAAAATTGCAGGCAGATCTGAAATGGGCCCTTGCAAAACTGCATGCGGGTGCCGATCTAAAACCGGGTAAACCGCAGAACTTCAAGAAAAAGCAAGGTAAAGGCTGATGCCGGAACAGCAGAAGAAGCACGATCAGCGCCTCAGTCTGCTGGCTTATCCTCTTTACGGACTTGTACGGTTTTACCAGCTATTTATCTCGCCACTGACCGGCCCTAGTTGCCGGTTTCAACCTACCTGCAGCAGCTATGCAATCGAAGCCTTGCGTGTTCATGGTGGACTTAGGGGCGGTTGGCTGGCAATAAAACGCATCGCCCGATGCCACCCTTGGGGTGGATTTGGGTACGATCCTGTGCCACAAAGCGTGCGCCCGACCGATTCCGACGGGCACAACGCGCACAAGCATGGCACTGGATGCGGGTGTGAAAAGAATTTGGAGGCCGGCAAAGACCGGTCAAATGATCAGGGTATGACATCTCATGGGTGACACTAAGAATATCGTGCTGTTTGCCGTAATCTCAATTGCGGTCTTCTTCGGCTACAACGCTTTGTTCATCTCGCCGCAAAAGGAAGCCATGCAGCAGCAGGCGCTTCAGCAAGCGGCAGAAGAAAGCATTGCACCGAAAGAACGGGCCCCAAGTGATATTGCTGATGCAACCACCACAGATTCCCAAACCGCTGCAGCCTTTGAGGATGCCGGTTCGGTCACCATCACCAACCCTGAGCTGACAGGCAGCCTTTCGCTGCGCGGTGCACGCTTTGACAACCTGCTGCTGACCAACCACAAAGTAAGCCTTGAAGACGATGCCGCGAATGTACGCCTGCTGACACCTTATGGTGACGACAAAGCCTACTTTGTGCGTTTCGGCTGGAGCGCAAGCCACCAGAACGGTGTCGCCGTGCCGGATGCCAGCAGCGCCTGGACAGCCGACAACGAGACCCTGGCGCCCGGCCAACCGGTTACGCTTGCATGGGATAACGGCGACGGCGTGCGCTTCCTGATGAAAGTGGCGCTGGACGAACACTTTATGTTCACGGTAACGCAAACCGTGATCAACTCCACTGATGAGCCGCTGCAGCTCGCGCCTTATGCGCTGATCAGCCGTCACGGCGAACCCAAAACCGATGGTCTTTACATCCTGCATGAAGGGCCACTGGGTGTGTTCAACGGCACCCTCGAAGAAAAAACCTACAGCGACCTTACCGATGACGGCAATTTCGACACTGCCAGCACTGGTGGCTGGATGGGCATCACCGACAAATACTGGATGACTACACTGATCCCTGATCAAGAAGCTGAACTTTCCCGTTCCCGCATGCTGAAAACCGGCCAGGGTTACCGTGTGGATTATGTTCAGAACTGGCAAACAGTGGCGGCGGGTGCATCCCTTGAGACCACCAACCAGTTCTATGCTGGTGCGAAAATCGTTGCAACGATCGACAAATACGAAGCGCAATACGGCATTTCCCTGTTCGACCGCACAATCGACTGGGGCTACTTCTATTGGCTGACCCGCCCGATTTTCAAAGGCCTGCATTGGCTCTTTGGCGTAACTGGCAACTATGGTATCGCGATCCTTCTGATGACTGTGATCCTGAAGCTGATCCTGTTCCCGCTGGCGAACAAGTCTTACCGCTCCATGAGCCACATGAAAGACGCGCAGCCGAAAATCAAGGCACTGCAGGAACGCTACAAAGACGACAAGCAGAAGCTGCAGCAGGAAATGATGGCGCTCTATCAAAAAGAGAAGATCAACCCGATGGCCGGTTGTTTGCCGATGATCCCGCAGATCTTCATCTTCTTTGCGCTCTATAAAACGCTGTATGTAACGATCGAGATGCGTCACCAACCCTTCTTTGGCTGGATCACCGACCTGTCGGCTGCAGACCACCTGACACCGGTGAACCTCTTTGGCCTGATTCCGTGGGATCCACCTGCCATGATCGCTATCGGCGTGCTGCCGATCCTGATGGGCATCACCATGTGGTTGCAGCAGAAGCTGAACCCACAAACTAGCATGGACCCAACCCAACAGAAGATCATGAGCCTGCTGCCGATCTTCTTCACCTTCATCATGGCGCGCTTCAGCGCTGGCTTGGTGCTATACTGGACATGGAACAACCTGCTTTCCATCGCGCAGCAGTCGTTCATCATGAAGCGTGAGCACGCCCGCCGCGAAGCCGCTGGCAAGGCAGGTAAATAAGGTGAACGAAGAAGAGCGCTACAGCCAATCAGACCTGGAACGCGGCCGGCTTTTGTTTGCTGGCCGTGTGGACTTTGTCATGGGTGCTGTATCCTTGGGAACTCTGCCGGGCTCTGACCGCCCTGAGGTCGCTTTCGCGGGCCGCTCCAACGTTGGTAAATCCAGCCTTGTGAATGCGCTGACTGGCCGCAAGACGCTGGCGCGCACATCGAACACACCAGGCCGCACGCAGGAACTGAACTATTTCGAGATGGGCGTAGAGCTCAACACCCCTGCCTATCTGGTCGATCTGCCGGGCTATGGCTATGCCAAGATCGAACGAAAAAAGGTGAATGCATGGACGCGGCTGGTGAAGGATTACCTTCGTGGTCGTCCAAATCTTCGCCGTGTATTGCTGTTGATCGATAGCCGCCATGGTCTCAAGGAAAACGACCGCGAGATCATGACCATGCTTGATGAAGCGGCTGTGAACTATCAGATCGTGCTGACCAAGCTGGACAAGCTCAAGGTGGCTGACCGTGAGAAGATCGTGAAAAAAACGCAGGAAGACGCGAAGAAATTCATCGCCTGCCATCCGGTTATCATGGCCACCTCCAGCGAAAAAGGCTGGGGCCTCACAGAATTACGGGCCGAAATCGGCCAACTGACAGCTTTTTAAGGCTCATCAGGCTTTCAGTGTGTGCTGAAAGCCAGAAGCGTTTCTTCCGAAATAGCCCTGAACTGATCCAACAGCCTCGCAAGCTCTGCCGATGCATCGCCTTTGGCTGCGAACTCCAGCGCCTGGCAGGCTTCGCCCAGGCGCATAGCACCAAAGCTGCGCGCCGCACTTTTGAGAGCATGCGCCTGAATTTCAAGTTGGTTCAGGTCACCCTCGGATGCATGCTGCACCAGTTCCGACCCCGAATCGCGAATCTCCTGCATCAATGAATTGAGCAGGAAAGATGCCGATTCTTCGCCAACCTCTGCGGCAAGCCGGTCCAGGACAGGCTTGTCCACTAGTGGTAATTGACCCCCCATGGTGCACTCCTTCTTAAGGCAACCAGTTTAGGCGCGAATGGCGCCCTTGCCAAGAAGTCATACGCATCTATTCCTGTTCCGGTTTGGAAAAACGGTAGATGCCTTTCAAGCCTTCGGGGGAAACCACTTTCTTCTTACGGATGAAAAGCAACAGGCCTTCACCATGCAGCTTAACAGCCTCAGCGCGGATGCGAGGCAGATACTTGCGCCAGTCTTCCCCTTCGGGCGTGACAGCCTGTGCAACATCCCGTGGTGCAACGCTTCTGGCAACCTCAATTTGCTCCAGAATGGCTTTCCTGATCTCTGTGTCGGCGACCTTCATGCTTTTAACCTCGAATCTGGTATGAAATACCGCTTTTTCCTTTTCCCCATCGCTCTAGCGGGCTAGTGTCCCCGCAGAAATTCGAGCGAGGAGGCCTCATGAAAACGAGCATCAGAGTAGCGGCCGTTGCTGCCGTACTCAGCTTAGCAGCCTGCAGTGGCGAAAGCGAAGAAGAGAAAAAAACAGACACCGGCACCAATAGTGCCGAGCAGGCGGAAACACAATCCGAAAAAGCATCGGCCGACATGGCAGATGCGCAAACCGACGAACAGAAAGCATCTGATACAATGAGTGAGAGAGAAGCGTTCCGCGCTGAAAACCTGGCATACCTTGAAGAAAACAAAACGAAGGAAGGCGTGCAGGTTACAGAATCCGGTCTTCAGTACCGTGTTGTGGAAAGCGGTGATGGCCGGAGCCCAACAGCAGCCGATTATGTAACTGTGCATTATGCCGGTCGTCTGATCGATGGCAACGAGTTCGACAGCAGCTACAAGCGCGGCGAACCAGCCACTTTTCCTGCTGGGCGCCTGATCCCGGGCTGGACCGAAGCCCTTCAGCTCATGCAGGTTGGCGACAAGTGGGAACTGGTGATCCCGGCTGAAATCGGCTACGGCGAAAATGGTGCTGGCGGCGTTATCCCCGGCAATGCAACGCTTGTGTTCGATGTGGAACTTCTGGACGTGATGACTCTCGAAGAAGCACAAAAAAAAGCCGAGGAAATGGCTGAAGCACACAAGAACGAGCAACTCGCCTGGCTTGAAGAAAACAAGAAGCAAGACGGCGTTGTCGTTCTTGAAAGCGGCCTTCAGTACCGCGTGGTTGAGGAAGGCACCGGCCAAAGCCCGGAAGAGACTTCCATGGTTACCGTGCACTATAAAGGCACCATGATCGACGGCACTCAGTTCGACAGCAGCTATGACCGCGGCGAGCCAGCCAAATTCCCGCTTGATGGCGTGATCAAAGGCTGGACCGAAGGCGTGCAGCTGATGAAAGAAGGCGCGAAGTATGAATTCTTCATTCCTTACGACCTGGCCTATGGCGAGCGCGGCTCCCGCAGCATTCCACCATTTTCAACGCTGATCTTCACCGTTGAACTGATCTCGGTGGATAGCTAGGTCAACAGACAAAGGATGCCGTAGCAGCGCTCAAGAACATGCTGGAAAAAGAGATAAAACATCACATCCAGCAACGTCAGGCCCAACGTGATGGGCAAGGCGATATATTTGAGCGCAGCCAAAACGGCGCCTCTTGTTATCCGGGGTGGGGCAATGCGCCACCCCATCACTTCAGTAATTTCTTCACGCTTTGCCATAATGCCCGGACCTTATCAGGGGGAATAGCACTTGCCTAGCCTTACCGACATCGCCTTCACCTTAGGGGGGATCGACCGGTCGCTTTGGCAAGGGCTGGCGCAGGAAACACCTGTCGCGCTTCAACAACATTGGGCCTACGGCGAGACCCTGCAGGCCATCAGCGCCGCAGTGCAGCAGCTGAACATTCTCGTGGACGGCAACACGGTGGGCCTCGCCCTTGTCGGGCAGCGGCGCTTTTATGGCCTGATCCGCCTGAACAGCCTGATGCGCGGCCCGTTGTGGACTGGGGAATTGGATAGCGCCGCACGCGCCGCCGTTTTTCGCGCGCTGCGCCGCCACTTCAACCCGTGGCGCTGGAACTTCATGGCTTTCCAGCCGGAACTGGAAGACACGGCTGATAACCAGGGCCTGCTCAAGCAAGCGGGATACCGGCGCGTCATGACAGGCTATAGCACCATCTGGTGCGATCTGGCGGCTGACACAGAAACCCTGCGCGCGTCCCTTAACGCCAAGTGGCGCAACCAGCTTAAAAGCGCTGAGGGTAGCACGCTTGAGATCACTGTCGGTGGGCGCAAACAGCACCAGTATGCCTGGCTTTTGGAAAAGGAAACCGCCCAGCAAAAGACACGCGGTTATCAGGGCATTCCCACCGGGCTTGTGCCAATTTACGCAAGCATTGCCGACCGTTTCGCACCAGATGACCCCAGTGTGGGCGTGATGAGCGTAAGCGCGATTGCCGGGCGCAAGAAGGTGGCGGGCGCGGTGTTTTTGCTGCACGGCAACAGCGCCACATATCACATCGGCTGGAGCGGCGATGACGGCAGGCGCATGAACGCCCAGAACAGGGTTCTATGGGAAGGCATGCTGGCGCTGAAGGAGCGCGGCATCCGTTTTCTGGATATGGGTGGCATCAACACGGGCGAAGGCGCAGGCATCGCGCGTTTCAAGCTGGGCCTTGGGGCGAAGCCTGTCACACTTGTGGGCACTTGGCTCTAGGGCGTTGGGTCCGACTTTTCTTTCTCGTGAAATTCCTGGCGGCCTTTTTCAATGAATTCCTGATCACCCTCGTTGATGATTTCCGGGTCTTCTTCCAGAAAAAGTTCTGTCTCGCGCACAACTTCTCGCGGGTTCATGGCAGTCCACACCAGAAGCCCGGACAAAAGCAAAATTGCCACGGCCAATACCGTCAGGGCAGTCTGGTTTTTGTGGGAAGCTACCGCATTCGCTGGCGGCAACACTTCGACACGCGTGTCTGCCTTCACCGGCACTTTGCTGTCCCCTTCCCCTATTAAGGCCACAGGCGCCACCAGCGCATAGCCTTTCCTGGGGATCGTCTTGATAAAACGGGGTGCTTTGGCCGTATCCCCAAGCGCCTGCCGCAGCTTCGAGATGCTTTGCGTCAGGGCCTCGTCCCCCGTGTATGGCAGGCTGGAAACCTCCGCCAGTAATGTATCCCTCAGAACCGGCTCCCCTTTTGCTGCGGCAAGCCGGGCAAGCAACCGGATCAAGCGTGGCTCAAGCCTGATTTCGCTGCCATCCTGCATGGTGAGCGTGTGGTGTGCACCATCGACCGTGACATCGCCCAGCAGAAAGCGCTTCTCGTAAAGCATTGAAATTGCTGTGTCTTCGTCTTCCCTCAACGTTTCTCAACCTTTCCTTCAGGACAAATTCACGGCGCTTTTGGCAAGCACCTCTCAGTTACGGCGATCCGTAGCCGAATGTCAAACAACACGAAAGCGAGACCAAATGCGAACCCGATTCTCATTCATACCCTTGATCCTGACCCTGATAGCCCCGCTGACCGCATCACACGCGGCAGACACCACCCGATTCATCGACGAGGCGGCGATCAGCCATGTTCTTGATGAAGCTGCGAAAGAAGGCTTCGAAGGCGTCGTTGGTATTTCAGACCAGAATGGCACCTTCTTCATGCGCGCTTATGGTGACGCAGTGAAGGGTGCGACGCCCTACAGCGAAGACACGCTGATCGATATTGCTTCCATTACTAAACAGTTTACCGGGGCAGCGATCCTGAAGCTCAAGGAACGGGGCAAGCTCAAGCTGGACGACCGACTTGATAAGTATTTCAACAATTTGCCTGACGACAAAAAGGCCATCACACTGCACCAGCTTTTGACCCATACGGCAGGCATGCCCGACCTGATCGGGCGCGACGAGGAACCCTTATCGCGGGAAGCCTATCTGAAGCGCGCGTTCAGCACCCCACTTGTGCATACGCCAGGCACTGTCCACAGCTATTCCAATGTGGGATATTCGGTTTTGGGCGCAGTGATTGAGATCGCGAGCGGCGAACCCTATGAAACCTACCTTTTTGAAAATATCTGGAAGCCCGCGGGCCTGTTCACAACCGGCTATTATCGCCCCGACTGGCGCGGGTATGTGGCACCGCAGATCACTGAACCTGTGGCAGGTCTTCTGTCCCAGAAACAGCTTCTGGATGAACTGAACGGCGACAACTGGCACCTGATGGGAAATGGTGGGCTTCTGAGCACAGTAAGTGACATGCTGAAGTGGCACCGGGCGCTTTTGGGCACCAAGATACTGAGTGCAGAATCCAAGAAGCTCTTGTTCGCCCCCCATGTATCTGAAGGACAGGAAGGCTTTTATTATGGCTACGGCTGGGCTGTGGAACCGGGCTATGCCGGGGGGCCGCTCATTTGGCACAATGGCGGCAGCTATTTTTCTCGTGCGGAGTTCTGGCGTTTTCCCGAAAGCGGCTTTGGCATCTTCATTGCCACCCACAAACGTACAGTAGGGCCCAACGTGATTGCAGATTCGCTCGCCCATGTTCTGAGTGGAATTTCGCCAGACCCAGAAAACAATTAACCAGAAAACAAATAACCAGAAAACAGGGGGGTCACAGCCCTTTTCTCTCCCGCAGCCGCGATTTCCACGGCTTGCGGGAGTTTTTATGCAAAATAACCGGCACACCTTGACCTTTTAGGCTGGCTTTCCATATTGTGATATTATAACTATGCATTAATGGCTAAGTGATGAGGTTTGAGTTTGGAACTGGCCCTGATTTTATCGGTCCTGCTACTTTTGGCGGCGCCGCTTTTGGCGCGCCTGGTAGATAAAGTGCCTGCCCTAAAGGGCGGGCTGGATGGATTCGTGCTAGTTACAGTGCTTGGCCTGATCGCGCTGACCCTGCTGCCCGAGGCCTTATCCCACGCCGGAGCGCTGGGCATGCTGATCGCCCTTTTCGGCTTTTGCCTGCCATGGATTGCTGAATTCCTTTTCCACCGCGCAGAAGAGATGACCCACAGGGTGGTCATGCTGGTCGCGGCCCTTGCCCTTGTTGTGCATGCGGCGTCTGATGGCGCAATCCTGGCATTTGCGGATGAAAGCGAAAGCGCGGCCTTTGTGGCGACAGGCATTCTCTTGCACCGCGTTGGTGTTGCCATCGCGGTTTGGTGGCTGTTGCGCCCGGTGCTGACAACCTGGGCAGGCATTGCCGTTCTGACAGCCCTCGGCGCCATGACTGTTGTTGGTTACTTGATGGTGATCTTCGCAGGCGACTGGTACAATATTCCGCTTGTAGGCTACTGGCAGGCCTTTGCCGCCGGATCGCTTCTTCATGTGGTTCTGCATCCGCTTGATAGCCATAGTGCGACGCCACAACCACGTACACTTCTGGCGCACCGCATCGGAACCGGCGCAGGTATTCTTTTCGTGATGCTGCTGATCGGCGCGCACTATCTGTATCACGCGCCGAGCGATGTGATCATGATGTCTGCCCATGAAGCCCACCACGCGGTTGACCTGATGAGCACAGTTGGACGCCTGACCGCGCCGCTCCTGATCCTTACCCTGATGGTTGGCGCCACCTTCCGCAAGGTACATGGCGGCAGCTTTGCCGATGCCTATAAAACCATACAGCGCCTAGCACCGCTTACGCTGATGCTATGGCTTGGGCTGACGATCGTGGCAGAACTGGTGCCTTTTGACATCCCGACCCCGATGGGCGGCCACCTGATGTTCGGCCTGTGGATTGGCATCATCTGCTTTGTGATGGTCCAGTCTGGCGCGCGGATGTTCTTCTCGCACCTGCTGCCGAAATTCAGAAGCCACAACCATAGCCACAGCCACGGCGGATAATCCCGCCCACCCCCTAGTTTTCCTTGCGCTTCCGGCCGATTGGCGTTAGCCATTGCGCACGCGAAATTCAAGGAACCAGCATGCGTTTTGAAGGCAAAAGAGTGATCGTAACGGGGGGCACCTCCGGCTTTGGGGAAGCAATTGTAAAAGCTTTCACTGCCGAGGGCGCTGTCGTGCACTTTTGCGGCCTGATCGACGACGAAGGCCAACGCGTTCAGGAAGAAGCGTCAGCAAACGCCGGAAGCGCCGTCTACCACCATGCGGATGTACGTTTGGAAGACTCTGTAAAAGCCTTTATTGGTGCCGCGACCGACGGTGGCGAACGACTGGATATTGCCGCCAACAACGCAGGCATCAGCCACACATCCGCCCGCTTCGCCGATCAGGACATGGCCATGGTGGAAGATGTGTTGCGCACCAATGTGATGGGCATCTGGCACGCCATGCGCCATGAGATCCCGATCATGCTGAAGCACTCGCAGGGCGCAATCATCAACACGGGGTCAATCCTGTCACGGTCTGGCGCGGAATGGATGGCGGCATATGGCACCAGCAAACATGCGGTTGTGGGGCTGACCAAAAGCGCCGCCCTTGACTATGCCGACCACGGCATCCGCATCAATGCCGTATCCCCTGGCCCGATGCTGACCCCGATGTTCGAGCGCGCACTGGAAGACATTGGCGGCGACATGAGCAAATTTGCGGGTGGCCTGCCGAAGGGCGGCCCGGCGGACCCAAACGACGTTGCCAAGACAGTTCTTTACCTTGCAAGCGACGAGGCTGCCTACATGAATGGCGCCAATGTGATTGTCGATGGTGCCACCTCAAGCGGCTATCACGCATGAAATTGCCACAGTTTGGCTTGAAACTGCCGACTGAACCCCCAAAATAGGCTTAAAGCCGCACGGAGCGCCCACTTATATGAACATGCTAAGCGAATGGTATCGTCGGACCTTTTCCGACCCGCAGATGGTGCTGCTGGTTCTGGTCGCCATTGGCGCCGTGCTGGCGATCTCATTGTTTGGCCATATGCTGGCCCCGGCAATCGCCGCCGTTGTGGTCGCCTTCCTGCTGGATGGGCCCATTGAATGGCTTGAACGCAAGGGCTCCCGGCGCTGGGTTGCCCTGATGGTGGTTTATCTTGGTTTCGTGCTGATATCCGTAATCGCCATGCTGACAGTGGTGCCGCTGCTGATCAGCCAGATCGCCCAGTTCATCAACGACAGCCCAGCCATGGTGGCCAGCACGCAGGAAGCGCTTCTTTCCTTGCAGCAACGCTTCCCTGACCTGATTTCACCCGAACAAGTGCGCGGCTGGTTGACGAACCTTGGCAACGAGATTGCCAATCTGGGCCCGGAACTGCTGCAATATTCGCTTTCGGGCGTAACTGGCGCTGTTGCGTTTGTCGTATATGCCGTGCTTGTGCCTGTGATGGTTTTCTTCTTCCTCAAGGACAAGGACCAGATTCTTGGCTGGATCGCAGGTTTTCTGCCTTCGGACAAGCCCGTGCTGGAACGCGTTTGGGGCGAAATTCTTGAACGCGCTGGCGACTATGCCCGCGGCAAGGTTTATGAAATCCTGATCGTGGGGATCGCGGCGTTCATTACATACCGCGTGATCGGCCTGCCCTATGCCACACTTCTGGCGTTTGCAACGGGCATCAGTGTGATCATCCCGTATTTCGGCGCTGCTGCCGTTACTTTCCCTGTCGCCCTCGTGGCTTATTTCCAGTGGGGCTTCGGCGGCGAGATGGCAACTGCCGTGATCGCCTATCTGGTGCTGCAGGCGCTTGACGGCAACCTCCTTGTGCCGTTGCTGTTCTCGGAAGCCGTGAAGCTGCATCCGAACGCGATCATCGTCGGCATCCTGATATTTGGTGGCATCTGGGGTTTCTGGGGTGTGTTTTTTGCCATCCCGCTTGCAACCGTAGCCAATGCCATCATTCGCGCATGGCGGGAACGGGCGCAGGATAATCACGCATCCTCTAAGGCCTGATTTTAAAAACCCTTTTCATATGCCTACAATTCTGACTAAATTGTCAGGAGTGGAATAAAAACAAGGTTTGGCGCTATATGATTCTGGAATCACGCAGCATCATTTTTTCTGATGAAGAACTGGTATTGGCACTTCGCCCGGTTTTGGAAGGGCGTGGCAAGCCCGGCACTCCACCGTTGAAGGACATAATCTCGGAACTTGATAGCGAAGGCGAAGTTTCGGTGCAGATGATCCTGAGCGACGGGTCAGAGCCAATCCTGTTCAACAGCCGTGAGGTTGGCGCTGCCGTTCTGAACCACTGTATCGATCAGGGTGTACCGCTTCCTCGGGGATCATACAAGGAACTGGCGATCCGTGGTGATCATGTTGCCTTGATTGTTCGTCTGGAATCAGGCCAGCTCAGCTCGGGCATAGATGAAGACGAAGAATAAGATATTTCACCTGATCATCCGAACATAGAAAAGGGCTGCCAAATCGGCAGCCCTTTCTGATTCTGGCCATAGGGAGTGCACTTATTCTTCCGGCAGGAAATCCGGCACAGAGAAATACCGCTCCCCCGTATCGTAGCAAAAGCCGATGATGCGCGTGCCCTTGGGCAGGTTCTTTTCCTTGATGGTTTGGGCAATCGCCGCCAGTGTAGCGCCAGAGGAAATCCCCACAAGCATGGCTTCCCTGCGGGCTGCCTGCCGGGCCATCTCTTTCGCGTCTTCGGGGGCCACCTGCACCACCCCGTCGATCAGGTCCATATTCAACACATCGGGGATGAAACCAGCACCAATGCCCTGAATGGGGTGCGGTCCGGGGTCACCACCTGACATCACAGGCGACAGCGTTGGCTCAACCGCCAAGACTTTCAACTCAGGCCACTCGGCCTTCAAGGCTTCCGCGCAACCGGTGATATGCCCGCCAGTACCAACGCCGGTGATCATATAGTCCATCCCTTCGGGGAAATCGGCGATGATCTCGGGCGCAGTTGTCTCGCGGTGAACCTTTACGTTTGCCGGGTTTTGAAACTGTTGCGGCATCCACGCACCTTCGGTGCTTGCGACAATCTCTGCAGCTTTCTCAAGCGCGCCCTTCATGCCTTTTTCTTTTGGTGTCAGCACAAATTCCGCGCCATAGGCCAGCATAAGCCGTCGGCGTTCAATAGACATGGATTCCGGCATCACCAGAATAAGGCGATAACCCTTCACGGCTGCCACCATGGCAAGCCCTACGCCTGTATTGCCAGACGTGGGCTCAACAATCACGCCGCCGGGCTGCAATGACCCGTCTTTTTCCGCCGCCTCCACCATGGCGAGGGCAATACGGTCCTTGATCGAGCCGCCGGGATTTGTCCGCTCCTGCTTGATCCAGACCTCATGATCAGGAAACAGGCGGGCCATGCGCACATGCGGCGTGCCGCCAATTGCATCAAGAATGGATGCAGCTTTCATTTTGATCCCCTTTGGGTTTCATGAATTACAGAACTAGGCGGAAGCGTCTCAGCTTTCCGCAGTTTTTGGTGCCCTGATGGGCACGATCTCATCCGTGTCACATGGGCGGAACATCACCCGCGACCATGCAGGCACCGACCGGGTGATCCAAACATTGCCGCCAATCACAGAATTATGGCCGATCACAGTATCGCCGCCCAGAATTGTCGCCCCGGCATACATCACCACATTGTCGCCAATGGTAGGGTGGCGTTTCTGTGAACGCTGGTCCGGATCAACCCGCAAGCCACCAAGCGTTACACCCTGGTAAATCTTCACATTGTTGCCAATAACCGTGGTCTCACCGATAACAACACCAGTTGCATGGTCAATGGCCAGCGAATGGCCGATCTTCGCACCGGGGTGAATATCCGCCCCCGTTTTCTGGTGGGCATATTCCGTGATCATGCGGGGCAAAAGCGGCACGTCACGCTTGTGCAGCGCATGCGCAAGCCTGTAGGCAACCACCGCGAAGAAACCGGGATAACAGAGGATAACCTCCTCCATCGACTGGGCCGCCGGGTCACCCTCCAGCAGCGCCTTCGCATCCTGGTAGCAGAGGTCGGCGATATCGGGCAGGTCAGACAGGAAGCCATGCACCAGTAGGCGGGCACAGCCCACGTCCTTGCCGCGGCACAGGGGTTCAACCAGATCATAGAAGGAATCTTCAAGCTGGCGCAGCCGCTCTTCAAGCGACAGATCATCTTCCTGGGCCACCGCATAATGCGGGAACATCACCGCCGTGGTTTTCTTCAGGAGGTCGCCGATCTTGCTGAGCGACATACGCGACAGGTCGCCATACCGTTCATGATGGGTCTTAAGCCGCGCTGCGATGTCATCGAAGCTGCTGCTTTGTTCCGGCTTGTTCTTTGGCGTCACTGTCATGGGATGCCCTCGTGTTATAAGTATTTATAACAGTTTAGGAACGCAGGGGCCATCTACAAGGCCCAAGCGGGTGAGAAATTCTTCACAAAGTCGCGAGGAAAGCTTTCTCAAAGCTAAGAACTGAGGATCAGTCGGCCTTGGGAAGCAGGCGTTCATACCCGGCTTCAGCAACCAATTCGTTTGACCGCTTCACCACTTTGTCTTCCATCAGCGTCATGAACTCTTCTTTGGTACGGCCTGGCGCGAACGGGCCATCAATCTCGAACACTGCCGTGCCGGACCGGTGCCAGAAGCCTTTGGTCCAGAAAAGCCCTGTATTGGTGGAAACCGTATAGACGGGCAAGCCTGTTGCCTCCTGCAGGTGGAAGGCACCGCTTTTTAGCCGACGCTTTTGACCAACGGGCACGCGTGTTGCCTGCGGATAGACAATCAGCGGGCGCCCAAGCTCCACCACGTGTTTGGCCACTTCGTCCATGCCCTTGTGCGCAGTTTTCGATTCACGATCGATCCGGACAATGCGCATTTTCTTGAGAAGCGTACCAATGAAGGGAACCGAGAAAAGCTGCCTCTTTGCAAGGGCCGTCACGTCATTCCTAAGCGGGAATGTCAGGATCGGGTCCATGTTGCTTTGGTGTGCGGCCGCCAGGATAAGCGCCCCGTCTTTCGGCAGCTTGTCAGCGCCGCGATACTCGTGCTTGATGCCACCAAATATCCGGGCAATCCACAAACACCCCTTACAGAATATGTGCACACCCTTGCGGGTTGTGGCTTCGGATACAAACAGGCTCAAAGGCGCAAGGATGACCCCACAATAAATCAGGGTAAACGGATAGAAAGTTAGGTTGAAAAGTATAGACCGTATCGCATTGATGGGACCGTACACGCGATCTCTCCGTTCTTGAACCATGGGCAACTAAAGTCTTTTAGCCGCAGGGAAGCCCGAATGCCAGCCCAACCGACTTTCACTTCGCCGAAAAATGAGCTAAGTTGCTGGCCAGCTTAGGCAAAATCTGGGGAAATTGGGAATGACCGACACCGATAAACGCCGCGACGACCGGCTGCCTGTATTGTGGCATGGCACGCTGATCGACGAAAATGACAACAGTTATCCCTGTGAAATCAGGGATGTTTCCTATGCTGGCACCCTTGTCACCTGCGACACGGAATTTCCCATGGGAACAGAACTGATCCTCACCATCGCAGAACTTGGTGAATTTGCTGGCGTCGTAAAATGGCAAGGATCCCAACAACTGGGGCTGATGATCCTTGCGGGCCCTGATCTGGTTTTGAAGAAATTTGCCGAAGGGTCCGGCGCAGGCCTGTCACAGAAACCGGTTGAACCAGCCGACGACCCCCTGGGCAACGCCTAGAAACCAAAAAAATGAGCGACCTTTCCGTGCTTGGAAAGAAGGTCGCTCGCTAGTCCTCGCTGAGTGTCTGTGAGGGTTTAGCCCTCGTCTTCGTCTTTGCGTTACCGGTAACGGCGCTGTCTGCGTTTACTGAAACCAGTGATCTCAGTTGTATACCGCAACGGTACGCTGTGGGCCTGGGGGGCGTTCTTTGTCGCTTCAATCAGGTATGTCATTATTATTATCCTTGCTGTCGTAACTCTATGCCTTATGGCTTATGCGTAATATAGAGCAACGCGCGTGCCAAAAATTGAAACTTATGTTTTTCAAAGACTTATAAGATTCTCGGGGATTTTAACAGCCCAGCCTGTCCGATTTCGAACACAACCAATGTTCAAAAGCGAACAGTTTTCCGACAACACGGTGGCTTAAAAAAGAAACAGTGTTAAAAGGCTGGCTCTACATCCCTGGACAATGGGCCACGCTACGGCGCAGGCGATTTTGCACCTGATCATGGACGCGAACAGCTGAGCTTCGTGCCTTATAATTTTGAGCTTCATGAACTTCAAGGTCGCGGATCATAGCACCGCTCACCGCTTTGATCTTCTCAAGGGGCGTCGTCGCTTCATACCCAAAATATTGCAGAGCACCCCAGCAAACACGCTCAACAATCGCTATTTCTTTTTCGGTAAGCAGACTTTTAAACTTGTTAAAATTATCCGAGATCAGCTCTTGACCAATATTGCCCCAGAATTTGTATTTTTCTGCATTAGCTCGGGTCAGTTTATTCTCATGATACTTGAGCATCTCGTCGGTGTATTCCAGACCGAACAAATCGCATACCTTCGTAAGTTGCATCTTGGGGTCAGTCAACAAGTCCTCGTAACGAATAATCGCTGCCCGGCCTGAATTTCTGTGTGTTCCATAGCTTTTCATCACCTGCAGTTGATCCTGCATCCAGGCACGTGCCCCTCTCACCAAGCCGCCCGGGTGGTCTTCGTTTGTGCGCCAAGACAAGGCCATGTCGCGAGGGTCGCGCACCTGATAGAGAAACCTGCAGCCGGGAAAGCACCAATCAAGGAAAGGTAGATATTGGTATGCCCACAACTCCTTGATAAAGACGATCTTCTTCCCGTTTGCCCTGGCTTCTTTGGCAAAAATAGCGCGCAACAAAGTAGGCAGGTCGCCTTGATCTGCCATTATCGCGAGCTCATCACGGCTAAAATTCGTTGCCCATTTAGCAAAATCCGACTGTAAAATAGCAGTCACATCGTCCAACAGTTGGTTCCAAACAGCTTTATTGGAAAGATCGCCATAACGGTAATGATCGATTCCAAGGACACGTAAGATATGCAATGGCGAAGGACCACATACATCTGGGTGAGCATCCATGATCTTGGTGATCAAGTTGCTACCACTGCGCTCGGAACAAATGAGAAAATGAAAGTCCAATTTCAAAAACTCCCGCCACATACAATAATTGAAGAACTCGAAAAGTTGAGGCTCCAATCTCAGGCTCAAACATGATGTAAAATTTATGCCCATCGACAGTTACCCTAATATAGAACCTGAGGCAACAACCTGCCCCCCCTAGGATGTTGGATAGGCCTTGCCTCCGGGCATGCATCTGATGGGACAAATAACGTCCTGCAATGATGGTAACCAAACTTCCGTCAGATAGCTCTCCACTACACGGCGGAAGGCTTGGTCGATTTTCCAGCAGCATAGCTGCGAGTAGGGTTCTGACATTGAGCGATAAATATGCTCAAACTTCAGGCATCGTAGATGTAAATTGGCTACAATATTGTTTCCAGATAACTATAGATATTGAGCAGCCGCCCAACCGCTTGACCACGCCCACTGGAAATTGTAGCCGCCCAGCCAGCCGGTTACATCCACGCACTCACCAATAAAATAAAGACCCGGCTGCTTCTTAGCTTCCATGGTTTTGGAGCTGAGCTCAGCAGTGCTGACACCGCCTCGTGTCACTTCCGCTTTCTTGAAGCCTTCTGTGCCTGATGGCACCAGTTTCCAACGACAGCACCGGTCCGCCACAGCCTGAAGGTCTTTATTCGACAAACCACCAAGCGCACCCGGCCAGGGCTCGGCAATCGCCTCAGCCAGCCGTGCAGGCAAGATTTCCGCCAAGAGTGTCTTCAACTGCAGTTTTGGGCGGGCTTCGCGTGCATCTCGCAGCCAGGCAAAGCCATCCTCAGTATTTGGCAGCAAATTCACCACAAGCGTTTCGCCCGCATGCCAATAACTGGAAATCTGCAATACGGATGGGCCGGAAAGCCCCCTGTGGGTAAACAACAGCGCTTCCCGGAAACTGCTGTTGCCGCAGGAAATAATGGCATCCGCCGCAACGCCGGCAAGTGGCTTCATAAAAGCCAGATCCCCTTCGGCGAAGGTGAAAGGAACCAGCGCCGCTTCTGTCTTTTCCACTTTCAGGCCAAATTGCCGCGCAACATCATAGGCAAAACCGGTTGCCCCCATTTTGGGGATAGAAAGCCCCCCTGTTGCAACAACGAGACGGGGCGCTGAATAGCTGCTGTGCGTACAAGTGATTTTATACGTTTCGTTTTCGAACGATACTTCTTCCACAGCAACGCCTGTTTCGATCGTGACACCATTTTTGGCGCACTCATCAGTCAATACCTTCAGGATTCGCTTTGCCCCTTGGTCACAAAACAGCTGACCCAGCGTCTTTTCGTGCCACGTAACACCATGGGCCGCGATCAAGCTGATAAAATCCCATTGGGTAAAGCGGCTAAGGGCTGATTTCGCAAAATGCGGATTCTGGCTGAGATAAGCCGTTGGCACCACATCCTGATTGGTGAAATTGCATCGACCGCCACCAGAAATGAGAATCTTTGCGCCAAGACTCTTGTTATGCTCAAGCAGCAAGATCTTCCTGCCCCGCGCGGCAGCAGACAAGGCACACATGAGACCTGCGGCACCTCCGCCTACGATGATGGCATCAAAATTTTGCATGGTCGGCCGGGTTTCCTGCTGTTCGATTAAGCCCCAAGGCCCCAGAATCCTGCTTTTTTATAGAACGCAGCTATTGATCACAAGAATATTGACGTTACTATTCGTTTCCTAGGGGGCGGATGAATTCATTTTTCATCCGAAACGAGTGACGCCTTTAAGGTTCATTAACCGTGATGTGCAATGAATCGATCTGGTTCACATGTAAATTTAATAGTTGAGTTCTCCGATTTATAAAGGGGCAGTTCGAAATGGCCGCGTTAGATAATATTACGCAAAGCAAGTTATTCAGCATTCGCAATCTGTTGTTGTTTGTTACCGCAGTTTTGATGGTAATGATTGTAGGGCTGACTTTGCTGAGGCTGAATACAGCATTCGACAACAGCGAGCGGGCGGAAAACGCCATGGCGGTCAATGGCCTGATCGACCATATTTCGTCACTGAAACTTGCGCTAGCTGAAGAACGAAGCCTGACCAATACGGCTTATGGTTACAAGACCGAGGTGGAAAGCTTTTTCACCCAACAAATTGGCTTCAACCGAAGAACTGTTGAAACTGCTTTTTCTGAAACACAGATCGGTTTGCAGGAAATCCCTGACTTTGACAACGCTTCAGGTAATGAGGCGATGTACACGGCTGTGAACGAACGCTTCAACAAAGCCAAGTCGGCCTTTTTCACAGCCTACAACGAATATAAAGAACTTTGGCCACAGATCGATCAGGACCTGACCGCTGCCGCCAGCGACCGGGAACTGCGCGGCCGCGACGCAACCAAAGCCATGAACACGGTTATCGAAGCCGCAGCTGATGTGCGTACCATGCTGGAGAACAACTATGATTTCGGCGATGACCGGATTTCAAAAGTTATTCTTCTGAAGCACCAATTGTGGGCGATGATCGAATATGCGACGCGCGAATCCGCGGCTCTTGGTGGCAGCATCGTTTCCGGCTCTCAAATTCGCGCCGCGATGCAAACGCTGAACGCACAGTATGTTGGCCAGGGTAAAGAGGCCTGGGCTCAGGTGCTTGGCATCGCCAACTCGCTGGCGGTTGCACAAGAAGGTACAAAACCTGCGCAGATCGATGAGATGCTCGAAAAAATTCGCGAAGAATTCTTCCTGAATTTCGAAGAAACCCGCTTCAATATTTACGATGCGTCAGACGCTGCAGAAATGAACCTCGAAGGTGACGTTATTGCAGATTACGGCATTTCACCAACAGTCTGGATTGAACTGGCACGCGGTGCAACTGCGCCTGTGAATGCCATGAGCATCTACGCGGGCGACCTGTCCCGCAGCCTGAATGAAGAAGCTGTAGCAACCGCGACAAGCAACATGGCTTGGTCTTGGATCATGCTCGGTATCGTTGCCGGTGTTGGTGCCCTTGCTGGTTGGGTTGTGATGGTACGCGTTGTCCGCCCAGTGAACGCCCTGTCAGACACCATGATGGTGCTGGCCCAAGGCAAGCTGGAAGTGGAAGTGCCAAGCGCGGATGCCCAGGACGAAGTTGGCGATATGGCCCGCTCGGTGCAAATCTTTAAAGAGAATGCGATCGAGCGTCAGCGCCTCGAAGTTGAACAGCGTGAGCGTGAAGAGCAAGAGCGTGCGCGCTCCGAAGAAGCCGAGCGTCGCAAACGCGAAGAAGACGAGAAGCAGCGTGAGCGTGAGCTTGAGCGTGAAGAGCAAGCCCGCCACGAACGTCGTCAGGCGATGCTTGATCTGGCTGACAAGTTCGAAGCTTCCGTTATGGCAGTTGTGCAGGGTGTATCCAACTCGGCAAGCGAAATGGAAAACGCGGCGCGCGGCATGGCCGAAACCGCAGACGATACGTCGCAAAAATCCGAAGTCGTGGCCAACGCTGCCCAGCAGGCCAGTTCCAACGCACAGATGGTGGCAAGTGCCGCAGAAGAGCTTTCCGCTTCCGTTCGCGAAATCACCGGCCAGACGAACCAGTCTTCGGCCGCAGCACGTGACGCTGTGAACCGCACCGAGAATGCCGGTAAGGATGTGGCTGAACTTGTTGATGCCGCGCAGAAGATCGGCGACGTTGTGAAACTCATCAACGATATTGCCGAACAGACCAACCTGCTGGCGCTTAACGCCACGATTGAGGCGGCCCGCGCTGGTGACGCTGGTAAAGGCTTTGCCGTTGTGGCAAGCGAGGTTAAGTCGCTCGCCAACCAGACAGCCAAAGCAACGCAGGAAATCAGCGAGCAAGTGGAAGGGATGCAGCAAGCAACCAACCTGGCTGTTCGCGCGATGGACGAAATCAAGGGCATTATCGGCGAGATCGAAACCACTTCAGTATCGATTGCGTCAGCTGTAGAACAGCAGGATGCCTCAACACAGGAAATTGCACGAAATGTTGGCGAAGTGTCTACGGGCACCGAAGAAGTAACCTCCAACATCCACGCGGTGAACCAGGGCGCGACCTCGACAGGCTCTGCCGCAACGGAAGTACTATCCGCCGCGCAGCTCCTGTCACAGCAATCCGACGAGCTGCGGGGCCAGGTGGAAGACTTCCTTCGGACGATCCGCGCAGAAGACTAAACGCGCCACAACATTTGCGAACACGACAAAGGGCCTGCAGCGTTGCTGCGGGCCCTTTTCCTTTTATACGCTGCCCCGGTTTCGGTCTGAAGCGGTCGGGGTATCTCCAGAGAAGACTTGTCCACTATGCCCGCATCTATGTGCGCAAGACTGTAGCCTCAAGTATTGTCGTATGGGACGTACGGCTAATAAACACACAGGAGCCCTGTCTGACTTGTTGCCTACGGGTGTAAGAAGCGCTCATCGACAGGCATCAAAAAAGGGGCTCAATGAGCCCCTTACGGTAATGCTATCGTGGCGCTACTATTGCAGGCGCCAAGCTATCGGAATGGTAAAGGTTAGATTGGCGTCGGAAAGGCTAGCTGGCGGTGCAGGAAGCGGGTCCATCTTTTCCATCATCTTCGGGATCACATTATCAAGCTGGCTTTCGCCCGTCGGCTCGACAACCTCGAAACCCGTAATTTTACCGGACCGATCAATTGTCACACTAACCTTCGCGCGGCCTTCAATCTCACGGGCAATCGCTGAGCGTGGATAAATGTGCGACTTTACGATCTTTTTCACGATCTGTTTCTGCCAATCTTTCAACTCATCAGCATAGGCTGGTGCTGCTGTCGCCATAAAGGCGCCCGCGCACAACAATGCGACAAACATCCTGGCTTGTTTCCCAAGTCCCCCTGCAAGCACCCCAAATACCATTCTGGTCCTCCTTAAGCTTTGTTGCTTTGAGCAATAATAAGCAACAGGTGGTAAAAACAAAGATAAGATTTATAGTTAATATCGTATTAACCAATAAGCCGCAAACGCCTTTGATTTTTGTTTGGTCGCGATCCACCAACTTCTTGCATTGTCGCGCAAATCCCCTGCCAGGCGCTTGCGAGCGGGCGGGCTATAAATCTTGCTTGAATTGAAGTGCTTTTCCCCTTGCCTTTGTGCTTGATATAGCTATAGTGCGCCCGCAACCGAGCTATTATGTAGCATAAAGATATCGGTTCTAGCATGGAGTCGTGGCCGAGCGGTTTAAGGCGCACGCCTGGAAAGCGTGTTGGGTGGCAACGCCCTCGAGGGTTCGAATCCCTCCGACTCCGCCATTCCCCGAAAGCTTCTATATAAAGAATGTTCGAAGATGGCCCCGGGGTTTTCCGGCTTGGTGGGTTGATCCCTATTAAGGGCCCGCACCCTGTCCGGCACCAACGACCATTGGGAATCAAAAAGGGCGCCTGAAAGCGCCCCAATCTCTAGTTCGTATAATAGTGGTTTTTGCCACCGTAATAGTATCCATGGTCGCCGTAGCCATAGCCCCTGTGCCGTTTGACGTTGACCTGGGTCATCACTGCACCGGCAATCGGAATATTCGTCTGGGCCAACTGCTTCACCGCCGTCTTGACAATGCCTTTTGGCGTAGCCTCCCACTGGACAGCAAACATGACGCTTTCCGCATGACGCGCGACAATCATAGCATCGGCAACGGCCATAATTGGCGGCGTATCAAGCAGAACGAGATCATACTGCTTGCGAGCTTCACCCAGGAAATGGCTGAATTCTGCCGATGTGAACCGCTCTTGTGGATCCTCGGTACGTTCAGCCCACAGCAAATGAATACCGGTGTTGGCATCCTTGTAGATGCTTTTGCCGCTCTGGCGCGCATTTCCTGCAAGAATGTCATTTACGCTAAGGTGTTGATCCTTCGACACATCCATACGCTGCCGGAAAACCGGCCGCCGCAGGTCACATTCCACCACCAGCACCTTTAGCCCTGTGCGGCCAAGGATTTGCGCCAAACACAGGGTCAGCGTGGACTTGCCTTCACCGGGCACTGAGGATGTAACTGCGAGGACCTTGGGCGTGCGGCCATCGGCACCACTGAACATAAGGGACGCATGAACATTGCGGTGTGCTTCAGCAAACGAAGAGGTGGGGCGTTCCGCGATGTAATCTTCCGGCTTCTTGTCTTTCAGGACAGATTTATCCACGAGAGGCACCATGCCCAGGCCACGCAGGTGAAGATCCTGACGCAATTGGTCATGGCTTCGATAGCCGTTATCCA
>JABXIV010000252.1 GCA_013372925.1 Alphaproteobacteria bacterium
AAAATCCATTCCCCAAAAGCACGCTTGTGTACAATTGTTTCGCTCGTGCCGTTATTCACCGGTTCAGCTTCCTGAGCCAATGGCGGAACTGTTTGCGCAAAAGCAGGCATCGCCATCAAGATGACCGTTGCCACCGCAATCGGGGTCAGACAACGTTTCGCGGCAATCAAGGGCCTCAAGGTCAGGGCATCAAACATCGCGGTGCTCCCGAATGGTTGCAATAATCATTGTAACAATTCCATAGGCCAGGCTCAAAAGAACGAACAACGTGGCCAGATTATAAATCTTTCTTGGTTCCAGCGCTTCATCAGGCAAGCTCGGCGCCTGAATAACAACCAGATGCTTCAGCTTGTGATAGCTTTCCACCCGCGCTTGCTCAAACCCCTCCAGCGTGGCCTGAAAAAGTTGGCTGGCAAACTGGTACTCCTGCTCAAGCTCCTGAAAGCGTGCATTGATTTCGTTGATCGACTGCGTGTCTTGGGCCGCAATCTTCGCGCGCTCTTCAGCTAGTTGAGCCGTAACACTGTCAATTCTGCTTTGCAATGCAACCACACGGGGTGCAGAACTGTTCAGATAGCTGGACAGCACTTTGTGTTCCGTCTGCAGGTTTACCAGCGTCTTTTCAAGCTCATTCACGACAGACTGCATTGCAAGCCCTGAGGCCGCAGGATCAAGTAAGCCATTTTCATTCTGGAAGGCCAGCATCCGGTTCCGGGCATCATCCACCTTCGCCTTTGCACGCGCCAGTTCACCGTCAACGAAACTGATTTCCTCAGTCGCGATCTTCTGGCCCACGCCATTTATGAAACGCTCGGCTTCCGTAAGGATTACCCGAACCAGCGTCTGCGAATATTCCGGTGTGAAGGCCTCACCGGTAATGCTCATCACAGCAGACTCTGGATCAATGGAGATTTTCACCTTGTCCCTGTAATAGTTCAGGAAATCTTCGTCCGTTGGTTCGCTGTCAAGCCGGGCAATGATATCCCAGTTATTTGAGGAAAAGTGCTTTTTCACGCCAATCTGCTCATCCAGATAGCGCAGCATATCGCCCGAGTGGATATAAGACTTCAGCAACAAGGCATCCTTGGCTTGGTCACTGGCACCCGTTAGCAGGGACAACTGGGACAGGCTTGAACTGCTGTTCTTCGTAGATTTCACATAGAGCTGAGCTTCTGTCACATAGCGGTCAGAGGCGATCAGGCCATAATAGATGGCCGCAAGCAGCGTTATGAACAGCACCCAGCGGTAATTGCCGAAATTCAGGAGCGGCGCACGCACATCCCTTTGCGTCGCAACCAGCACCCTGCCTTGCTGTACAGGCGCGACCTCTTTGCGCTGTTCGAGGCGCTCTTTAACTGCACCCCTGAGTTTTTCCAGAATTTGTTTCATTATACCCCGAATTGACGCCAGCCGTTACAGGCTCTGATATCTAAAAATGGCGCGATCCACACTTTCGTAGAATTCCGCCCGGCCATATGCAAGCAAAATAGCCGCATTACAGTGTTCCCGAATGGTAACGACATTGTGTGAAACAAGAATGATGTTGGCGGTTTCCCTCTTTTCGTTGATTGCCGCCGTACATTTGCGCTTGAAGCTCTCATCTCCCACGGACATGATTTCATCCATCAGATAAGTATCGAAATCGAAACCCATCGAAACCGCAAATGAATATTTGGACCGCATCCCAGACGAATAGCTTTTAACCGGCAATTCGAAGTTGTCTCCCAGTTCGGAAAACTCCTTCACGAACTCCTCGATCTCGAATGTGTCGCGCACGCCGTGAATTCGGCACACAAACCTGACATTCTCGCGGCCTGTCATGGTTCCGTGAAAGCCACTTGAAAGAGCCAAAGGCCAGGATACAAAGCGATCTGAACGAATACGCCCACTTGAAGGAAAATCGATTCCGCCGATCAAGCGCAGCAGTGTTGATTTGCCCGCCCCGTTGATCCCCAGAACGGCCACATCCCTGTCGTCCGGAATGTTTATATTCAGGTTCTTGAGGGCGTATTTGGGACCGAACCGCGTTGGATAATATTTGGAAACATTCTCGATGCGGATCATGACGCCAACATCCTCTGCCAGGACAGGCGGTAGCTGGCCATGGCCAGCGCCATCGTAATAATCGCCCACATGAACAGGTAGAAGCCATCCGCTACCGGACTGGTATAGAGCGGGAACCAGGCTTCCCGTATCAGTTCCATTGCATGCACAAGCGGGTTCCAGGCAAGCCATGTGCGATAGGGTTCCGGCACGATTGTCATCGGGAAGAAAACGGCAGACAGGAACAGAAGCGGCATCTGTACCATTGTTACGACTTTTTCCACTTCTTTGGCGAATTGCGAAATCACGCAACAGAGAATGCCAAACGCTCCAGCAAACAGCCACAGCAACGTTCCCCAAGCCATAACAAGCAGAATATCGCGGGGGAATGGATTGAAGCCCAGCCAGTAAAGGCCCGTGCCAATCAACACGCCCACCACCACAAAGACACCGCCATCAGTGAAGCTGTTCGCAAGGAAAAGATCGAACAAGCGAACCTGGCGAAATCCCATGAGTTTTCGTGACTTGCTAACGGCTGCCGTATTATTGCGCACATGCAACTGCCACAACAGCTTGAAAGGCAGGAAGGCTGAAAAGATAAATATCGGGGGCTCTACATAGCCAAATTCACCGCGCCCGCGTAGGCCGAACAGCAGGATGAACATCACCATCATCATCAGGGGTTCCAGCACCAACCAGACGTTGCCGAATGTGTACGAACTGAATCGAGCATTCATCTCGCGCACAAACAGGGCGAATATAACATCCCGCTGGATGGAAAGTGCTGAACGGGCCTTCATGCGCCGGGTAAACTCCTGTCGAGCGCCTGAAAAGGCGTAATGCCGCCCTAGGCTTCCTCGTGCTTGTAAATACCTGCGTACCGGCCTTCAGCATCCACAGCAATCAGGAATTTCACTTCGTCTCCGCGCATTTTGCTTTCAGCTTCGTCAACGATGACATCCTTGCTGATCAGAGAGAATTCCTTGCTCATACACTGATGGGCAGACACTTCACGAACGCGCCTGGTTACCCTGAGGGCAACACCAAGCTGGCCTTTGGTAACCACGCCGATCGGCTTCTGGTCATCATCAACAACCACCGCGATACCTGCAGCACCGCCTGCCATTTCAGCCGCCAGTTCCAGAAGCACCATGCTTGGCGAAACAACAGGAACACTTGATGTCAGCATCAGGTCTGACACTTTCATCAACAGGCGGCGACCAAGCGACCCACCAGGATGATAGCGCGCGAAATCACGAGCATGGAAGTTCCGGAGCGTCATCAAGGAGATTGCAAGCGCATCACCGATTGCCACAGTGACAACGATTGACGTGGTGGGCACCAGATTGTTCGGGCATACTTCTTCTGTGATTGGGATTTCCAACACAACATCTGCAGCACGGCCAAGCGTGGAAGATTTCGCGCCTGTAATCGCGATAATTTTGTTCCCGAAGGATTTCAGAGACGGCAGAAGTTGGACAATTTCCTGGGTTTCACCGGAATAGGAAATCAGCAGCAGCGTATCGCCGGGCGTTACCATGCCCAAATCGCCGTGGGATGCTTCGGCAGGGTGCAGGAAGAAAGACGGCGTGCCCGTTGAAGCCAAGGTCGCGGAAATCTTTCGCGCCACGTGGCCTGATTTCCCCATGCCGATAACAATCAGGTGTCCGCGGGTTTGCAGGGCAACCCTGATTGCTTCCGCATAGGCATCCTGATCGTAAGTCTGGGAAAGGCGCTCAAGGGCCTGGCCCTGTTTCAGGAAACTACCGCCAATATTTTCAAGAGTATCGTTTAGGTCGGCCTTCACACTGTTTGGAAGGTCAATAATATTTTCCTGAGCCTTAGACTCGTCCGCCGTGCTTTCCATAAAGTATCCCCAAAGCTACGTCGTTATTGTTTTAAAACCGCCTGAACCAAGCATCTGAACTATATACGCAAATGTGGCAATTTGGTGCAAAACAGTTCGCATTCGTCAAAATCGCGGCAAGCTAGCACATGATTTTTTGCTTCTCAACAAACCCGTAACATTTGAAGCATATATCAAATATTGTGGCTGCGCCTGTCGGCTACTTCACCAAAGCGAGATAAAAGATTATCGTCGCCCCTAATTGGTCATGTTTCTTTTTTTCTCAATCCATCGCCTAATATCTTTATGATTAATCTAGGTTTTTCCGTTCGTCAAATTTGTTGCCGATATTATTTTGATGGTGAGCGCTGAGAGATCAGCCTCCTTGTCCTCCAATAGAAGGCAAAAACTGAACTACGGATGAACACTTCCCTCGGCAGAACGCCCTAAAGGGGCGTAGGCTCGTAGCGAGCATCCACTAAAAAAGTTTGAATGCCACCCCTTCATTTGATACTTCCAGTTTCATTCCTTATGGGTGTTTGACCACAATTTCAAAACCATACCGGGCGGGAGCCTCCATGAAAAAAGGCACAGCAGCCAGTGAACAGAGTGCCGGGCAACAAGGGTCTTCCCTGTCTGGGCGCTCCGTTTTGTTCCTGCAAGGGCTGGCCACGCCATTTTTTGGGGCGTTCGCCGCACGGCTCGCAGGCTTGGGCGCGCAAATTCACAGGGTGCATTATTGCGGGGCAGACTGGGCCTTTCGCGGCGAAGCGCATGCGCGGATCAGCCATCATGCCTTCTCTGGCCGCCTTGATGACCTGCCCGCTTTCTATGAAAACCTGATCCACGACCACGCTATCGATACCATAATCCTGTTTGGCGATTGCCGCCCGGTTCATGAAATGGTTCGCGGCCTTGCCGACAAGCACGGGATCACCCTTTATGCCATGGATGAAGGCTATATCCGCCCAGGCTACATCACCATGGAAGCAAGCGGCACCAATGGCTATAGCCGCATGCCCAAGGACGGTGCGACACTTCAGGCACTGGCGAAAGCGGCCCCGGCGCTTGCGCCCTATACGCCGATCGCCACCGATATGGGCCGGCGCGTGCGCATGGATATTTGGGGCCACGCGGCCAACATCTGGTACCGGTTAAAGTTCCCCTTCTATAAAGGCCACCGCCCCGCCCCGGTTTGGCAGGAAGCGTTGGGCTGGATCAAGCGCGGCATAAACGCCGCGTTTCACGGGCGGGCCAATCGCCGCCTTATCAACGCTTTCGAAAAGCCGGTTAGTGATTATTTCCTCGTGCCGCTACAGCTGAACAGCGATTACCAGATCAGGCTGCATTCGCGATTTTCCGGCATGCCGGAGTTTATCCGTGAGGTGATGACCTCCTTCGCGGAACACGCCCCATCGGGCAGCCGCCTGTTTTTCAAGAACCACCCGCTTGATAACGGTATCATCAATTACCGCAAGCTGATCAGCACCCAAGCCAAACGTCTTGGAATCACAGGCCGCGTGTGCTTTGGCTGGGGCGGTGACCTGAACTGGTTCCTGAAGCACACCAAGGGCGTGGTGCTGGTGAACAGCACCGTGGGGCTTGCGGCCCTGCGTGCTGGCGCGCCACTGAAGGCACTGGGCACCGCCATCTATAACCTGGACGGCCTGACAGACCAGGGCGTGCTTGATGCCTTCTGGCAAAATCCGGGGCCGCCGCAACAAAGGCTTGCGGAGGAATTCCTCACCGTTGTAGAGACATATACACAAGTCAGGGGGGATCTTTTCTCGGAAGCGGGCATTGCCCATGCCGCAGAAGAAGCCGCAAAAGTAATCACCGGCCAGTTGCCCCGCCTGCCGAACGCCTGACGCCTGTTAGATAGCGCCCGGCTTCTTTGAACACTCTGGATGAACTGGCGCTGCCTGTAATGCTCTCATTCCTTCCGGTCATACTGTTGTTGCCCTTCCTTCTGGAAGCCTGCACCCGGATTGGGTTTGTGCGCCCTAACGCCCGGCGCCATCCGCTGTTTTATGTGTTCACGCCTGTGCTTTCGCTCTTGGTTTACATCAGCCTCGCTGTCCTGTTCTGGCACCCCATTATCGCCTTTGCCGCCTGGCTGCTCGTGTATGTGGGGCTGACCGTCATCTCAAACGTGAAGAACAAAGTGCTGGGTGAGCCCCTGAATGGGCCAGACCTTGAAACCGCACGGCACCTGTTTATCTACCCGGAATTTTACGTAGCCTATGTGGGTGAGACCCGCGTTGTGCTGGTGTTCGGCCTGTTCACGGCTGGTGTGGTGACAAGCCTTGCGTTAGAGACATCCTTTTCCCAGCATCTGCCGTTCCTGCCGGACAACCTGGCGTGGGCAATCACGCTTGTTGCGTGGTGTGGCATCCTGTGGATGCTGGCCAAGCTGCTGGCCCGCGTATTCACACAGGCGCGCGCCCGCAAGCTTGGTTTCCTGTTTGATACCAACACCGATGCGGTGCGCTTCGGCCTGTTCCCGCTGATGCCGCTTTACGGCCTGATGCTGATGGACCGGGCGGAAAACCCTGCGCTCAGGAAAAAGCATGCATCCCTGAAGGCCCCAGCCAGCGCGCCAGACCTGATCGCCATTCAGGCGGAAAGCTATTTCGATCTGGACCGACTGTACCAGCGCATTGATGGCTTTGAAGGCCATAAGTGGCAGCAGCTTGAAGCCCTGCGCACCGCAGGTGCCGCCACAGGCACCATCGAGGTGCCAGCGTGGGGCGCATCCACGATGCAGAGCGAATTTGCCTTCCTTTCAGGCGTGCCGAACGATGCGCTGGGGATTGATTGCATCAACCCTTATCAGCGCGCAGCACACACGGGGCTTGAAACGCTGGCGACACGGCTGAAGGCCGCCGGATACCGCACCATATGCATCCACCCGGCCAAGAAAGAGTTTTTCCGCCGCGAAACCGTGATCCCCAAAATGGGGTTCGATGATTTCATCGGCATCGAGGCCTTTGAAGACGCACCGCGCTTCGGCCTGTATGTAAGCGATGAAGCGCTTGCGGATGTGATTGAAGAAACCATGGCGACCCACAGGCAGGCAAGCGACGCACCGCTCTTCCTGTTTGTGATTACCATTGAAAGCCATGGGCCGTGGAAGCCGGGCCGCCTTGCTGACTGGATCGATGAAGCCGCCGCGACAGAAACCGACCCCACCCGAGACCCATCCTTCGCGCTATACCGCCAGCATATGGATAATGTGACCGAGATGTTTGAACGCCTTGGCCCCGAAGCGCCCAAGGAAAGCCTGACACGCCCGCGCACCATGGCCATGTATGGCGACCATCTGCCCGCCTACCATGAACTGTTTGAGCGGCATGGCCTTGACGGCAAAGCCGTGGATTATGTGCTGTGGCACAGCGATAAGCGGCTTGAGCAAGAAGATGGCCTGCGCATCGAAGACTTCGCTGACCGTTTCCTGAAAATCGCTGGTTTTTAGGCTTTAGCCCCCACACCAGACATCAAGGCTGGCCGTTCATCAGGCGGATGATCGCTGCCCGCGCGCGCTGCGCTTCCGGCATATTCACCAGCGGCCAGCAATGGAACATGCCCGGCTCCTGATGATAGCTCATCACCTGCCCGGCGTTTGTCAGCTTGTCCATGAAGCGCTTGCAGTCCGGCATCAAAAGGTCTCGCGTACCGATGAAAATATGGCAGGGCGGCAGGCCTTCAACGGGGCCATGAAGGGGGCTGACGCGTGGGTCATCAACCGGCAGGCCGTCCGCATACAGCCTGCCCGCTTCCTGAAGCCCGCCAACGGCAAGCCATGGATCATGCGCGTCACACAGGGCGGTATCGTCGCCCGCTAGCGCCACATCCAGCCACGGGGAAATCAGGAACAGGTTCGCGGGCAGCCGCGCGCCTTCTGCCAGCCGTTTCTGCGCTAGCGCAAGGCCAAGCCCGCCCCCTGCGCTGTCACCCATCAAATGAATGGGGCCTGCGCCCACACGGGCTTCAAACGCCGTGTATGCAGCCTCTGTGAACGCAAGGGTTTCCTCAACCGTATGTTCGGGCGCAAGCGGGTAGATCGGCACCATGATGGTGGCGTTTGCCTGATGGGCGAAATCTGCAATGAAAGTCCAGTGCGGGGGAATGATTTCATACACATAGGCCCCGCCGTGAAGATAGAAGATAGTATTCGTGGTGGTCTTGCCCTTGGGGCTGATCACATAAGCCGGAAAGCCGCCGATTTCCATTTCCTCAATCTCAAGGCGCGCGCGGATTTTCGCGTTGGGGCGATAATCGGAACTGGCGCGGCGCTTTTTGATGGTGGCATGCAGCGAGGCCGCATCTTTCATATCGTTCTTTTTGCCCAAAAGCTTCAGCACCAGAACGAACAAGCGGCTTTTCAAACTGACCATACACTCTCCCCCTTTACATGTACCCTTTACACCATGACGCGAGAAGAGTGAAGAGAGGGTTAAGGGAAGCAAGCACGCCATAAAAAAAGGCCGGGAGTATCCCAGCCTTTTTCTAGATTGATTTCAAGCTTTGATCGTCATGCTGAACTTGGTTGGCGTACCGCCAGCTTCGCAAACAGCATCCATTAAACCGTCCCACCTCATAGCCAGCGGAACGACAGACCCTGAAACAAGTTCAGGGTGACTTGGTTATGCAAGCTTACCGCTGGCCGTTTCCATTTGCGGTGAGGTAACCGTTTTCTTCCAGATATTCGATGATCACATCGGCGCACTCTTCCGCGCTCTTTTCCGCTGTGTTCACGTGAATATCGGCGCGTTCAGGCGCTTCATACGGGCTGTCATAGCCTGTGAAGTTCTTGATCTCACCCGCTTTGGCCTTCTTATACAGGCCCTTGGGATCACGCTCGGCGCACACGTCGATCGGCGTATCCACATACACTTCGATAAACTCGCCTTCGTCCATCAGGTCATGCACCATGCGGCGCTCTGCCTTGAAGGGGCTGATGAAGCTGGTCATCACCACGAGGCCCGCGTCCACCATCAGCTTGGCAACCTCACCCACGCGGCGGATATTTTCCACCCGGTCAGCGTCAGTGAAGCCCAGATCCTGATTGAGGCCGTGGCGCACGTTATCACCGTCCAGCGTGTAGGTGTGACGGCCGCGCGCGAACAGGCGTTTTTCAACGATGTTGGCAATGGTGGACTTGCCAGAACCCGAAAGCCCGGTGAACCACAGCACCGCCGGGCGCTGGTGTTTCATTTCGGCCCGCGCCACCTTGTCTACGTCAAGCGCCTGCCAGTGAATGTTGGATGCGCGGCGAAGCGCGAAATCGATCATGCCCACACCAACGGTTGAGTTGGTGATGCGGTCGATGATGATGAAGGCGCCCGTGTCGCGGTTCTGGCCGTAAGGATCGAACGCGATACGGCTGTCGAGCGCGATGTTGCAGATACCGATCTCGTTCAGCTCAAGCTTCTTCGCGGCCGTGTGCTCAAGCGTGTTCACATTCACCTTGTGCTTCAGGTCTGTCACCAACCCCGGCACGGTTTTGTTCGCAGTTTTGAACAGATATGGGCGACCCGGTAGCATTTGTTCTTCGGCCATCCAGATGATCTTGGCTTCGAACTGGTCTGCCACCTCGCACGGATGGTCCTTGCCCGCGATCACGTCCCCGCGGGAAATGTCAATCTCGTCATTCAGGGTCAACGTGATGGCTTCGCCTGCAACGGCTTCATCCAGATCCCCATCATAGGTAACGATGGATTTCACCGTGCTTTCCTGTGCGGATGGCAGCACCTTGATCTTGTCGCCCGGACGGATGGTGCCGGATGCAATGGTGCCGGAAAAGCCACGGAAATCCAGGTTCGGGCGGTTCACCCACTGAACCGGCAGGCGGAAATCTGCCGCTTGCCGCGCGTCACCCACCGGAACGGTTTCCAGATAGTTCATCAGCGTCGGGCCATCGTACCAAGGCGTGTTTGCTGATTTCTCAATGATATTGTCGCCCTTCAGCGCGGAAAGCGGGATGGAGACAATTTCAGCAAAGCCGAAGTCTTTCGCGAATTCGCGGTATTCAACTTCAATATCGTTCAGCACCTTCTGGCTATAGTCCACAAGGTCCATCTTGTTCACCGCCAGCACGATGCGCTTGATGCCCAGAAGCGAACAAATAAAGCTGTGGCGGCGCGTTTGCGTAAGCACGCCCTTGCGCGCATCAATCAGCAAGATCGCCACGTCAGCCGTGGAAGCGCCTGTCGCCATATTGCGGGTATATTGTTCGTGGCCCGGTGTATCGGCCACGATGAACTTGCGCTTGTCGGTTGAGAAGAAGCGGTAAGCCACATCGATGGTGATGCCCTGCTCGCGCTCAGCGGCCAGGCCATCAACGAGCAGCGCAAAATCAATTTCCTGCCCCTGCGTACCCATCTTCTTGCTGTCTGCCTCAAGGGCGTTCAACTGATCTTCAAAGATCAGCTTGCTATCATACAGCAGGCGACCGATCAGGGTGGATTTACCGTCGTCCACGCTACCGCACGTAATGAAGCGCAGCATGGATTTCTCTTCCTGGGCCTTCAGGTAGGCCGAGATGTCTTCAGCAATGAGGTCTGACTGGTGAGACATTAGAAATACCCCTCTTGCTTTTTCTTCTCCATGCTTGCCGCCGCGTCATGGTCGATCACACGGCCCTGGCGCTCGGAACTGGTGGTCAGCAGCATTTCCTGGATCACTTCTTCAAGCGTGTCGGCTTCGGATTCCACCGCGCCCGTCAGCGGGTAGCACCCCAGCGTACGGAAGCGCACGGATTTCATCATCGGCTCTTCGCCATCCCGGAGCGGGAAGCGGTCATCGTCCACCATAAATAGCTGGCCGTCGCGTTCCACAACAGGGCGCTTCTTGGAAAGGTAAAGCCCCGGGATCGGGATGCTTTCAAGGTGGATATATTGCCAGATATCCAGCTCGGTCCAGTT
>JABXIV010000199.1 GCA_013372925.1 Alphaproteobacteria bacterium
AGCCATGTTCGATCAGCGGCCTTTTGGCAATATAGCCATGTTCGATCAGCGGCCTATAGTCTGGCAGGCCGTATCCCAGATCCAGATGCTGCGATCGCTGGAATTCCTTATAGGTTATGCGCGGCGTTTCAATGCCAGGAGCCGCGGAAAAGCCAGCAAATTCAGAATCACAAATCGAAGCACACTGCTTCAGCTCACCAAAGCGGTTCTTTAGCGGTAAAATGAGATATTTGGCGCTTAAACGCTTACCATTTTCCGTTATCAGGATGTCATGCGCATATCCACCACAAGGCTGATCCATCAGGGCCTCGTGAAAGGAAATTAGCGCCTTACGAGCCTCCGGTTCAGTTAGGTCCGCTACATTGAGGCCGCTCAGGTTTCTGCCAAATTGTGCATCGATTTCCGTTCCGGTCATCTTGACGTGCATTTCGCCCGGTGCGGTGCGCTCGAGAATGGTTATGAAAGGGGCCAACCGCCCAAGTTTGGGGAGGCCCAAGTCGCGCCGATAGGGAATGTCTCCTGTTTTCTGCCGTATTTCATCCCAGATTTCAAAAAAACTGGAAAGCTTCGTTGTCAGGTCAGGCCATGACTGGGGCAGGGTGGGCATAAAGTTCTCATGGTTGTTGGTTAGTCTTCTCAGGGTAGCAAAAATCCGGCCCAATGCCGATAAAAAAGGGGCGGCAAAGCCACCCTTTTTAAATGTGTTTGTGGTGCCGTTAGCGAAAATCGCCGGGCCACTCTGCCGCAATATATGTAAAGACCACCCAGGCGGCTAGGTTCTGCCGCAAGTGCTCAGGATTTACTTTATCGAGCGTGTCATCCGCAGTGTGATGAAGGTCAAAGTAGTCGGTGCCATCCTGCATCAGGTCAACAGCCGGCATGCCCAACTTGCCCACTTCACCAATATCAGGCCCGCCATATGCCTTTCGGGCACTACGTACGACGCCCAACGGGCCCATAATTTGCGCCATTTTGTCAATCACATGCGCGGAGTCTGTGCTTACTTTTGACGCCAGTGCCCAGATCGGGCCGGCGCCAAAATCTGACTCAGCGCCAATCACATGCTTGTCGATGTCTGCCTCGTGCGCTTTGGCATAGGCCTTCGCGCCGATGATGCCCAATTCTTCTGCAGAGAAAAGCACCACACGGATGGTTTTACGCGGGCGCATTTGCAGGGTGTCCTGGATCATGTTCGCGGCTGCAACGGTCAGGGCTACACCAGCACCATCATCAATGGCGCCCGTGCCAAGGTCCCAGCTATCAAGGTGACCGCCGATCAGCACGACTTCATCAGGCTTCTCACGGCCAGTGATCTCACCGATCACATTGGCCATTTCTACTTCGCCGTGGAACTTGGTTTGCACATCAAGGTGCATGGTAATGGGTTTGCTGCGCTTCAGCATGCGCTCGAGCTGGTCAGCATCCGGGTTGGAGAGGGCTGCTGCAGCAATCTTTGGCGCATCTTCTTCATAGTTCACGCCGCCGGTGTGTGGCAGCCTGTGGCTGTCTGTCCCGATCGAGCGGATAATAATGGCCTTGGCACCTTTCCGCGCCGCCTCGGATGCGCCTTTGCCCCGTGCCTGCACAGCAGGGCCATAACCTTTGCCTGTTTTGTGGCGTTCCATACGGTTCGAAATGAAAACGATCTTGCCTTCGATTTTCGCGGGATCTGCTGCGAGCAGGGCTTCATACGTGGGGATGTGAACGATTTCTGCCGTTACGCCACCTTTCGGCGTCGCTGCCGATTTGCCAAGTGCCGTGATATGCAGTGGCTGTGTATAGGGGGAAACGATGCTGGCACGCTCAGAAATTCGCTGCCATTTTTCCACCATTACGGGTTCTGTATAGACCTTGTCGAAGCCCAGGTCGTTCAGGCGCTTGATGGCCCACTGGATGGCTTCAGCTTCCTTATCGCTGCCGCCAAGACGAGGGCCCACCTCAGTGGTCAGGGCCTCAAGAATTTCATACGCGCTATCGCTCTTGAGCGCTTTGTCGCGGAGCATGGCTGCGTTTTTGATGGTGTTTTCCGATACCGGCAGGGGCGCTTGCTGTGCCATTGCCGATGCGGAAACGAAAAAGGCCACCGAGGTGGCGGCCTTAAGGAAGAAACTTTTGTTCATCGCTGCGCCTTTATGTCCAAATCAATATGGTGGCGCAGCGTGCATTTTAATGCGCTGGACGTCAAGTTCGCTAAAGTTTATCCATCCATGAAGCCAGGTCTTCGAGGGCACGGCGGCTCTGTGCCGGTTTGCGTTCTTTTTTATAGACCTTGCCTTCAAGCGGCGGGAACAGGCCGAAGTTCACATTCATCGGCTGGAATGTTTTGGCATCGGCGCCGCCTGTAATGTGGTTGATCAGTGCGCCAAAGGCCGTTGTCGCCGGTGGTGGCGTAGGTGTGCCGCCCTTGCGCTCAGTGGCTGCCATACGGCCAGCCATAAGGCCCATGGCTGCAGATTCCACATAGCCTTCAACGCCAGTGATCTGTCCGGCAAAGCGAAGGCGCGTATCGGCCTTCATGCGCATCAGGCCATCAAGTACTTTCGGGCTATTCAGGAAAGTGTTCCTGTGCAGGCCGCCTAGGCGGGCGAACTGTGCATTCTCAAGGCCTGGGATCTTTTTGAAGATACGGGTTTGTTCGCCATATTTCAGTTTCGTCTGGAAGCCGACCATGTTGTAGAGCGTACCCAGCTTGTTGTCCTGCCGCAATTGCACAACGGCATAGGGTTTTTCGTCCCAGTGCGGGCAGGTGAGGCCAACGGGCTTCATTGGACCAAAACGAAGGGTTTCTGGGCCGCGCTCGGCCATCACTTCAATTGGCATGCAGCCTTCAAAATAGGGCGTGTCTTTTTCCCATTCCTTGAAATCGGTCTTTTCGCCGGTGTTCAGGTCGTGGATAAAGTCTTCATACTGCTCTTTGGTCATGGGCAGGTTGATATAGTCGGCCCCGTCACCCTTGTCATAGCGGCTTTGGTACCAGGCGGTGCCGAAATCGATGCTTTCCTTGTGGATGATGGGCGCGATGGCGTCGAAGAATGCCAGTGCATCTTCGCCGCACAGCTCCAGCACGGCGGATGAAAGCGCAGGTGATGTCAGCGGCCCGGTCGCAATGATCACATTGTCCCACTCGGCAGGCGGCAGGCCTTTAATCTCGCTACGTTCGATGGTGATCAGTGGATGGTTCTCGAGCGTCTCGGTAACAGCCGCGGAAAAGCCGTCGCGGTCAACCGCGAGCGCAGACCCCGCTGGCACCTTGTGTTTCTCTGCAGCCGCCATGATCAGGCTGTTCATGCGGCGCATTTCTTCATGTAGCAGGCCGACGGCGTTGTTTTCATAGTCGTCCGAACGGAAGGAATTGGAGCAAACCAGCTCCGCCAGATGATCGGTATGGTGTGCGTCTGTTTTCCTGACAGGGCGCATTTCATGCAGGATTACCGGCACGCCTTGCTCGGCCGCCTGCCATGCAGCCTCAGACCCGGCGAGGCCGCCACCAATGATATGAATTTCCTTCAGGCCGTTCGCCATCATCTTTCACCCTAGCTTGGCCGGCATCCGTTTGCCGGGCATTACTCTTCTACTTGCGGGCTTATTTACTGGACTTGAGATCATTTTGTAAGGGAAAAAGGGAGCTGAGATC
>JABXIV010000135.1 GCA_013372925.1 Alphaproteobacteria bacterium
CTTCAACAAGTGGTAGGGTCGGCTATGTCGCAGGTTGCTACTAACCTGCAAACAACTGATCCGGTCACAGCATCCAATATTGTCACTGTTGTTGCAACGTCACCAGCGGTGGAGGTTCAGATTGGCTACGCGACTTACGTCCCAAGACAGCAGACAAATACACCAACACCAACACAGACGGTGACGCCCACGGTGACGCGCCGCACAACGACGCGCCGGACTATAGTACCGCCACGTCCAACCATGCCGGACACGCCTACGGTGCCAGTGGTGCCAGAGCCTAACCCAGGCCAGTTTGGCGGCAGCCCAACCTAAGGCTGGTGCGACAATCAGAATTCCAGAAGGCCGGGCATGTCCCGGCCTTTTTGTTTGCCGGGGTTGTTGCACAGGCATATGGGGTAAGGTTGGTAAGCCACTGGATCGTTTCACTCAAATTGAAGCTGACATTTGTATTTGCTTAATAAATGTGAGATAGCGTTTGTGAATACATCGATAGCGATACAGCAATTTTGGAGCGGGACCATGCGTTTTGCGGCATTACTTCTGGCCCTCGGGCTGGTGATGGGGGCGCCAATTGCGCCGACCGGGTTGATGAACAAGGCGGAAGCCCAGGCGGCGACCATGACCATGGAAGAACAGCAGCTGCAGGCACAGCTTGTGGCACTGGCCCAGGCGGGTGATACGGATGGGATCAAAACCCTGATCCGCACCAAGATCGCCCAGGGCAAGGCAAGCATGGTTGCCAAGGTTGCCAAAGCGGTTGCCAATATGGGTGCGAGCCTTGCTGTAAGCGATGCGACAAGCGCGGCGGCGCTCGTGAATGCGGCGGTGCTGATTGCAAACGACCCATCGGTGTCTGCCGCGGACAGCACGGTTAGTAGCCAAGTGGCTACCGCAGCAGGTCTTGCGATGGCAAGGATGTGGGACGCTTCTGGCGCCACCGTGACTTTTGCGAATGGGCAGCAAGAAGTTAGATCAAACAACCCGACAATGCTTGCGGCCGTGAATTCAATCGTGGCTGCTGTTAATGCCTCCAGCAACAGCAGCTTTCGGAATACAGTCTATACAAATGCGCCCCCTGGTGGGATGAAAGCACTAGACAGCAATAGGCCACAGAACAACCAGCAGGCTAGCGGCGGTGGCACCGGCGGTGTTGGTGGCGGCCAGTTGACTGGCACGACACGGACAACCACCAGGCGCACGGTACAAACCCCGGTGGTCACGCCAACCACCACGGATACGGTTACAGTGCCAGTGGTGCCAGAGCCTAACCCTGGCCAGTCTAGCGGCAGCCCAACCTAGGGCGGTTGACAGACAAAAATTTCGGACAAGAATTCCAGAAGGCCGGGCATGTCCCGGCCTTTTTTGTTGCGCGTGGCCTCCGTCCCCGCGTCATATCGACCCCTCTCGTCATACCGGCGAAGGCCGGTATCTCTATCAGAAAGAGCCTCACCAGTTCAGTCGCCCATATAGGTCGTCCCACTCGGGATTATGTTCTTCGATCAACCTGACCTTCCAGGCCCGTTGCCATTCTTTCATGGCCTTTTCGCGGGCAATTGCCTCCTGCACCGTATCGTACGGTTCAACATATACCAGCCGGCGCAGGTTATATTTGTGGGCAAAGCGTCATCCCTTGCCATCGTGATGTTCTGTTATCCGCCGTGCAATATCGTTGGTCACGCCGATATATAGCGTGCCGTGTGGCCTGTTGGTCAGGATGTAAACATAGTAGGTCAGCGCTGCATTCCCCCAACTGTGCATCGTGTGCCAAGCCTATCAGGGCGGGAGACCGGCTCAAAAAGGTTTTACTCGTGCGCTATGATGACAAAGGTCCCGGCCTTCGCCGGGACGACGGGGCAGTTTTTCGTCATACCGGCGCAGGCCGGTATCTGGTGCTGGCTATCCCTGACGCAATTTGAAGCGCTGGACCTTGCCGGTCTGTGTTTTGGGCAGTTCATCAATGAAGGCGATGGCGCGCGGGTATTTATAGGGCGCGATGGTGTTTTTTACATGCGCCTGCAAGTCTGCCACAAGCGCTTGATCGGCCGCAATGTCGGTGGCTGCAACAACGAAGGCTTTCACGATCTGGCCCCGGCTCTCGTCCGGTTCCCCGATCACGGCGCATTCCAGAACCGCGTCATGCAGCAGTAGCGCGGCCTCCACTTCCGGCCCACCGATATTATACCCGCTTGAGATAATCATATCGTCTGACCGGGCGATGAAGGTAAAATAGCCGTCCTCGGATTGCGCATAGGTGTCACCCGTGACGTTCCAGCCGTTCACCACATAATTTGTCTGCCGGTCATCCGCCATATAGCGGCACCCGGTTGGCCCCTTAACGGCCAGCCTGCCTTCCGCGGGCGGGGGCAGGATATTGCCCTCATCATCCATGATGCAGGCCTGATAGCCGGGCACGGCCTTGCCGGTGGTGCCGGGGCGGATGTCTTCCTGTTTGGCAGAGATGAAAATATGGATCATCTCGGTCGCGCCGATGCCGTCCATCAGTTTCAGGCCGGTTTTTTCAAACCATGCTTCCCATGTGGCCAGCGGCAGGGTCTCGCCCGCAGAAATGCAGGACCGCAGGCTGGAAATGTCGTACTTGTCCAGTTCCGCCAGCATGGCGCGGTAGGCTGTGGGCGCGGTGAACAGCATGCTCACCTTGTGGGTCTCGATGCAGGCCAGAAGCTGGTCTGCGGTCGGCCCGTCCGGCAGCGCAACAGACGCGCCAAAGCGCGCCGGGAACACCACCAGCCCGCCCAAACCGAAGGTAAAGGCGATTGGCGGGCTGCCGCAGAAAACATCTTCAGCCGTGGGCGCAAGGATGTGCCGGGCATAGCCGTCTGCCATCGCCAGCACGTCCCGGTGGAAATGCATGCAGGCCTTCGGATTGCCGGTGGTGCCCGATGTGAAGGCCAGAAGCGCCACATCATCCTGTGCCGTTTGTACGGCCTCAAAATCGCTGCCCGCAGCCGCCATCAGGGCTTCAAGCTCGGCTCCGTCGTCGCCGAAACCAACCGTTCGAACCGCCAGCTTGGTGCTTTTCTGCGCGGCGGTCATCTCGTCCATCAAGCCGTTTTCACTAAGCGCCAGCGTCAGCTCCGCCTTGTCGCAGATGGTTACAAGCTCGGGCGCGCGCAAAAGCGGCATGGTGGAAACCGCCACGCCGCCTGCCAGCAGCACGCCGTACCAGGCGGCGATCATCATCGGGGTGTTCCGCCCGCGCAGCAGAACCCGGTTACCGGGCTCAAGACCAAGGTCATGGGTCAGCACATTGGCGATTTTGTTCGCCTTGGCATGCAGGTCGGCAAATGTCCAGCGCCCGCCCGACCACAGGACGGCCGGCCTTGAAGGATCAGCCTTCGACAGCAGCTCATGCGCCGCGTTCAGCCGTTCCGGGTATTGCAGTTCCGGCAGGTCAAACGTCAGCTCCGGCCAGTCTGCCTCATCGGGTAGGTTGTCGCGGGTGAAGGTGTCTGTGTGCGCGCTTTGATAC
>JABXIV010000095.1 GCA_013372925.1 Alphaproteobacteria bacterium
GACCGATGAATATTATTCAGAAGCTCGAGCAAGAGCAGATTGAAAAGCTGACTGAAGGTAAAGAGATTCCTGCATTCGGCGCTGGTGACACCCTGCGTGTTAACGTGAAAGTTCGCGAAGGCGAGCGTGAGCGTATCCAGGCTTATGAAGGCGTATGTATTGCCCGTTCCAACAAAGGTGTGAACTCCAACTTCACAGTTCGTAAGATTTCTTACGGCGAAGGCGTTGAGCGTGTATTCCCGCTTTATGGCCCTGTTGTTGACAGCATCACTCTGGTTCGCCGCGGTAAAGTACGTCGTGCGAAGCTTTACTATCTGCGTGGCCGTACTGGTAAGTCTGCTCGTATCGCCGAGAAGAAAGACTTCAATCGCGGCAAGAACGCGAAATAATATTTCAAATTTCTGGCAATTCGCTTTTTATTTGTTGCGAAGCGTCAGGGGTGGATATAAAGAACGGGGGCGGGACGCAGGTCTGGCCCCCGTTTTTTCATTTGGTATGGCAAAATCCCTTGTCATGCCGCGACTTGATCGCGGTATCCATGGCGAGCCCCTAAAATGAGGCGACCTGCAAAATGGACCCCGTGGTCAAGCCACGGGGTGACACCGAGTGAAGCGCTAGTTTGATGGAGTGAACGATGCCAAGAACCATGTACGATAAGATTTGGGACCATCATGTTGTGGAAGACCGCGGCAATGGTGTGGTCCTTCTATATATCGACCGGCATCTTGTGCATGAGGTGACAAGCCCGCAGGCATTCGATGGTTTGCGTGCGTCTGGTCGTCCCGTTCGCCGGGTGGATAGCATTATTGCGGTGCCGGACCATAATGTGCCGACAAAAGACCGCAACCTGCCAAACCCTGATCCGATGTCTACGGCGCAGCTTGAAGCGCTTGAAGCCAACGCCCGTGAATTCGGCCTCGATTATATCGATATGAACGACGACCGGCAGGGCATCGTGCATGTGGTTGGGCCAGAGCAGGGCTTTACCCAACCGGGCGTGACACTGGTTTGCGGCGACAGCCACACCTCAACCCATGGTGCTTTTGGTGCGCTGGCATTCGGGATCGGCACAAGTGAGGTTGAGCATGTGCTGGCAACCCAAACGCTTGAGCTGAAGAAATCGAAGAATATGCGTGTCACGGTAACAGGCGAATTGCCGCTTGGCTGTTCCGCGAAAGACGTGGCGCTTGCGATCATCGGTGCCATTGGCACAGGTGGCGGTACGGCGCACGTGATCGAATACGCAGGCCCAGTGATTGAAGCACTGTCGATGGAAGGGCGGATGACGCTTTGTAATATGTCCATCGAGGCGGGCGCGCGCGCGGGCCTTGTGGCACCAGACGAGAAAACGTTTGAATATCTGAAAGGCCGTCCATACGCACCGAAAGGTGGGCAGTGGGAAGCGGCCGTGAATTATTGGAAAGCGCTGAAGTCCGACGAAGGTGCGCATTTTGATAAAGAAATCACCATCGACGGCAGCCAGATCGTACCGCTTGTTACCTGGGGCACCAGCCCAGAGGACGTGGTGCCGGTAACCGCAAACGTGCCCGGCCCGGACGACTATACCGACCCGGCGAAGAAGGAAGCAGTTGAAAAGGCGCTGGATTATATGGGCTATGCTGCTGGAACGCCAATGACTGGCTTCAAGGTGGACCGCGTGTTTATCGGGTCATGCACCAACAGCCGGATCGAGGATATGCGAGAGGCCGCGAGTGTGATCAAAGGCCGTAAAGTAGCGGACCATATCATTGAAGCCATGGTGGTGCCGGGCTCCGGCCTTGTGAAATTGCAGGCCGAGGAAGAGGGCCTTGATAAGGTCTTTACAGACGCGGGCTTTGAATGGCGCGACCCGGGATGCTCGATGTGCCTTGCCATGAACCCGGATAAAGCCGGGCCGGGCGAACATGTGGCGTCCACATCGAACCGTAACTTCGTTGGCCGTCAGGGCCCCGGGGCGCGCACGCATCTCGTCAGCCCTGCAATGGCGGCGGCGGCGGCGATTGCCGGCCATTTCGTTGACGTTAGAAACTTTTAGGCGAGGAGAAGGCCCATGGAAAAATTCATCAGTGTCACCTCCATCGCAACGCCTTTCCCGCGTGTGAATGTGGATACAGACATCATCATCCCGGCCAAACATTTGAAATCGATCAAGCGTACCGGCTTTGGCGAGCATGCGTTTGAGACCATCCGCTATGAAGCCGACGGTAAGCTGATTCCGGACAATGTGTTTGATGGGGAACGCTATAAAGGCGCGAAAATTTTGATCGCGGGCGACAACTTCGGCTGTGGCTCGAGCCGTGAGCACGCCCCTTGGGCCATTGCCGAGCTGGGCTACCGCTGCATCATCGCGCCATCGTTTGCCGACATTTTCGCAGGCAACTGTGTGAAAAACGGCATCCTGACGGTTGCGCTCAAACAGGAAGAAGTGGATGCGCTGGTGCTGGCGGCAGAGGCCGGGCACGAAATTCATGTGAACCTGAATGACCAGGCGGTGACTTGCCAGAACGCAAAATATGAGTTTGATTTCAACCCGGCGCACAAGGAAATGCTGCTGAACGGGTTGGATGAGATCGGCCAGACCCTTCAGTCGGGTACTGCGATCAAATCCTATGAAGACAAGCAAAAACTGATGACCCCGTGGTTGTTCCGCGGCTGAGAAAAGACGAGAGTTTGGATATGACCACGACGCACAAAGTAATGCTTCTGCCGGGTGACGGCATCGGCCCTGAAATCATGACGGAAGTGAAACGCGTGATGGCCTGGGCCCAAGGCGCTTATGGTGTTGCTTTTGAAGTTTCCGAAGGTTTGATCGGTGGCTGTTCCTATGAAGAATTTGGCGCGCCGCTGACAGACGAGACTTTGGCGCAGGCAAAAGCCTCTGACGCCATCGTTATGGGCTGCGTGGGCGGTCCACAGTGGGACGGCAAGACGGCCTATGACAAGCGCCCGGAAGCTGGCTTGTTACGGCTCCGTAAGGA
>JABXIV010000085.1 GCA_013372925.1 Alphaproteobacteria bacterium
AGGCATAATCGAAAGTGCTTTGCACCATGCGGCGGTCGTGGCTGGGCACGCTGAATTTGCCGTGCTTGGCCATCACCCATGCCAAGGAATATTCATCGATCGGATCAGTCAGGCCCTCTGATTTGGCCTTCAGGTAATACTGGTAAAGCTGCACGCTATCGAACGGGGCGCCATAGTCCCCGAACGGATGAAAATAGCTATGGCCTTTCTCTGCCCAGTCCACAAACTGAATACCCAGTTTAAAAGACCCTTCGGTGCGCGAAACAAACTCTGCTTCCTTGATGCCCAGTGTTTGGTTGAACAGCTTGATGGGGGGAATGGTGGCTTCGCCAACACCCACAACGCCGATCTCTTCAGATTCAACCAGTGTAATGTCACAGGCACCTTGCAAGGCGTTTGATAGTGCGGCAGCGGTCATCCAGCCTGCAGACCCGCCGCCAACGATAGCAATCTTCTTAATGTTTCTGTTGCTGTCTGTCATGGCGACCTCATTGGGCTTGAAGAATATAGGACTGTAGCGGTGCGAGGGTCATGTCTATCATGCCCAGGCCGTCTTCCACTACGAGTTTGCCTGTAAAACCGGAAAGCTGGTCTTTCATGGTGTATGCACCATCGTCAAGGTTCCACTCGCCAATAAGTTCAGCTGGGATCTTGAGTTCGAACCTTTGGTTGGTGTCAGCATCAAAGTTTGTGGCAATCACCAGCTTGTTGTCTGCTTTCCAGCGAGCGAATGAGAAGACGCGCCCTGAATAGTTTTCCGTGTTTCGCCGGTTAAAGGTGTGCAGGTCATACTGGTCGCCCATAAGGGCCGGGCTGTTGGCGGAGAAGGTCATAAGGCGGGAATAAAAGGTGCGCAAGGCTTTCTCATTTTGGGAAAGCTGGCCGCCATCAAATGCACCGCCGTTCATCCAGCGCTGGTGGGCAGGTACGCCGATATAGTCAAAGATACTGGTGCGGGTGGGATCGCCAAAGCCCGCATCTTCTGACCCGTCTTCGGCTACATCCTGGCCGAAATAAAGCATGGTCGGCGAGGTGCCAAGCAGGGCGGAAACCACCATTGCAGGTTTGCCCTTGTTGGCGTCGCCGGCAAAATCCGGGCTGGCGATACGCTGCTCGTCATGGTTTTCAAGGAAATGCATCATGTGATGCTCAATATCCTGAACTGTTGCCTGGTGTTTGGGTAGAGCGTCAGTGCTTTCCTTGCCCTGCATGATGGCTTTAAGTGTGTCATAGAGGCCGACCTTGTCATACAGGTATTCCATTTTGCCCTCGTGCACATAGGCGCGGAATAGTTTCGGGTTATATACTTCGGCCAGCAGGAACGCGTCGGACTTACGGGTTTTGATGGCGCTGTTCAGGAAGCTCCAGAATTCCACCGGTACCAGTTCGGCAATATCGAAGCGGAAGCCGTCCACCCCCTGGTCGAGCCAGAAAAAGACAATATCCCGCATCTTGTACCATGTGTCGGGGAGGTCTTTATCTGCCCAGAAGGCCGCGTGGGCCCGGTAGTCGAGGTCGTCATAGCCTTCCGGCAGGCTGGGGAAATCATGGCTGCCGTCGGGGCGTACGCCATAGTTCAGCTTCACGGTTTCGTACCAGTCGTCCAGTTTGGGTTGTGTGGCGCGTGCGCCGTTTCCTGTCCATTTCGCGGGCACCTCGGTGAATATGCCGTCAGCCAGCGGGTGGGCGTTGCCGCCCAGTGGTTCGTACCCTTTCGGGAAAGCTGGAACCTGAAAGGCTTCGCCGGGAATATAATAGAAGTTGTTGTCGCGGGCATAGGCAACGCTGGTGTCGTCGCTTGCGCCAAAATCTTCTACGCCTGATGGTTTGCCGATAGAGGAATAGCCGCGCGCCACATGGTTTGGGATGATGTCAATAATAACCTTCATGCCGTGCGTGTGGGTGCGGTCAACAAGGGCGCGGAATTCATCCATTCTGTTGGCAGGGTTCAGGGCCAAATCCGGGTCCACGCCGTAGTAGTCTTTCACGGCGTATGGTGAGCCAGCCCGACCTTTCACCACGTCCGGATCGTCATTTGAAATGCCATAAGCGGCGTAGTCGGTAATAACGGCATGGTGCAACACGCCTGTGTACCAGATATGGCTGACCCCAAGTTCCTTGATGCCTTCAAGGGCTTCGTCAGTAAAATCGGCAAATTTGCCGACGCCGTTTTCCTCAAGCGTCCCCCATGGCTTGTTCGTTTCATTCGTGTTCCCGAACAGGCGCGTGAATACCTGGTACAGCACAACCTTGCCTTCACGTTGTTGGTCTTGTGTCTCTGATCTGTCTGCGCAGCCGCTTGCCGCCATTGTCAGAACGAACAGTGTAGAGAAAACCAGCTTTGGAAAGCGCATGTTGTCACCATTTTTTTGCAATGAACTGCAAATTTTTATCAATATTTGCAAATATCTGCAAATAAAATTGGCGCAAACAAAAGTAAGGCCAGCCTGATATGCGGCAGGCTGGCTTCTATGAGGCTGTATTTTATTGGTTTTTATAGCATCTGTGCCGTTAGGCCATGATGCAAAAAACTACTCTTCCCAATCAAAGGCAGGGTAGTCGGGGTATGTCAGGGTGATATCGGATTCGCCAGCGGCCACACGCTCATGCGCTTCCTTGCGGAGGGCCTCAAGGTCGCCAGTGATGGAATAACGCAGCGTGCGCAGCTGCGTCCAATAGCTACCGAAGGTCTCAGGCCGGTTTTCTGCCGCCAGCATCGGGCCAACAATAGCGAAGCCACGATAGATGCGGGCTGCTTGCGCGGCTTCAAAAGCGTCGATTTCAGCCAGAAGGCGCTTGAGCTCGCCCGTAGGCGCGACCTCATCAGGCAGGCTGTGGCTTTGGTTGGTGAACAAGGAAGCAACTTCGGTGGCATCCATCGCAGCAGCGTCGCGCCACAGGTTGGCTGTATCGCTGTTCAGCAGCTGTTCCGTGTTAGGCTCCACCACCAGTACGGTTGGTGTGCCGTAAATAACGGGGCGGCCAAAACGCGTGATGATGTCCTTGCCGCTTTCCAGATAGCCTACATCTACAATGAGCACTTCATAGTTTTCATGCACGACACCTGCGACCTCAGATTCCTTCAGGTGAGAGATCAGGCCGATGCTATCGTGGCACCAGTTGGCACCCATGATGATCATGGCAAGCTTGCCGTTTTTCTTGGCGCTGGCGAGCAGGGCGTCAACATCCGCCATTGCGTTTTCACTTGGCATGTAAGGATGGTCGCTTTCAAGCGCACTTTCATAGGCCGCTTGAATGGTGCTGCTGTCCAGACTGGCAACAGCATTGATCGGTGTGGCGACCATCGCAAAGCCCAAAAAGGCCGTGGCGAACAACTTCCGCATTCTCTCTTCCCTCCGGTAAACTTTGCTAACTTCATGCAGCAGATTTTGCCACTTTTCCACCCCTAATCGTTATGTATATAAGATGCGCTGGCTGAAGGGCTATTCCACACTTGGAAAACAGGCCCGTCGGCGTTACACACTAATCATCATATTTCAGTCGCGATCCATACATTTCAGGAGAGACTAATGTTTTCGCACCTTGAGCCGCTTCCCGCTGACCCGATCCTTGGGCTTTCAGCTCTTTTTAAGGCCGACCAGAACCCGGAAAAAGTTGATCTGGGCGTTGGTGTTTACAAGACGGACAAGGGCGAAACCCCGATTATGGGTGCGATTCAGGAAGCTTTCAATCGCTTGGCGGCAAACGAAGGCAGCAAGGTTTATATTGCGCCAACGGGCTGGCCCGGTTTCACCGATGCGGCACAGGACCTGGCGCTTGGCGCGGACCTGAAAGCGAAGCTTGCGGATAATATCGGTGCGATCCAGACGCCGGGCGGTTGCGGTGCATTGCGCCTTGGCTTTGAATTGGTGAACCATGCGGCACCGGGTACCACTGTTTGGGTATCTAACCCAACTTGGGCGAACCACGTGCCAACGCTTAAGGCGGCGGGGCTGGATAGTAAGGTTTACCGCTACTATGACCGGGAAAACACATCGATCGATATCGAAGGCATGCTGGAAGACCTTAAAGCTGCCAAAGCGGGGGACCTGATCCTCCTTCATGCATCTTGCCATAACCCGACTGGCGCAGACCTGAATGATGAACAGTGGGACCGCGTGATCGAGTTGATCGGTGAGCGTGGCTTGGTGCCATTCCTTGATATGGCGTATCAGGGCTTTGCGCAGGGGCTGGATGCAGATGCGGGGCCGCTCCGTCGTGCCTTTGAAAAACTCCCGGAAGCTGTACTTTCCTATAGCTGTTCCAAGAACTTCGGCCTGTACCGTGAGCGCACGGGTGCGCTGATCGTGAAGTCGAACGGCAAGGATGCGACAAAGGCGCTGACAACCAATCTGGCTCGGATCGCGCGGGAAAACTATTCCATGCCGCCAAGCCATGGTGCCGCACTGATGACCACGGTGATGCAGGACGATGCCCTGCGTGCAAGCTGGATGGCTGAACTGGCCGCCATGCGTGACCGGGTAAATACCTTGCGCCGCACGCTGGCCGACAGCCTGACCCAAAAAGGGTATGGCGAGCAGTTCGGCGCAGTGGGGCGTCAAACGGGTATGTTCTCGCTTCTGAATCTGACGCCAGAGCAGGTGGCAGTAGTTCAGAAAGACAAGTCGATTTATTTCCCTGCCAATGGCCGCATCAACGTTGCTGGCCTGACGGAAAGCAACATCCCGTATGTGGCAGAGGCAATTGCCGGCGTGATGTAAATCAGCGCGAAAAGGGCTTTTGGAAGGCGGTCCATTGGGGCCGCCTTTTTTTTGTGTGTGGGTCTTTGGGTGGATAGCTGAATTTAAAGCCTTGACTCTGTAGTAAGCTTTAAGGTGTATGCTGGTGGCCGACTCGAATATGAGGAGTGCTACATGACCAGCATGACGATTGGAAAATTGGCAAAATCGGTCGGCGTTGGGGCGGAGACAATCCGCTATTACGAGCGCAGCGGATTCCTGCCAGCCCCGGAGCGACTTCCTTCCGGCTATCGTGTGTACAGCACTGATGCCGCCAATCGCTTGAGGTTCATCAAGGAAGCGCAAGCGCTTGGTTTCACGCTGAATGAAATCAAGGATTTGTTTTCCCTGACGGACGATCCGGAAGCGGACTGTGCCAGCGTGAATGCCCGGGCGCGTGCCAAGCTTGATGAAATCAACGACAAGATCGAAAGGCTGCAACTGATGAAGGAAAGCCTTGAGAGGCTATCTGCCTATTGTCCGGCGGATGAGCACCCGCTTTCTGAATGTAGCATCATCAACCACCTTTATGGAAAATCAGGAATAAAGTCATGAGTTGTCACAGCGAAGATAAAGACAATGCCTCTTCCTGCCACGGTGACGGGCACGAAGGTCAGGGCTCTTGCCACGGCCCAAGCGACAAGCCTGATTGGCTGCTTCGGGGGAGCGCCATTTTGGTGGCTGCCGGCTTTGGGCTTTCCTACCTGCCGCTGGAAGGCTTGCCTTGGCTTCAGGCCGCGACAGATGGCGTGCGGGAACTGGTTGCGCGCATGTGGTGGGGTGTGCTTATTGGCATGCTGATGGTGGGCCTTCTTGCCCACATCCCGCGCGAATTTGTGATGGCTATTCTTGGGCGGGGCGGCAGCTTTGCAGGCCTTGTGCGTGCGGTGTTTGCGGGCGTGCTGCTTGACCTGTGCAGCCACGGTATATTGCTGGTGGGGGCAAAGCTTTACGAGCGCGGCGCGTCCTACGGTCAAGTTGTGGCCTTCCTGGTGGCAAGCCCCTGGAACAGTTTCTCGCTGACACTGATTTTGGTGGCGCTCATCGGCCTAAAGCTCACACTTCTGTTCATCGTTCTGTCCATGGCGATTGCTCTTGTTTCAGGTGTTGCCTTTGACGTGCTTGAAAGGCGCGGTGTGATAGGGGCGAACCCGAACAGCGTGCAAACGGCAGATGATTTTGCCTTCTGGGCTGAAGCCAGGAAGCGGTTGTCTGCCACGCGTTGTGATGGCGCTTTCTTTGCCAGTGTTTTCCGCCATTCGGTGATGGATAGCAGGATGGTGCTGCGCTGGATTTTGTTCGGGATTGTGCTGGCTGTGCTGGTGCGCGCCTTGGTGCACGCTGATATGTTCGCCAGCTATTTTGGCCCAACCTTCATGGGGCTGCTGCTTACCATGGGATTCGCCACCATTATCGAAGTGTGTTCAGAAGGATCAACGCCTCTTGCTGCGGACCTTATTACGCGGGCGAATGCACCCGGAAATGGTTTCGCGTTCCTGATGACCGGGGTCGCGACCGACTATACCGAAATCATGACCCTGAAGAGTGCAACAGGGCGCTGGATCAACGCCCTTCTGTTGCCGGTCGTGACCGTGCCTCAGGTCGTGCTTGTTGCGTTGCTACTGAACTAGAATAATCAGGCTACGGCCTAGCGCCCCAGTTGGCGTTTGGCCGTGGCCCGCAAGGCAATGTAATTGTCGTGGTTTTCTTTGGCTATGCCGGTACAGAAAGCCTTGGTTGTTTGTTCGCTCAGGTCTTTGGCTGTATGTTGCTCGGTCAAAGCCATGGCATATTCAAAGGCATAAATATCTTGGCCCACATCCGCCAGATAGGCGCGAATGGCATCATCTGACATGCCGCTAAACTTGGCCCATTCAGGTTCTTCATAATGGGCGGCAACAATCTCGCTTAGGTTCGCGGCAGCCATCTCATCTAATGTTGCCATATCCACCTTCAGGTCGGTGCGGCGACAAAGCTGAATGTAGGTACGGAAACGAATAACCCCAAGCGCATTGTGATAGAGTGGGTGATTGGTTTTTCTAACCATCTGCCATTTGTCGAGCGACCAACGGCGAAGTTCCGAAAGCGCTGCACTTTCCGCTTTGAAAAGCGGGTCAGGGACGTGGATCTCAGTGGTTTCCGCATTTTCCTGTGCGCGTAGGGCGCTTGAAGAAAAAGTAACGGCCAAAATGGCGCATACAAACAGCCTGAAGTGGGTCATGGTTTCCTTTCCTCTTGTTCTTTTCAGTTTTGGCGGTTTTCATGTGCCGCGCAACCGTTAAGATGGGGGGAAAGAGGATTACTGCTTATGTTTGCATCTTTTCTTTTTATGTGGCTTGCCGCTCAAGAGGTGGATGACTGCTCACCTATTGAGAAAGAAATAAATGGTACGTCCCTTCAGGGGCAGTTGATGCCGGGGCAGAAGGTAACGGCTGTCCGCCCTTCGTGTCGCCAACTTCGACGCATGGATTTCGTGATCTTCACGTCTGCAGAAAGCGAAAATTTGGTGATCAAACAGATATGGGGCATGCCTGGTGATGTGCTGGCTGTTGGCGAAAAAGGGCGGGTGTTTATCAATGGCGAACAGGCACTAACACCGTTTGACAAGCCTTATATCCTGAACCGCTATTTCACCAAGAAACTGAGAAAGTTTGAAGGCCCGCTAAAGGGCTATCTTGTTCTGGGGCACCCTGGCAGCCTTGATAGCGGGCGCGTTGGCCCGATCGCATATGAGGATATCGTCGGCATCGTGGAGAAGAATGAAGGCCGCTTGAGGGAAGGTTCTCGGTAAACTTATGCTTTATTTGGCTGTTTCCTTAAAGTTATCCACCATTGACGTTCAGTTCAGGTTCATTCCTGAAAAGCTAGCTCCCTAATAGATATGGGGGATAGAAATCTACGATTATGCGGCGTGAAAAGAATGCTGCATGCCTAAAAGGTTTTTTGTGAGCATCTCCGTATCA
>JABXIV010000303.1 GCA_013372925.1 Alphaproteobacteria bacterium
CGGGGTTTTCAGGCCGCCCATCATACTGGAATTCGACCAGCACGCCCAGATCCGCGCCACCGCTTGTTACGCCATAGAAAGTATATTCCAGCCCGCCGACAGCCGCCGCAAACGTTTTGAAAGGCGTATCGCGCACGATGGCTTCCAGCTTCCAAAGCCACGCCCCTTTCGTGTATTGCACATCCAGCCCAAACTGGGTGATATCGTCATAATAAGGCGCAAAACGGCCGCTATTTTCATCCGGAATGAGCCTTGGCTCCCTGTCGGCCCCACGGAAAAACGACAGGCCCACATCCCAGTCACCGAAATAGTGGCTGTAGCGCAGGGCGAAATCCACATCCTCGTTCCTGTCCCTGCCCTCATCGAAACGGGCAAGATCATTATCTACCAGGATCGGCGTTCTAAGGCGGCCATCAAGTCCGGCGAAAGTCCGTTTACGGAAGGCAGGCAGCACATAGGCTGTCACCTGCCCCCAATCACGAATGGTGGACACTTCCAGCATGGGTTGCCCCAGTTTATCCTCGTCGTCGATATCCTCGATGCTGTCCGACTGGTTGATAATATCCACCAGATGGCGGCTTTCGGCCACACCCCAGAACACTTTTGCAAGACCTGCCCGCACCGACCATTCTTCGCCGGTATACCGCATGTAGGCTTCGCGCATGTCCATGTGTGTGCGCCGACCGTCCTTGCCATCAAGCCGAACATAGGGCACCAGTACCAGGTTCCACTTGTTGTCTTCAGAATACCAGCGTACATCACCTTCGAACTGAAGCGAGGGCTGGAAGGTATCAAGCTGATCGGGCAAAGTCCCACCTTCAAGGAAGGTGCGCAGCTCGGCTCCCACCGAACCTGATACCTCCCATTCTCCAGCACTTGCCGCCGGGGAGAAAAGGGAAATAGCGGCAGCCACCAGCGGAGGAATGCTCCAAACACGTCGCTTCATTTCACCTGCTCCTCTAGCGGATGCGCTTCAGCACGCCTTTGACGAAATCTTTCTCTTCAAGGCCAACCTTGAAACGATAGTCGCCATAGCTGAGCGTGGTTGATTTGCCTGTCTGGTGGTTCACCATTTCAAGCGTATGCGCGCGCCAGATACCGCCTTCATATTCGCGGTAGTCCTTTAGCGTCAGTGTTTTCAGCAGCGTGTCCTTGCGGTCATAAAAGTCAATCTTACGCACCTGGAATACGCTCTGGTCCACAAGGGCAACCTGCCGAACATAGCCGGAGTTTTCGTAGCGCGGGAAACGCTCGACCACGTCCACCGCCATGCCATCAAATGTATCTTCACCAACATAGTTATAGTCATACTTGTTCAGCTCAGTTGATGTGAAATCCTCGAACGCGAACTCAGAGCCCACAAACGGGCCAGACTTGTTCGTGCTGGAAATCCGCTTCACCCGCTTCAGCGCGGGCAGATAGAGCCACTGGTCATCAGCTTCAAGAATTCGCGCATGGCTCAGAAGGGCCGTGCCCTGCACATCGCGCGGTGTCTCGAACACGGTGAGGGACTTGTCGCCCACCTCTTCGCTTTCCTTTTCCAGCGTCTTGAAATACATCTCGCGCGTCGATGTTTTGCCTGCCGAGTTTGTCAGGGTCATCACGGCTTCAACCTCTGAGCTCGCAAAACCCAGATCGGACCGGTCAGACCGGGCGGCGATTTCAAACCCCTTGGCAGCATCATCTGCGCTGGCGGCCGGGATCAATGAAAAACCGAGTGTTAGAACCGCGAGTGCAGCGGCAACATTATTCTGCAGCTTGTGCTTGAACATTTTCTTTTACTCCTTCGCTATCTTGATTTTGGTTGGCGACAAGCTTTCCAGCGCCGCGCAACAGCAATGTTGGCAGGAACAGGAAGTCAAACAGCAGGGCGAACAGGATCGCCAGCGCCGTCAGAAGCCCCATATCTGCATTTACTTTGAAGTGGGATGTCGCCAAATAGGCGAAACCAATCACCAGAATGACAGTATTCACCACAAGTGCCGCGCCCACGGTTTCAAACGCGTACCGGATGGCACCAACTGCGTCGTACCCCTTTTCACGTATCCCGCGCACATATTTGGCAAGGAAGTGAACCGTGTCATCAACCACAATACCGATCGACACGCTGGCCACCGCCGAAACCGAGAAGCCAACCGAGCCCACCATAAGGGCCCAGGCACCAAAGGCCGTTACGATCGGCAGGCCGTTTGGCAGCATGGACAGTGCCCCAAGTTTCACTGATTTCAAGGCCAGCATCATCACAATGGCAATCGCCATGATCGCAATAATGTTCCCTGCAATCATGCTGTGGACATTACGTTCTGCAACATAAGTAAACATAACCTGCGCGCTTGTCGGCACTGTGGCCTGCATATAGCCTGGTGCATTGTCCGCGATCCACTGCTGGGCCGCTTCCAGAAACGCTTTCGTGTTGATTGTGGATGTGTTGGTCAGCGTTGCAGTCACCCGTGTGGCCGATTTATCAATGTTTACACGGTCGTTCAGGTCCAGCCCGTAAGGCAGCGACAGTTCATAAAGCAACAGATACTGCGCTGAAAGTTCCCGGTCTTCGGGCAAGCGGTACCAGTCGCTCTGATCGCCGTGCATGTTCCGGTTCAGCCGCTTCATGATGTCCGTCAGCGAATAAACGTGCGTCACATGTGGCTGCTGGCGCAGGAACTGGGTGAACTCTTCCAGCTTTTGCAGGAAGTCCGGGTCACTTACGCCACCTTCGCCTTGCGCCAGAACGGAAAACTCAATGGGATAAAAGCCGAAATATTCGGTGGAGGCATCAGCATCCCGCCTGAATTCGATGCTTTCATCGAAATACTCTGTCCATTGGTCATTGAAATCGATCTGCGGCATGGCAGCGATTAACACAAGCGCAAGCGTGCCCATGCCGTAAAACAGCTTTTTGTTATGCGTGACAACAAAATCAGCAAGCCGCCCCATCAGGCTTTCACCATCCTTCGCCACTTGCTTTGGCGCACGCATTGGCATCCAGCTCATCATCGCCGGAAGGAAGGTCACTGAAAGCGCCCAAGCCATGGCGATCCCGACGGCTGAGATATTACCCAGGTGCCAGAAAGGCGGGGCATCACTGAAGTTCAGCGCCAAGAAGCCGATGGCTGTTGTCAGCGATGTGATGGTTACAGCAAGGAAATTCACCCGCACTGCTTCCACAAGGGCATCCCTGCGGCTCATGCCATCCCGCATGCCGTTCCGCATCGTAATCAAGATGTGAACCGAGTCTGCAATCGCCAATGTTAGAATGATCGTCGGTGCGGAAAGGGAAATCGGCGTCAAGGCCACTTCCGCAAACCCCGCCACACCCATACCAACCATGGAAGCAAAGGCGATCATCAGCAGCGTGACAATTGTACCGGAAACCGACCGCACCGTGACCGCCATCAAAACAAGCAACAAGACATACATGATAGGGATCATGCTCATCACATCGGCCTGGCCTGCTTCCTCAAACGCTACATTCAGCATGGAAACGCCGGTCAGATAGATGTCATAGCCTTCATATTTCGCCAGAAGTTCATCCCGAAGCGCACGGGCAAAATTCACAGCTTCCGGCACTTCCGCCAAGGATTGCTCCGGGTACTGCAGCACCACATTCACTGCAATCGCGCGTCCATCAGGTGTAACAAGCTGGTTCCGCAGGAGTGGTTCAGACAAGGCAACCTGGCTCTTTTCGGCAAGTTGCGCGGCACTCAAGCTTGCTGCGTTTTTAACCAGATCTTCAACCACAAGGTCGTCTTCATCCGCCCAGGTATGCTGAAAATTGGAAACGCTATCCACGCGAAGGCTGAACGGGATTTGCCACGCCTTTTCCGTCAGTTCCTCAACAAGGCTCAGCGTCTGGGACGTAAAGACATCCCCGTCCTTTGGCACGATCGTGAAAAAGAAATTATCGTTTTTGGTATAGGTATCCTGAAATTCTTCGAACGCCTGAAGTTCCGGGTTCGACTCCGAGAAAAAGTCCCGATAGTTGTTCGACATCTTCAAATATTGCGCGCCACTCGTCCCCAGAATGGTAACGAGCAATGTCGCCAGAATGACCAGCCAGCGATAGCTGATCACGAAATTCGCCAGCTTTTGGGCAAATTCGTCAATCGCTGTCATTGTTTTAGGCATTTGTATCCTCCTCGCCTGTCTTCCGGGCCTCTTGGCCTTGCCTGGCCCCGCCCGCTTCAGACTTACCCGACACCACCTGTCACATTCCGGCAGTATTCGGTCACAATCTGGAGAGAACGTCATTCAACCCTTGCGGCTATATGGGGGAGCCGTATATATAATTGAAATTGATATTTAGAAATTTGGATATTCATATGGTGAATTTAGCAGGGATGGATCTCAACCTGTTGCTTGTTTTCGATGCGGTGATGAGCACACGGAACGCTACGCGGGCGGGCGAAAAGATCGGCATGTCCCAGCCAGCAGTTTCAAACGCCCTGAACCGGCTGCGGCACACGATGCGGGATGATTTGTTCGTTCGGGGCGCAGAAGGCATGCGGCCAACCGCCCGCGCACTTGAGCTTGAGATGCCAATCCGCCGGGCGCTTGCCTCAATTGAAAATGCGCTCGACCCCATCGCGTTCGATCCGCAAACAGCCACGCGCACCTTCACCATTGCGACGGCCGATTATGTGGCCATGACACTGTTGCCTTACATCGCGGAATATATCACCCAGGAAGCGCCCGGCATAAACGTGCATACTGTGCCTATTGAAGGCCGCCTGTATGAAAAGCTGGATCATCAGGAAGCCGATTACGGGTTGATGCCGCTTGCCGACATTCCAGACCGGTTCGGCAGGCGACAGATCGCTGAAGATCATTTCGTATGCATGATGCGCAAGGACCATCCCCTTGCCCGCTACAAGAAGGAAATCCCGATTGAGGCCTATGCCGCTGCACGCCACCTTCTGGTTACCCCCCGTGGTGACGCCCACGGCTTTGTGGACGAACAACTGGCTGAAATGGGCCTCAGCCGCCGCATTGTGATGACGATCAACCATTTTGGCTCGGCCCCGATGCTGATCACATCAAGCGATATGATCGTAACCGTGCCCAGCCGTATGGCCGACAAATGCTGCCAGTATTTTGACGTTCATATCGTGCCAAGCCCTGTTGCACCGCCCGCCAGCTTCATCGGCGGCATGCTTGTGTGGCACAAAAGGCTGACCAACCATCCCGCGCACATCTGGTTCCAGGACCTCGTTGCCCGCGCAGGCCATGACCTGGAGAAATACGGCCTTAAAACAGGCGCTATGAAGGCCCCAGGCCTTCAAGGGCTACCCTGCATGGGCTGAGGGGCAGCTAGAACCGCCCCCAGCTTCACACATCAGCCTTTGGTGCAAATCCTGAAGCCATCCGGGCATGCAACCTTGGTGAACGCATCCGTTGCTGCCCGCAGCTCTGCTACCGTAAGCATCCGCTGACTATGGCCGTCCAACAGGTGCGTCACATCAATCCCCAACGCGTCAACAGCATGTCGAAAGTTCACCATATCCTGATGGACACGCGGCACTGCCGTCCTGAGTTGCGTTTCAAAATGATCTTCACCGAATAGCAGTCCATGGGCTGGCAAATGAACCAGCAAATAGGCGTTCGAATGGGCTGTCGCGATATCGAAAAGCCTTACCGCGCCGCCGCCAAGCGAAGCATCCCCATCAACGGAGATGATCTGTTCGGCAGGCGTTCCGGCAGGCAAACTTTCCCTGATCGCAGCGGCATGCGTACGCGCCGCGACAATAACGGCACCCATTGAAACGGCTTCTGCCACTGCACCGATATGTTCTGAATGAGGGTGGGTGATGATCATATAGCCCAAAGGCTTGTCTCTACCGCTATAGGCCTGCACTTGGGCAAGCTTGGCACCCAGATCACCTTCACCACCTGCCGCGATAAAATGGTCACCAGCATCAACAAACAGTGAATAAGACCGGCCCTGCCCCACGTGATAAACGCCTTTGGCCACCTCGCGAATAACCGGCACGCTATTGTCGAATACCTCGCCCCATGACGAGAACCCCTCTGGCTCCTCAAAAAGGCCATCAAGGGATGGCGACAGGTCGATCTCTCGTTCCACCGACACAGCGCGCACTTTGCCGCCAACATACAGGTTCATGTCACGGGCGAAGGCAATGCCATCCACTTTGTCATGGGCGGAAAA
>JABXIV010000147.1 GCA_013372925.1 Alphaproteobacteria bacterium
ATTGCCGCGATGAATCCGTGCCGCTGTGGCTATCTGGATGATGCGGCCATGGCATGTGGCCGAGCCCCCAAATGCGCACTTGATTATCAAGGCAAGATTTCCGGCCCGCTTTATGACCGGATTGATCTGCATGTGGATGTTCCCGCGGTATCTGCTGCTGACCTCAGTTTGCCGCAGGCAGGTGAAAGCTCGGCAGATGTGGCGTTGCGCGTTGCTGCCGCGCGGGACAGGCAGGCCGCGCGGTTTGAGGCGCTGGGCGGCGCGCACTCGCTCCGCCTGAATGTGCAGGCAGATGGGGAGCTTCTGGAACAGATCGCGGCTCCGGATGATATGGGTCGCACCCTTCTGAATCGGGCTGTGGAGCATATGCGCCTGTCGGCCCGTGGTTATCACCGGGTGCTGCGTGTGGCGCGTACTATTGCCGATCTGGCAGATCAGGATAAGGTGGGATCAGCGCATATTGCTGAAGCCCTGAGCTTCCGGCGCATGCATCCGGTTGCTGCCCAAACGGTGGCCTAACATCAGGGGGGTACAAGATGGATCTTGGACTGTTTTCTGTAAGCCTTGCGGTCAAGGACTTAGCCGCCTCAAGGGCTTTTTATGAAACGCTTGGTTTTACAGTTGAATGTGGGGCTGAAGAGGAAAACTGGCTTTTTATGGCGAGTGGCAACACGCGCATTGGGCTGTTCGCCGGTATGTTTGAAAACAATATCCTCACCTTCAACCCGCCTGATGGCCGTGCTGTGCAGGATGCGTTGAAAAAGGCGGGTATCGCCCTTGATATGGAGGCCGACACGGAGGATGGGCCTTGCACTGTTATGCTGACAGACCCGGATGGCAACAAGATCATGCTGGATCAGATACAATGACAAGACAGGTGCAATACGGCATTGGTACCCTGCTGATGGTGGCGCTGTTGGGCATCGCTATCGTGGGACCGAAGGGGTTTTTCCCGGATGCTTATGGTGCACGGGGCTGTTTGCTTGGTGCGTTCCTGATGATGCGCTGGCAGCGCAGCCATTATAGCGCGCTTCTCACCAAACATGTGGCCATTTCCGGTTGGGCTGGGGCTTTTGCGGGTGGTGTTCTTGGCCGCCTTCTAATGCCGATCCCACCTGGCTGGCCAAATGAGATCGTCATGGTAATGGCGGCCCCACTGCTTCATGCTGCGCTCATGGTAGCAAGTTTCTATTTTCTGACGCTTGGGCGCGGGCGAATGCCCTGAGGAGGGTATTAGGGTTTCACCTCAATTTTGGTGATTTGCGTGATAGGTTCCCCTGAATTGGGCGCAATACGAACGGTGCCGGTCCATATGCCGGGTGTGAAACCGCCTTTTGGCTTTTTCCGACCAAAATATTGGAAATGGAACTGGCGATCCTTGTTGATAAGTTTTTTCTTTTCCAGAAATAGTCGGCCATGGGGGTCGCGAATCTCGAAATGCCAAAGGTCGGCCCTGCGCACATGGAAGGCCCGTGCCGTTAGAATCAGTGCTTCGCTGCTAATTGACAGCGTAGGTGCGCCCGATTCCCACACTGTATCGCTTGTTGGGGCACCCGCGCCGAACTGAACCGGCAGCAATATCGACTTTTGATAAGGAATAGGGTTTGCCCACAGGCCTTTTGTGTCAGTTGAGCAGCCGCGTTCAAATGCGCCGCCATCGAACGGGTCAATGTCCAAGCCTTCCTTGCGAACCATGAAATGAAGATGCGGATATTCGGTTTCGCCGGACAGCCCGATTTGGGCAACCGTGTCACCCGCGGTAACAATATCCCCCTCTTTCACCTTCAGGCTGCCCCTCTTCAGGTGGCAATATTGGGTTTGCCAGCCATTTCCGTGATCAAGGATCAGGGCGTTGCCGCACTCTCGCCCCTTGAGCGCATCAGCCCCCTGTTTCTTGGCCGAAATATCGGCCATGCCGTCCCGAAAGCGCAGCACGGTGCCGTTTGAGGCCGCCAGAACAGGTACGCCTGAACGCATCCGTTCCATGTTGGCAACCGCTATATCAGTACCCTTGTGGCTGTTTTCTGTGTTTTTGCGACATGTGTAATCAGCCACATCCAAGCCTTCACCCCGGTCCATATAGCGGGTGATCCAGCAGTCTTCACCAAGGCTACATGCCAGCGGGAAGGAAAATTTCATATCTTGTGCTGTGGCGTCGCGCGCTATTGCTGGCACCGAGAGGGCAACGCTAAGCCCAAGCGCAAAAGCTGCGGTGATACGGCTGGATCGAAATGCAAAAGCCTGCATGTGGGTGGAAGCTCCTTTGATATGGTCGCTAAATACTAACAGCTAAATCGCAAGATGGGCGAAAATTGGATGGGGCTTTTTTCTGCTTTCCCCCCGCGAGACCGTTCGGCATAAAGGGGCATGGAATTTTTACCGGAAACAATCGGCCTTTTGGATGCTGCCCTTCTTGTGGGGGCCAGTTTCTTTACGTCGTTTCTTTCGGCATCAATGGGGCTTGGCGGTGGTGTAACGCTGTTGGCTGTTATGGCGCAGGTGATGCCTGCGCTTGCGATCGTGCCGGTGCATGGTGTGGTACAGCTTGGCTCAAACGCGGGCCGTGTGTTTTTGATGCGCGAGCATATCAATTGGCGGATTGTGGCCTATTTCTTTGGTGGCAGCCTTGTTGGCGGGCTTGTTGGTGGGCAGATTGTGGTAACGCTGCCTGCTGCCACACTTCAGCTTGTGCTGGGGCTGTTCATCCTGTTCACGCTTTGGGGGCCGATGCCGAAACCGTCTGCGGACAGCAAAGGCATGGGGATTGTGGCAACAAGCGGTGTTCTGTCCACGCTTCTGACCATGTTTGTTGGGGCCACAGGGCCTTTTGTGGCGGTGGTTATCAAGCTTTTTGGTCTGTCCCGGTTTGCGCACGTAGGCACTTTTTCCGCGTGCCTTGTTACCCAGCATTCAATCAAGATTATTGTGTTCGGTATTCTGGGTTTCGCTTTTGGGGCTTATGTGCCCTTGATGGTCGCCATGGTCGGAACCGGCTTTATGGGCACGTGGGCGGGGCGACATTTTCTGGTGAAGTCAACGGATGAGCGCTTTGGCCGCTGGCTTAATATCATCCTTAGCCTTCTGGCCGCCCGCCTGTTGTGGAAGGCGGCTGAAGGATTGCTTGGCTAGGCGCTAGTCTGGTCGGGCCGCTTTTTCAACGAGACCGGAAAGGCCTTCGCGTCGGGCTAGTTCATGTGCCACGTCTTCCAGCGTGAAGCCCTGGGACTTGAGCAGTACCATCAAGTGGAACAGCAAATCAGCGCTTTCGGTTATAATGCCCACATCATCATTCATTGCCACGGCCATGGCTGTTTCAACCGCTTCTTCGCCAACCTTCTGGGCAATCTTGCAGGGCCCTTTTTTATAGAGCTTGGCCACATAGCTTTGATCCGGGTCTGCCGATTTGCGCGCTTCAAGCGTTTCCTCAAGCTTCAGTAGTATCTCTAGTGTATTGCTCATCAAACCGCCTCCCTGACCGGAATACCCGCCTTGGCCATATGGGCCTTGGCTTCCGCGATTGTATGGTCCCCGAAGTGAAAAATCGAGGCTGCAAGCACCGCTGATGCGTGCCCGTCACGAATGCCTTCGACCAGATGGTCAAGCGTGCCCACACCGCCTGAAGCGATAACCGGGATGTTCACAGCGTCTGAAATGGCGCGGGTAAGTTCAATATTGAAGCCTTCGCGCGTGCCGTCCCGGTCCATGCTCGTAAGCAGGATTTCACCCGCGCCCAGTTCGGCAACCTGTTTGGCATAGTCAACCGCATCGATGCCCGTTGGTGTGCGGCCGCCATGGGTGAATACTTCCCACTTGTGCGGCCCAACTTCTTTGGCGTCCACCGCTACCACGATGCATTGCGACCCGAATTTTTCAGCAAGTTCCTTGACGATTTCGGGGTTCTTAACCGCCGCGGTCATTAATGACACCTTGTCCGCCCCCGCTAGCAGCAGTTGCCGGACATCGTCTTCCGTGCGAACACCGCCACCCACAGTCAGCGGCATGAAGCAGGCTTCGGCTGTGCGCCGTACAACATCCAGAAGGGTTCCCCGGTCTTCGTGGCTTGCGGTGATATCAAGGAATGTCAGCTCATCTGCGCCTGCGGCGTCATATACGCGGGCTTGCTCAACGGGGTCGCCGGCGTCCACAAGGTCAACGAAGTTCACACCCTTGACCACTCGGCCGTCTTTCACATCCAGGCAGGGGATGATCCGTGCTTTCAGCATCTCACACCGCCTTTCGCGACCAAAAGGGCTTGCTGGAGGTTCAGCCGCCCGTCATAGATGGCGCGGCCCGTGACAACGCCTTCAAGGTTGCCGACATTTGCCACGCGGTGGATGTCATCCAAGTCTTTCACGCCACCTGAGGCGATCACCGGGATCGATACGGCTTTGGCCAGATCGGATGACGCTTCTGCGTTCACGCCCGTCAGCGTCCCGTCGCGGTCGATATCCGTGTGGATGATGGCAGCCACGCCTGCGTCTTCGAACTTGAGCGCCAGTTCGGTGACTTTCAGTTCACTTGCCTCGGCCCAGCCTTCCACGGCCACCATGCCACCCTTGGCGTCAATGCCCACCGCAATCTTGCCCGGGAACAGCTTGCAGGCTTC
>JABXIV010000140.1 GCA_013372925.1 Alphaproteobacteria bacterium
ACCCTTGTGCCATGAGGTTAAACGGTGATCGCCTTAGGCAAGACCGTGCTTCACTTGGTTAACGGCAACTCTACGACAAAGCGCGCACCTAATATAGTGCCATTCTGCCCGGTTCGGTTTTCCGCCCGGATCATGCCGCCATGGGCTTCCACGACCTGCCTTGAAATAGCAAGGCCAAGCCCTGAATGTTTGCCGAAATCTTCACTATCTGGCCGCTCTGAATAGAAGCGGCTGAAAATTTTCTCTTCTGCGCCTTCGGGCAAGCCCGGCCCTTCGTCTTCCACCATCACGATCACCCAGCGGTCCTGCCGCTCAAGCGTGACATGCACCCTGCCCGTTTCGGGGCTGAAGCTGATGGCGTTATCGATCAGGTTACGCCAAACCTGTCCCAAGCGCCCTTCAATGCCGGAAACCATAAACACATTCGATTCATAATCGTCAAACCGCACATCAACACCGCCCGTGTTCTGCGTGGTGCCGTAGGATTCCACCAGCACCCCGATCATCACAGCAAGATCAATGGGCGCCATCTGCCCGCGGGTCAGCTCCGCTTCAACTCTTGATGCATCGGAAATATCGGTAATCAGGCGATCGATCCGCTTCACGTCATCACGCAGGATATCAAAAAGCTTTGCCTGCACCTCAGGCTTGTCTGTCATAGAAAGGGTTTCAAGCGCGCTACGCATGCTGGAAAGCGGGTTCTTGATTTCATGGGCTACATCGGCCGCGAACTGCTCCACCCGATCGATCTGGTTATAAAGCGCCGATGTCATATCGGAAAGTGATCGCGACAGGTCACCGATCTCATCAAGGCGCTCCGCAAACTCGGGAATATGTTCTTCCCGACCAATGGCCTGCCGTACTCGTTCGGCTGCACGCGCCAGAACGCGGATCGGCCGCACCAGCGTTCGCCCAAGAAAGAAGGAAAGCAGCATCGTCAGCGCCAGCGCGCCTGCAAACACCTTCACTGTCAGCATCTGCTCAGCCCGCACGATGGCCTCAATATCTTCTGTTTGGGCGGTCAGCAACAGCACACCCAAAATACGGCGGAAGCGCTGAACCGGCACCGCGATGTTGATCACATAGCGGTCATCCTCGCGCATACGAAGCTGGGTCATGGCCTCGCCTTCAAGGGCAGCCATCACTTCAACGAAATCCTCGGCGCGCATGCCGGGGCGGTCAACGCTTGCGGGCGCGGATGCTTTTTCCGTGATGCCATCAAGCATGCGGTGGATCGCGTCTTCCACCTGCTTGGAAAAGGCGGGCTTGGCATTCAGGGCAGGCAGTTCTTCCTCGATCAGGCGCTTGTCGCCCGCGAGGAAACGGCTGTCGGCGATCATACGTCCGTCAGTTGCGAACAGGCGGGCGCGGTTATCCGTGGGGCCCACAAGGCGGGTGATGATCTGGCGGGCGGGCGCCAGGTCAATTTCTGTAGCTTCAGGCCCTTCGGCTGCCGATTCACCAAGCGCACCGGAAATAATCTGCGCCTGCACCGTCAGGGTGTCGATACGGTCGGCAATCAGGTTTGAGCGAAACTGGTTCAGATAAAGCACGCCACCCACAAGGATCACCAGCGCGATGGCATTCACCACCATGATCCGCACCATCAGGGGCGAGATACCACGCGTATAATGGCGCGGCCTCGTCGCAGCTTGTGTGCGCGAGGCCGTTTCCCTGTTCCCGGATCTTGTGTCTTCAGTGTTGCTCATACATTGGGGCTGCCTTCTTCAGTCAGGCAGCATACAGCCTAGCCTTCGTTATAGCGATAGCCAACGCCGTACAGCGTTTCAATCGCGTCGAAATCATCAGCCACAGCCCTGAATTTCTTGCGCAGGCGCTTGATGTGGCTATCGATCGTGCGGTCGTCCACATACACGTCATCCGAATAGGCGGCATCCATCAACTGGTCGCGGCTCTTCACGTGGCCCGGATGCTGCGCCAGCGTTTTCAGGATCAGGAATTCGGTGACTGTCAGCGTCACATCCTTGCCGCTCCAGGTTACGCGGTGGCGCATCGGGTCCAAGACAAGGCGTCCGCGCTCGAGGATCTCGTCGCCTTCTTCCTTCTCGGCTTCTTCCGGCTCGCGCTTGCTCATTTCCACGCGCCGCAACAAGGCCCTGATCCGTTCGATCAACAGGCGCTGGGAAAAGGGCTTGCCGATATAATCATCCGCGCCCATCCGCAGGCCCAGAAGCTGGTCGATCTCTTCATCCTTCGAGGTGAGGAAAATCACCGGCATGTCGGTAACTTCACGCAGCTTGCGCAAAAGCTCCATCCCGTCCATGCGCGGCATTTTGATATCCAGCACAGCCAGATCAGCCGGGTTTTTGGAAAGCGCTTCCCACGCCTTCTGGCCATCAGGGTAGGTCCGCACCCGAAACCCCTCGGCCTCCAGGGCGATTGTCACCGAGGTCAGGATATTCCGGTCGTCATCTACGAGTGCGATTTGTGCTGTCATTGTTTTCCCCTCAATCCGCGTATCATCTGCCTGTGCGGATAGCTTTGTATCGCTTGGCTTTTCAGGCGATTGAACTCGTTGCCCCAAGCCGTGTCAAGGTAAAGCGTTACGCCGACTTTAAGACCAAAAAAAGGCGCAGAATGGACAAGCCAGAGGCAAAGCCCCCGCCTGCCGTGAAAATATACAATCCCGAGAGTCTAAGTGCTTACGGATACTTAGCATTTTTGACAGCGCTATCATTTTCAAACCAGACAGATTCTGGTTGATTTTCAGGGGCATATCCGCAAGTTTATCGGCCTTCCCGAGATGGGTCGGGACAAGAATAGACCAGGGCCGCACGCGCACGCGCATCATATCTCAAGGGCCCGGCACTTAGTCGCCCTGCAGGCATAGCCTGGGGCACCCTACTAAATCACTTGGAGGACAAGCCGTTGCAAGTCTTTGGCGCCTGTCTAAGCACCGTCGGCCTTGATGCACATGGCATCACTGAAACCGGCAATCAATATTGGAACCTGGGTACATCCGCACTGTATGAAGAAGCGATTCGCCGCGGCGAAGGCGCTATTGCGAAAGATGGCCCGCTTGTAGTTAAAACCGGCAAACACACCGGGCGTTCCGCGAACGACAAATTCACCGTCCGCGATGAGCACACCGAAAACACCGTATGGTGGGGTGACGTTAACCGCCCGATGACGCCGGAACAGTTCGACACGCTGCACACAGCATTCCTTGATCACGTTAAGGGCAAAGACCTGTTCGTACAGGACCTTTGGGGCGGTTCCGACCCTGAGCACCGTGTAGCCGTTCGCACCATCGGCGAATACGCCTGGCACAGCCTTTTCTGCCGCACCATGCTTGTGCGCCCGGAAGACGCCGAGCTGAAAACAATGGCGCCACAGTTCACGATCATCAACCTGCCAAGCTTCAAGGCCGATCCTGAAACAATGGGCTGTCGGTCTGAAACTGTGATCGCGGTAAACTTCTCGAAGGGCATCGTTCTGATCGGCGGTACTGAGTATGCGGGCGAAAACAAGAAATCTGTTTTCTCCATCCTCAACTACCTGCTGCCAGAAAAAGGCATCATGCCGATGCACTGCTCTGCCAACATTGGCCCTGAGGGTGACGTTGCCATCTTCTTCGGCCTTTCCGGCACAGGCAAGACCACGCTTTCCGCTGACAGCTCCCGCACGCTGATCGGTGACGATGAGCACGGTTGGTCTGACGATAGCGTGTTCAACTTCGAGGGCGGCTGCTACGCCAAGATGATCCGCCTGTCGGAAGAAGCCGAGCCAGAGATTTACGCAACCACGCGCCGCTACGGCACCATCCTTGAAAACGTTGTGATGGACGAGCTTACGCGTGAGCTGGACCTGGACGACAACACACTGGCGGAAAACACCCGCGGTGCGTATCCGATCGATTTCATTCCGAACACATCGGAAGAAAACCGTGGCGGCAAGCCGAAGAACATCATCATGCTGACTGCTGATGCGTTCGGCGTTCTGCCTCCGATCGCACGGCTCACGCCTGAGCAAGCCATGTATCACTTCCTTTCCGGTTACACCGCGAAGGTTGCTGGCACGGAAATCGGCGTGAAGGAACCACAGGCAACATTTTCAACCTGCTTCGGCGCGCCATTCATGCCGCGTCACCCCAGCGTTTACGGCGACCTCCTGCGCAAGAAAATCGCTGAGGGCAGTGTGAACTGCTGGCTTGTGAACACAGGTTGGACCGGCGGCGTTTACGGCGTTGGTAGCCGTATGCCGATCAAGGCAACGCGCGCGCTTCTGCACGCCGCCCTTGATGGCAGCCTGAACAACGCCCCAATGCGCATTGACGAAAACTTCGGCTTCGAAGTACCTGTTGAAGTGCCTGGCGTTGACAATGCGATCCTGAACCCACGGGAAACCTGGGAAGACAAAGAAGCCTATGACGCGAAAGCCGCGCATCTTGTTGGCCTCTTTATCAAGAACTTCGAAACATTCGCCGAGCATGTGGACGACAGCGTGATGGCCGCAAGCCCACGCATGACCGCAACCGCCGCCGAATAAGCGTTTCAAAATTCAGCAAACAGAAAAGCGCGGAGCCACGGCCCCGCGCTTTTTCTTTTGGCGCCAAACCAAAGAAGTTCAGGCAGGCTACCCCGCCTCGACCTCATGCTTGATGCGGATGCGGTCTTGGGGGGAAACGCCCAGAAGACCTGCCACCTTGGCCAGCACATTTTCTTCAAAATTGTCGATATGCTTGTCGGCAAAGGCCACGCGCCACAACAGGCGCACAATTTCCTGCCGCTCGTCGTTATCCAGTTCTTTCGCGATCTGCCGGGTGAAGGCATGCAGGCAGGTGGCGTCAGCCTGGTCGCGTTCCGCACGCGAAAGCAGGTCTTCCGCTTCAATATCCGTCAGGCCGAAATGTTCCATCACGCATTCCAGAAGCTGGTTGCGCTCGTCACCCGTGAATTCACCATCGGCCTTGGATACCTGCACCAGAAGCGCAGCCGTGGCGATCTCAAGCCCTGACGGCCCACTATCCGCTTCGCCCTTCAACCACAAAAGTTTGGCAAGCTGTTCCAACATCGGCTTTATCCTTCTTGGTTTACCTACAAGGGTTATGTAGCAAATCGCACGGCGGATGAAAGGGCCTGTGCGCCAGTCTGCCCCACAATGGGGGCAAGCTGCAGCATAATGCCTCAGGCATCAATCCCTAACGCTAGTGTGCGCGAAATATGCGCGAAGGGCCGACCGCTTTCCGCCGCCCATTCGTTAAATGCTGCCTGCACGGCCTTCATCGCGCCTTTGCCCGTGGGGGCCTTGTCCACCACGCCTTCGCGGATCAGCGCCGCCACCACGTCGCGGGAAAGCGCCCAGCCGTCCCGCCCAAGAAAGCGCAGGAAATACTGGCCTGTCATGCCGCCCAGGCGGCTGCCACGCGTTTTCAGCAAATCCAGCAGGCCGATAAAATCCTCATTCGGCCAATCGGCGATGCAGGCCCCGGCCGAGCCATATTCGTCTTCAAGGTCACACACCAGAAT
>JABXIV010000294.1 GCA_013372925.1 Alphaproteobacteria bacterium
ATTTGCCCGCCAGACAGGACGCTGATGAAGGAACTGGGCCTTGAAGCTGGCGACCGCATTATCGGCACTGTGGCAGCGCTACGGCCGGAGAAGAACCTTGGCCGCCTGATTGAAGCTTTTTCAAACATTGCCCCCCTGCATCAGGACATAAAGCTGGTAATCGTTGGCGGCGGCATGGCGGAAGCCGCCCTGAAAATGCTGTCTGAACGCATTGGCCTGAAAGACCGCGTAATCTTCACCGGCCCTCTTGCTGAGCCAGAGAGAATTATACCGGCCTTCGATATTTTTGCCATGTCATCAGACACGGAACAGATGCCGCTTTCCCTGATGGAGGCCATGGCCTGCGGCCTGCCCATTGTGAGCACCGATGTGGGTGACATCAAAGGCATGGTGAGCGAGGAAAACCAGAAATATATTGAAGGCAAGTCAGCCAAAGGCCTGACCCGGTCCCTGAGTGCGCTTTTGGATACGCGAGACATAGGCCGCCACATGGGGGCGATGAACCAGCAAAAAGCCAAGTCAGAATTTACGCTGACCCGCATGATCGAACGCTATGAAACACTTTTCTGGGAAGCGATCAGGGATTTTCAAATGTAGCCTTGTCATAGCCCGGCACCATTGCCTCGGTCGCAGCACGTACATCTTTCATGAAATCAGCAGCGAGAGCCTGCTTCAATAGTCCAACCACCCGCGGGATATGCCCCAGATAAACCGGCTTGCCATCCCGCTTGTGAAGGCGAACGAAAATCCCTGCCACCTTGGCATGGCGCTGTGCCCCCAACAGGGTCATATCTTGTTCCAGCGCCTGCACTTCCTCGGCAGCCATGCCTTCGCAATAGCACGCCATAACGGCCGCCCGAACAGGTTGGCTAACATCCCGGCGCGCATCTTCAACAAGGGACACAAGATCATAGGCCCGCGCACCGATCAGGGCATCCTGATAATCCAAAAGACCACAGTTCTGGATGCCGTCGCCCTGCCCTGTGATCATCAGGTTATCCACGTGATAATCCCGCAGCACAAGCGCTTCCCGCTTCATCGCCACGCCTGAAAGCGCTGCGCGCCACCCATCCATATAGGCCTGCTTTTCCGTATCACTCGCGGCTTCGCCACGGAACGCAGGAACAAACCAGTCTACAAACAGCTCCACTTCGCGAAGAAGGGCGTTCATATCATAAGCGGGAAGGTCAATTTCCAGCGCTTTTGGCTGGCGGTGCAGCGCCTTCAACACCTTTGCAGCCATCAGATAAAGCGGCATCTCATCGTGCCCGGCTTTCAACAGGCGCGTGAACGTGTCGTCGCCCATGTCCTCAATCAGCGCGAAACCTGTTTCCAAATCGCTGCCATAGGTGTCCGCCACGCGCAGGCCAAGGCTTCTGAGGTGCGCCGTAATATCCAGATAGGCCTTCAGGTTTTCATGGGCAGGCGGCGCATCCATCAGCATGCAGTGCCGGTCACCGTGCGTCAGCCGGGCATAGCTGCGGAAAGACGCATCAGGGGTTAGCGGCGACACCGTCGCCCCGCCCCAGCCTTGCGCCTGCAAGAATGCCTGCTTGTCCTGCTCGCGGCTTGATGCCTGCGCCATAATGCCTCCCGATACCGGTTTAGTTGCGGCTGATCATATTCGCTTTTACAGCAAGGTAAAGTGCTCTCATCAAGCCTGCAACTTCGGCTATTCAGCGGGAACCATTGAAGGCACTTTCCCCCACACCACTTCATTCCCGGGTTCTGGCTTGTCCGGCACATTCAGCGACAGGATGAGCGAAACCACAGCCATCGCTGCACCTGCCAGGAAAACCAGCGAAGGCGAAATTGGCCACAGGAATGCACCAAACACCGCTGGTATCACCACGGCAGCAATATGGTTGATAGAGAAGCTGACGCTGGATGTCGCGGCGATATCCTTGCCGTCAGCGATTTTCTGCAGATAGCTTTTCTGCGCAATGGCGAACGAGAAGAAAAGATGATCCAGCACATACAGGATGGCCGCCCACTCAGCCGTTGTAACAAAGGCATAGCCCCCGAACACGATCACCAGCCCGATATACTCAACAATCAGGGCCTTGCGCTCCCCAAAACGGCTGATCAACTTGCCAAGGCTAGGGGCAAACCAGGTGGTGATCACATGGTTGGCCAGATAAAGCGCCGTTACCTCTTCGGCAGCAAAATCGAATTTTGTAACGAGCAAAAAGCCCGCAAACACCACAAATATCTGGCGGCGCGCCCCGCCCATGAAGGTCAGCGCATAATAAAGCCAGTAGCGCTTTCGCAGAACCATATGCTTGTGCTGTACCTCGTGCCCCTCGATACGCGGGAATGCCACCCAGATAAACAGGGCCAGCGCCACCGTGACAATTCCGCCGAAGGCATACAGCCAGGCGTAATCAAGCCCCCAGAATTCAAGCGTTAGCCACAAAAGACCATAGGCAAACAAGGCACCGACCGATCTGGCAGACATCTGCCGCCCCAGCGCCCGTGGCGCCACGGCCTTCGGCAGCCACTGCAGCGAAAGCGACATCTGGATGGTCTCGAAATAATGGAAGCCGACAGACATCAGCACCGTCGTGAAATAGAGGCCATATTCAGACGGGAAAAAGCCGGTGATGGCAACGCCCAGCCCGAGAAGTGCGAGCGACAGCACAGCAAATACCTGTTCCCGCAGCACCAGCAGCAGAAAAACAGCTGTGAAAGCAAGGAAACCCGGAATTTCGCGCAGGCTTTGAAGAATACCGATTTCTTTGCCGGTAAACGCCGCCACCTCAACGGTGAAATTGTTCAGAAGCGCCATCCAGATCGAGAAACTGAAGGGCGCAGCGGCAGCCATCAAAATCAGGCAAACCTCTGGCGTGCGCCATGTTGCCGGTGCGTTCTGCTCGCTCATTCAAGAAATCCCTTCCTCACTACACTAGCCCTACAGGCCAACTCTAAACTGATCAGGTTGGGACATTATCTATTTTTG
>JABXIV010000279.1 GCA_013372925.1 Alphaproteobacteria bacterium
GCGTTCTGGCGCAGGAAGGTACTTTTACCGGCCATGTTTGGGCCTGTGATCAGCCACAGTCGGTTGTCCGGGCTCAGGTCGCAGTCATTCGCCACAAATGGCGTATCGCTTTGCGCCCGCAGCGCCTTTTCCACCACAGGATGTCTGCCGCCGCTAACGTCAAAAGCGAGGCTGTCGTCCACCTCCGGGCGGGTGAAGCGTTCATTTTCTGCAAGTGTGGCCAGGGCCGTTGCCACATCCAGGCTAGCCAGCGCCTCAGCCGCAATCGAAATCTCTGCCGCTTTATCAAGAACAGTGGCGACAAGCTTGGCAAAAAGCTCCTGCTCCAGAGCAAGTGACCGGTCACCCGCTTCAGAAATCTTGCCCGCCAGCTTTGAAAGCTCGCTGGTGGAAAAGCGTACGGAATTTGCCAGTGTTTGCCGGTGAATGAAGGTTTCATTCAGGGGTGCGCCCAGCAGCTTGTCAGCGTGTTTCGCAGTGACATCCACATGATAACCGATAACATTGTTATGTTTGATCTTTAGGGAATTTATCTCTGCAAGTCCCTGATAATCAGCTTCAAGCCCCGCGATCAGGCGGCGGCTTTCGTCCCGCAGTGTACGGTATTCATCCAGTGCCCCGCTATAGCCTGGCGCGATGAAGCCGCCATCCCGCGTAATCAGTGGCGGTTCTTCTACAAGCGCACGCTCAAGCTCGGCGATCAATTGTTCATGCTCGCCAAGATCACTAACCGCATCAGCAACCAGTTCGGCCATATCTTCAAGCGCGCCCTTGGGGGCAGTTAGATAGTGTTCGATTGTTCGGGCGGCCTCAAGCCCAATTCGGATCGACTGCAGATCGCGCGGGCCGCCACGGCCGAGTGACAGGCGGGCGAGTGCACGCTCCATGTCTGGTGCGGCTTTCAGAGCGGCTCTGAGGTCGGTGCGAAGGCTTGGGCGTTCCAGCATATATTCAACGGCGTCAAGCCGTTCATTGATGCGCACAGGGTCGGTAAGCGGTGCGGAAAGCCGTTTTGCAAGCATACGGGCACCTGCGCCGGTCAACGTGCAATCGATCACGCTCAGAAGGCTGCCAGATACCTCGCCGTTTTGAGTGCGTGTTAGCTCCAGGCTTCTGCGGGTAGCGGCATCAATCATCATGGTGCCATCGGCAGACAGTCGCTTGGGTGGGTATAGCCGCGGCATCTTGCCTTTCTGGGTGTCGTCCAGATAGTCCACGAGCGCACCGGCTGCTGCGAGGTCTGCCCGTGTCAGGGACGCGAACCCATCTAATGTCGCCACATCAAAGATTTCTTCAAGGCGGCGGGCACCGAAGCTACTGTCGAAGCGGCGCGCTTCAAGCGTGCTGATGATATTGCGCCAATCGAAAAGCGCCGGTGCTACCTTTTCGTCCTCTAGAATTCCTTCCGGTATAATAAGCTCACCAGGATTGAGGCGGGCAAGGTCGGCGTCCAGTCTGCCAACCTTTGTCGGCAAGATGAAAAAATCACCGGTGGAAATCTCAACCACAGCCAGCGAGAAATCATTTTGCGCGCGGCCGAGCGACACCAGATAGTTGCTGCTGCGGGCATCCAGAAGGTTTTCTTCTGTGATAGTACCGGGGGTAACAAGACGTACGACTTCACGCCGAACGACGGATTTTGATCCCCGCTTTTTGGCCTCGGCCGGGTCTTCCGTCTGTTCACAAACGGCAACCTTGAAAGATTTTCTGATTAGGCGAGAGAGATACATCTCCGAAGCGTGCACCGGTACACCAGCCATGGGGATGTCTTCACCGTCATGCTTGCCGCGTTTGGTTAGCGTGATATCGAGGGCTGCCGCTGCTTGCTCTGCATCCTCAAAGAACAGCTCGTAGAAATCGCCCATACGGTAAAAGAGAAGGCAATCAGGATAGTTTGCCTTGATCTCCAGAAACTGGGCCATCATCGGCGTTATGCCCGGGGCTTTAGCGGCCCGAGCCCATTTATTTTCTGCACTGGCTTGTTCTATTGTTTCTTTTTGGGCGTCAGATGGCGAATTACCTTCCGATTCAGGGCCCAAAACAGTGCGTCCTTCCATTTTTTTAACAAACCCCCGGTTAACTTCCCGATTTCAATTGTCAGCCGCGTTATGCCATAGTATGCCGCATAGCATTAAAACGCTTTTAGAGCATTCTGGGCTGGACTGCTACCATAAGACACTCTTCAAAAGAACAAAGGATTCCCCATGCCGAGTAATTCATCCAAATTTACGGATGCGGAGGCCCTCAGGTTTCATTCTGCCGGACGCCCCGGCAAACTGGAAATTACCCCATCCAAGCCCATGGCAACCCAGCGCGACCTGTCGCTGGCCTACAGCCCGGGGGTTGCGGTTCCGGTAAGAGAAATCGCGGCAGACCCAGACACAGCCTATGACTATACCACCAAGGGTAACCTCGTTGGGGTGATCTCCAACGGTACGGCCATTCTGGGCCTTGGCAACCTGGGTGCGGCTGCTTCGAAGCCTGTGATGGAAGGCAAGTCCGTTCTGTTCAAGCGTTTTGCGGACGTCGACTCGATCGACCTTGAGGTGGACAGCGAAGACATCGATGAGTTTGTGAACTGCGTGAAACTTCTGGGCCCCAGCTTCGGCGGCATCAACCTTGAAGATATCGCGGCACCTGAATGCTTTATTATCGAGCAGCGCTTGCGCGAATTGATGGA
>JABXIV010000133.1 GCA_013372925.1 Alphaproteobacteria bacterium
ATCCAGACGGTTGCTTCAGACAAACTGCTGGGCCTTGACCCAAACAACCTGACCGCCATCATTGTTACGTCGCCAGTTGACCCTGATGACCACACCAAGTTGGTCACGGTTGAGGTGCGATACCAGTATGTACCGCTGCTGCCGATCGATAAGCTCATACCGCTGGGCGACGCGGATGGTTATGCCCTTAAAGGCCAGTCCAAAGGCTTTCTGACAGAAGAAATCCCCTATTGATGCTGGCGGCGCTTCTGTAATCTTTCGTTTGCTGTGGTAATTAGGGATTTACACCTTGTGCCTCTGTGCTTTTAATGGCAACCATTGGGGCGGAAGGGTTTGTGATGACGTCAGGGAAAACGAAGAAATCAGGCACCAAGCCTGAAGCAAAAGGGAATGCTATTCCCAGTGCGGAAATTCTGGCCACAGCAAAGGAACACCGGCGGGAGCTGCCGGAAGATGCTGTTTTCAGCTATTTTGTGGCACCTGATGAGCGCCGTATACGGTTCGCGCGGTTCCCTGCAAGCAAGGTGATTGAACCCAAGGGCACGGTTATTTTCATGCCCGGACGCACCGAATTCATCGAAAAATTCCTTGAAGATGTGCATGTGCTCAATGCGCTTGGGTTTGCGTGCGCGGCGATGGATCTGCGCGGGCAGGGTATGTCATATCGGCCGCACCCGAACCGCGACAAACATTATGTGCGCACCTTCGATACCCACCTGACAGACGTAAAAGCGTTTTTTGATGAAAAGCTGGTTGGCAAGATGCCAAAACCTTTCATCTTCATGGGGCATTCGGCGGGCAGCCACGTTATCCTGCGGTTCATGCGGGAACATCCGGGCTATGCCGATGCTGCCATAACAGTGGCACCTATGGTGAAAATCGCCACAGGTGGCCTGCCTGAGTTTGTTGCCAAGGGCCTGCCGCTTGTCATGCGTTATCTTGGGCTTGGCGCGGCCTATATTCCCGGGCATACGGCCTTCAAGGAAGGCCGCTGGGGCTGGCGCAAAAAGCTGACGCATGATGACGAACGCTTCTGCGACGAGGATTATTTCATCAAGAACCGTGACCGGCGATTGGCAGTTGGCGGCGCCACCTACAAGTGGCTGTGGGAAGCCCTGAAGTCATGCGACAAGCTGAATGCGGAAGGCTACCCAGAGGGCATTGAAACGCCTGTATTGATGCTGCAGGCGGAAAAGGACCGCATTGTGGACAATAGCGCCCAAACGGCGCTGGCGGCCCGCATGCCGAACTGCAAGCTTGTGGTGATCAAGGGGGCGATGCACGAAATCCTGAAGGAAACCGATGAAATGCGTGCTGATGTTTGGCATGCGATCAGCGAGTTTATCGACCTTGAAAACGGGCCAACCTTCGATGACGTGCTGCAAACGAACACGCCCGCTCCGCTTGAGGACAGCTAGGTTTCCAGGCTTGTTGGTTGGGCTAACAGGCCATGAGTTTTCAAAAATGAATGGCTGAGGTTTGACAAGGTTTCTTCGTCGCGAATGACTTTGCTGGTCATATTGATACCGACCAAAAAAGTAAGCAATTCCCTTGCCGCTGTGCCACTGTCGAAATCCTTGGGCAGCTCATGTTGCTGTTTGGCTTGTTCCAGCAGTTCTTCGAAACGCTTAAGTTTGGCATCGAATTTGATGCGCACAAGGGAAAGCTCTTTCGTGCTGTCACTCAATTCCCCAAGGCAGTTGATAAGCAAGCAGCCCCTGGCCGTGGGAGCGCCAGTTCGTACGGTGCTTATGTCATCAAACAGTTTCTTGATAGCGGGCAGGACCGGGTCTCCTGGTTTGATGAAGTTCAGGAAGTTGTCGGGTGCTGCGTTGCTATAGTGGTTGAGCACGTCTTCGAATAATTTTTCACGGCTTTCGAAGCTATTGTAGAAGCTTGACCGGGTAATCCCCATCGCATCCGACAGGTCGGATATGGTCGCCGCTTCAAAGCCATGCTCCCAGAACAGGTCCATAGCGGCATCAAGCGCTTTTTCTTTATCGAATTTTACCGGACGTCCCATGAAAGGTCTGTGCACCTGTTTTTTTGCTACCGTCAACAATGTAACATTTTTGTGTACAGCATTGTACAAAAAATATTTTCGATTATCTGGGTATTGTACATTGGCGTACAAAAAAATTATAACACGGAGATAATCATGTTCCCAACTCATACAATCGACAGCGCACCTGAAGGCAGCAAGGAAACGCTCACTGCAGTTGAAAAGGCTTTCGGCTTTTTGCCAAACTTGGCAGGCAAGCTTGCAGAAGCGCCAACAGCGCTAGACGGCTATATCACTCTGTCGGGTATCTTTACTGGCCCAAAGGCAAGCCTAAGCCCTGTTGAGCAACAGGTTGTCTTGCTGGCAACAAGTGCTGAAAATGGCTGTACTTACTGTGGCGCCGCGCATGGTTTGATGGCGCATGGTGCAGGCCTTTCCCGTGATGACGTACGGGCAGTACAGGCCGGTCAGAAGATTTCCGATAGCAAGCTCGAAGCCCTGCGTGCCTTTGCTACGGCTGTTGTGGAAGATCGCGGCTGGGTTAAGGAAGCAGATATGGAAGCGTTCCTGAACGCGGGCTACACGCATGCGCAAGTTCTGGAAGTGATTGTTGGCGTGGCAGTGAAAACCATCACCAACTACACAAACCATATCGTTCGGCCTGCGCTTGATGACCAGTTTGCTGATTTTGCTGTGGCGGAGCAGGCGGCTGAGTAACGTCCTTATTCCTTAAGGATATCAAGCGCTGTTTCAAGGAGCGTCGGGTCACCAACCGCCAGAAGGCGGCCACAGTCACCCGGCGCATCCCCTTCCCAGTTTGTGGCTGCGCCGCCAGCACCGCGAATAACCGGAATAAGGGCCATCATGTCATAGGGTTTCAGCCCACTTTCGACCACAAGGTCCATATGGCCGGCCGCGACAATGGCATAGGCATAGCAGTCCAGGCCATAGCGAACGAGGCGTGATTTCGCCAGCAGCGTGTCAAAAGCCGGGCGTTCATTTGCAGTGAACAGGTCAGGGTCGGTTGTTGAAATGGTGGCGTGTTCAAGCGTGTCGCATGGGCGGGTACGGATCGGCTCGCCGTTCAGCGTGGCACCGCCGGGCCAGCCCAGATAGCGTTCCCTGATATAAGGTTGGTCGATCACGCCAATAACAGGTTCGCCGTTATAGCGGAGGGCGATCAGCGTGCCCCATGTTGGCAGGCCAGAAATGAAGGCACGGGTGCCGTCAACCGGGTCAAGCACCCATTCAAACGGGCTGCTTGCTTCCTTGATGCCGAATTCTTCCCCGAAGATGCCGTGGTCGGGATAGTGTTCCTCGATCAGGGCACGGATCACTTCCTCGGCCCCGCGGTCTGCCTTGGTCACGGGGTCAAAGCCGTCGCCGTCGTCCTTGTCATCAATCCCGATGGGGGATTTGAAATAGCCAAGCGTTACCTTTGCGGCTGCATCTGCAAGGGTGCAGGCAAAGGCAGACAGTTCCTTGATCAGGTCGTCGGAAAGTGTGCTTTGTGGCAGGGGTGCAGGCATGAAAAGTTCCTGTGATCAATCGGGTCAAAGATTTTCATCAATGGCACCTTGCCATCGCCGCCACTTTAGACCACAAATTGCCCTCAAGAAGCAACGGAAGTATGGCTATGGATGCTGATTTTCTAATCGTAGGGGCGGGGATCGCTGGGGCAGGGCTGGCCTACCGGTTGGCGCCCCATGGCCGTGTGGTCATCCTCGATATGGAAGAGCAGGCTGGCTATCATACTACCGGGCGCTCAGCCGCCTTTTATGCCGAAACATATGGTGGCCCAAAATTGCAGCCGCTGACGACGGCCTCCAAGGTATTTCTCACTTGTCCCCCCGAAGGTTTTGCGGATGCGCCGCTTATCACAAAGCTTGGCGCTGTTCATGTGTTCCGCGAGCCACAGCGCAAGCAGGCAGAGGCCATGTTCAGGGAAATGCAGGCAGCCTTACCGGGCGTTGCCTTGTTGGATGAAGAGGCGCTGCTGGAGCGCGCACCCCATGTTTCCAAAGGTGGTTTCAAGGGCGCTATCGATGACCCTGATTGCGGCAACCTGGATGTGGCGGCGCTTCATCAGGGATATTTGCGTGCATCGAAAAAGGCCGGGGTGGAAGTGTTGTTGGCCGCAGGCCTTGAGGCTGCAGTGCATGATGGCACGCTTTGGCATGTGAAAACACGCACGGGGCAGGTGAAGGCTCGCATTCTAATCAACTGCGCAGGGGCATGGGCGGATGACATCGCCCGCAGGTCCGGCGTGTCGCCCTTGGGCCTGAAGCCGCTCAGGCGAACGATTATTACGATACCGAAACCATGTGATCAGCCGTTTGACCGCCACGGCCCGGTGGTGATTGATATCGATGAAGCCTTCTATTTCAAGCCGGAAGGTGAAGGCTATCTGGTATCCCCTGCGGACGAAACCGAAAGCCGCGCCTGTGACGCGCAACCGGAGCTGGAAGATGTGGCCATCGCCGCCAGCCGGTTTGAGGAAGCAACGGGCGCGGTGGTGGAAAAGATTGACGCCAAGTGGGCAGGCCTTAGAACCTTCGCACCCGACAAGGCACCGGTGATCGGCTTTGATGCCGATCAGCCAGCCTTTTTCTGGAATGTGGGCCAGGGTGGATACGGTATTCAAACATCCCCGGCCTGGTCTGAACTGGCGGCCGCCCTTGTGCAGAAGGGCGACCTGCCTGCATCGCTTGTGGAACACGGGGTGAAGGCATCCCTTTACGCACCCGCGCGCTTTAAACGTTAAGCGGCGGCGCCGCCGTCAGCCTTTTCCTCAGCGTTTTTGAACATGTTAAGCCGCTGGCGCTCTTCCAGAATTGCTGTGATGCGGTCTTTCACTTCCTGCTCGAAATCGGCACGAGCATCAGCGCCCAGGTTTTCAACATCGGATACCGAAAGCCCTTTTTCAGCCATCACTTCTGTTCTGGCGCGCTTTTCGATTTCTTTCATCTGCTCTTCATGCGCCCAGCCGTCCAGGCCTTTTTCCAGAATGCCGCTGATAAGCGCCTCATGCTTGGCTTCGGCTTCAACCTCTTTCGGGTTCTTCTGTGGTTGCTCCTCAGCCTGCGTAAAAATCAATGTGTTGATTGATTTCAGGACGGAAGAGTTTGTTTCTTTCAGTTTACCGATATGGGCCTGCCAGGAATTTTGAAGGCCTTCAGGGATATCGGTGCGGAAGTGCTGGGTAACATCTTCCCCATCAGTGTTCACACCACTGCTGTTCAGGAAGCTTTTGAATTGCTGGCGTGCTGCCTCATTTTCATCCGGGGATCCCGCAGCTTTGCTGGAATTCCAGAAGGCCTGATAGTCCCCCGTCGTGCCGTGCGTTTGCATGTTTTGCTCCTATAAGGTCGATTATGGTGCAAAAATACAGGCAATAAGTGTGCCGCCCGAGCTATAACCTTGTGCCTATAGCTCGGGGATTACACGTTCGCTTAGGGGTGATTTGGCAAGGCCTAGTGGCGCCTGTGTCGCCTGCGGTAGCGGGTTTCGCCAAAGACATACACAAGGATCAGCGCCCCCACCACACCGGCGATGATGTCGCCGATCCATCCTGTGGGGCCAAGCCCGATCAGGCCAAACAGGAATCCGCCCACAAGGCCGCCAAAAATCCCGATGATGATATTACCAAGCGCACCGAAGCCTTTGCCGCGGATAATATGCCCGGCCAGAAAGCCAACGATGGCCCCTGTGATGATGGTTCCAATCATGGTGTGCCTCCCCTAGTAGCGGCTGTACCGGCGGTCATAGTAACCGCGGTCATATTCCATATCGCGCCGCAGCTCGTCGTTGCGGTACTGGCTCAGGGCATAGATCGCCCACATGGCGGCCACTGGCCAGCCAATGAAGGTCAGCCACAACAGCGCATTCATCAGGCCCTGGAAGGGGCGGTTAATGGTGAAAAACACCAGGGGTGGGAACAGTATCGCCAGCAAAAGGCGCATCAGATCCTCCTATATCCTCGCTATGTCGTATCGTTGTTTTTTCTTTATAAAAACTGATGTGGGCAGTGCGCGTCGCAATTTCAAGATGTGAGGTGGTGTGACGCAAGCTGAGCGCGGCATAGAGGAGTTAACATGGGTCAGTCTGTCGCTGCTGATTTTGTTACGAAAGTCATAAAGACTGTGCTAAGCACGCCAGTGATCGCCTTTATGAAGGAATAAGCGGCGGGGGTTTTGACTTAGGGGTATTGAGGCGCATGATCAACTTTCTGCGTAATTTCAAAGTTAATGTGCGTATCTGGACACTGACCATTCTGGCCATGCTGGGTATGATTTTTATTGTTTGGGAATTCACGACATTGGTGGATGAACTGCAGGCCGGTGTTGTTTCGGCGGCCCAGTTCGAAAGCCACCAAAATCTGGTTTATATTGTTACGGCCATTCTGATTGCGGTGATTTTCGCCCTGTCGTGGGCTATTACGGCCAGCATCATGGGGCCACTTCGCCGCCTGCAGACAGAGCTGTCTGCGTTGTCGGAAGGTAACTATGACCAGCCGGTAACGGACATGGACCACAAGGATGGCATCGCCGCCATGGCAAGTGCGGCAGAATTCCTGCGCAATAATTCGCTTGAGACCGAGCGCCTGCGCGTTGAGGCAGACGAAGCCCGTGCCGCACAGGCAGCCCAGGAGCGGGAAGAGGAAGATCGCCGCCACGCAGAAGAAACAAAGCGCCTGCAGGAAGAGCAGGAGACCGAGCGTAAGCTGAAGGCCGAGCGGGACGCTATGCGCGCCGATCTGGCAGACAGCTTCGAGAACGAGGTTTCCGGTGTGATCCAGTCGCTTTCAAGCGCCGTGGCCGAGCTGCAGATGGCCGCAGACACCATGACGGATGCGATCGAGCAGACAAATCTGGAAGTAACCGCAGCTGCAAGTGCAACAGATGCCACCAGCCAGGATATGATTACTGTGGCTGAGGCCACCGAAGGCCTCACCGGCGCGATCGGCGAAATCCGCACGCAGGTGGAGCAGGCCAACAGCATCACAACCGGCGCCATGGATGCCGCCAAGGACGCGGCTGAGCGCGTAGGTTCGCTTTCAAGCGCGTCTGAGCGCATTGCCGAAGTGGTGCATCTGATTAACGATATCGCTGAACAAACCAACCTGCTGGCGCTGAATGCCACCATCGAGGCCGCGCGTGCGGGCGAAGCAGGCAAGGGCTTTGCCGTTGTGGCGTCCGAGGTGAAAAGCCTCGCGAACCAGACGGCGCGTGCCACACAGGAAATCGAAGAGCAGGTGAACGCCATGCAAACGGCCACCCGCGAGACGGTGGACGGCGTGAATGAAATCCACAGAACCATCAATCAGGTGAGTGAGATTTCCGGCATGATCGCAGCCGCTGTTGTGGAACAGGAAGCCTCAACCGGGGAGATCGGCCGCAGTGTTCAGAACGCCAGCCAGGGCACCGCAAATCTGGGCCAGAATGTTGGCCGGGTGCAGGAAATGGCGCACCGCAGTGCCGGTGCGTCGAAGGTGGTGAGCGACAGCACGGGCGGGCTTACAGACCAGGCCAGCTTCCTTGAAGATTCCGTGTTCCGGTTCCTTAAGCGGTTGCGCGGCTAGGCCCAGCGCCACTGTAGAAAAAAGAAAGGCCCGCGACCATCCGGTTGCGGGCTTTTTCATGCGGCTTTGGGGGCGCAGGCTCTATTACATATTCACCGGGCGGTGGCTTTCGATATGCGCCAGATACCATTTGGGGAAGCCATAGCTGGTGGCGGCCTTCAGCACCTTGTCGATATAGGCGTTTTCCGCCTGCTTGGGTTCCATATCGTCAGACACGTAAACAAGCGCGGGCACAATCTTACCGCCGCGGGTGTGTACCAGCATGGCCTCAGGCTTGTAGGTGGCTGTTGTGATAGTCTCGATATGGCTGTGATACAGCGTGTCCAGCTCGTCATGTGTCAGGTTCGCCAGGATGCCGTAAACGATGCCGTCGCCATTTTCATGCA
>JABXIV010000060.1 GCA_013372925.1 Alphaproteobacteria bacterium
CCAGAAGGGACTGGGCATATTGCTTGCCGCTTGCAAGGCGCGAGGCGGCGCGCATATCGCACGCCAGCTCACGTGCGATATGGATACGGTGGTTGAGAATGCGCATGACCGGGCTCCACCAGAACACGATTGCCAGCGTTTCCTGAAACAGGCCGACCCAAAGGTCTGAGCGTTCTATATGCGCCAGTTCATGCAGGATAACCGGTGCCAGTTGCTTATGGCTGAAACGCGCGGCAAGCGAAGACGGGATAACGATCACCGGCGAAACAAGGCCGATGGCCATCGGTGTGTTGATCGCCGCCGATTCCAGCAGAGGAAAAGGGCTCAGGCTTGTCAAACGGCTTCCCGCCCGCAATGGGTTGGCCGACGCGCGCAGGTGCCGGGTTTGCCAGCCAGAGCGGCAAACCTGCCAAGCCCGCCGGACGCTACCCAACGCCCAGACAGCCATGAACAGATAAAATACGGCCGTGAACTCGAAAACAAACTCACCCGGCACATGCCACTGCGGTTGATGATCCCCTGGTTGACTGTCCTGCACGATGATGGGCCGAAGCGCAGTGCCCGGTGCGGCATCCCTGTCCCCGCCGCGCGGCAAGGATACGGTCTGTTCCATGGCAATCGCTGGCTGCGTGGGCACAGCCTCTGGGATTGAGGCAAATGTTGCAAAGGGCGCGATCGTTGCGATCACAAATGCCGTCGCCCACAGCCAGCTTTGCACCTCGGCACTGATCTTTACCAGGCGGAACAGCGCCGACAGCAGCAAAAGCAGGCACACCCCGATGATCAGGTGATACAGGGTGAAGCTGGCAAAAAGGGTGAGTTCGAATATCATGAACCGGGCTCCGCTATTCGGCCTTGTCAATCTTCTGCTGCAACGCTTTCAGGTCATCCAGCTCGATGTCGGTTTCCTGCATCAGATGCTGGGCCAGCAGTTCAGGCGAGCTGCCAAAAAACTTGTTGAGAAGCGTTTGAAGGGCGCCCTTGCGCGCTTCGGCCTGCGTCATGGTTGCGGTATAGAGAAAGGCGCGGCCTTCCTTGCGAAAACTGGCATAGCCCTTTTCCGCCAGGATCTTGCACATGGTCTGTACCGTTGTGTAGGCGGTTGGCTTGTCAGCCGACAGGGCCTCAGCAATTTCCTTCACCGAGCACTCGCCCCGGTTCCAGAGAACCTCCATGATACCCTGCTCACCGTCTGTGAGCTGCGTTGATTTTCTGCGCGCCATTTCTTTTCCTACTATAGAATTAGTTTTTAGATGTTTAGGCTTCCGTGCTCCACCCGTCAACTAATTAATTAGTTTTAATGTCCAGAAGCCCGAAATTGCCCCCTCCCCGCCCTCCCAAAGGCTGCCCTTGCACGATGCCCGCACAAGGCATATGCTTCACATCATAAACCCTAATGCCGGAATAACTGGCGCACAGGCGGGGCATGAACCCTGCCATTTGTAAGGAGTACCCATAAAAAATGATCCGCCGCGGCCAACGTGGTGGGCTGATCTTTGATAGGAAAAAAGGTCTTTCACGATAGTGGAGCATGCATTCGGAATCTGACTCGGGAGACGAAGGGGAAAACCATGCGAGCCACGAAGAAAAACACGAAGAAAACCGCACTAGGCCTGTTGATGGCCACGCTTATGGGCGCACCTGCGCCAGTCGCGTTCGCAGAAGGAGACGAACACGACGGACAATGGCTGAACTCGCGATGCCGCGCAGCCAGAGTAGCCTTCGCCGTTGAACAAAAGCAGCTTCAGGGCTTTGTGAAGGTGAAGTACGACATTCAGGCCAATGGCCGCGTTACCAATATTCGCGTTGTTGAAAGCGATCCCCCCGGCGTGATGGACAGGTCTGTCAAGAATGCCATCAGGGGCTGGCGCTATTTCGCCTATTTCAAAGACGGCGTGGAATCAGGCCGCAAGGATGTGGAAATGACCTTCACATTCGGTGGCTCTGCAGAAGCAAAAGAAGCATCCTGCACCCACATGCCATGGTCCGAGACCACGACAGCACAGGCAAAATAAACGCCCAAAGGCGCAACCACCATGCAGCCCGCCTTGATCCGCGGGCTGTATAGTTTTCGGCCGAAAGTCACCCCAGCCCGCTCAGGTCATTGACACGCGGCACCGCCCCAGTATGTTACATGATAACAAACATAGGGAGGACATGGTGTTTCGGCAAACTCTGATGATTGCGAAAATTATGGCTGTGGCAGCATGGTTGCCTGCCACCCCGGCCGTAGCAGAAGAAGAAGCCCACCCCCAGGACCCCTTCTGGAATAATGCCGCATGCCGCAATTCCAGCATGCCGCGGTCTGTTATCTCGAAGCGGCTGGAAGGCCATGTGAAAGCGCTGTTCGACATCACCAAGGACGGCAAGGTTGAAAACATCCGCATTGTTGAAAGCGTTCCCAACGATTTGATGGACTATAGCGTAACCCGCGCGCTGGGCCGGTGGGAATATTTCATGTATCACAAGGACGGCTATCCCATGCCGCGCAAGGATGTGCCCGTCACCTTCACCTTTGGCGAAGAGCAGGAGCAAACCTGCACACATTCCGCGCTGCCGGAGCGGCCTTCCACGCTGGGTGACCCGGCCGACCCATACCTGGCACTCAAGCAATGCTTCAAACTGATGATGCCGCAAGCCGCCCGCAGAGACGAAGGCGCTGTGACGCTTTCCTATGACATCACCGCCGATGGCGATGTGGAAAACGCGAAAATCCTGACCTCGCCAGAAGGCGGAGACTTCGACCAGGAAGCGCTGAATGCGGTAAAGCGCTGGCACTATCACCCTTTCATCAAGGTTGGCAAACCAGTGGCGCGCAAGAATATGGAAGTAACGCTGTATTTCCGCGACTTGCCCGAAGGCGCGCCCGACAACCGCTGCACCTTTGCCCCAAAAACAGCGGTGAAAGTTACGAAAAAGCGGCGCAACTAGCCGCTGCAAGCGCCCCCTGCTCCCAGCCAACCAAAGATGCAGTCGAGCTTCATTGACAAGCCTTCCGTGCGGCCTATAGTCATTTTCTGGACTCTGCAGTTCCGTTTAGTCAGTCTATAGTCGTGCACACTATCCTGGGGAGGGAGGGACAAGGCATATGACGAGCACAGCGGCACAAGGCGAAGCGCGCCTTGAAGATATTCCGGGGGAACGCGGTCTCCCCCTGATCGGGCATACGCTTGAAGTAATCAAAGACCCCGTCGCGTTCGGAAAACGGATGCGCGAGAAATACGGCCCCGTATACCGGACCCACAGTTTCTTCCGCGATAGCGTGACGCTTTTGGGGCCTGAAGCGAACGAGTTTATCCTGATGGACAGGGGCAAGAACTTTTCCAGCGAAAAAGGCTGGTGGCCCTATATCGGGAAGCTGTTCCCGCGCGGCCTGATGCTGCTGGATTTCGAAGAACACAAGGCGCACCGCCATATTATGGCCGCCGCCTTCAAGACCGGCCCCATGAAGGGCTATCTTGAACGGCTGAATGACGAAATCCCGCCACGCATCAAGGCCTGGGGCGAAAAGGGTTCGTTCGAGTTTTATCCCGCCATCAAGCAGCTTTCGCTGGATATGGCGACGACGGTTTTCCTTGGGCTTGAGCCGGGCGAAGAAAGCAGGCGTGTCAACAAGGCGCTGACCGATATGGTGGCCGCCAGCATGGGCATTGTGCGCGCACCGTTGCCGGGCACGAAAATGGCCAAGGGCATCGCAGGCCGCCGTTTCATGAATGACTTCCTCAGGAAGCTGATCCCCGAACGGCGCGATAGCGACCTGAACGACATTTTCACGCGGCTTTGCCAGGCCAAGGACGATGACGGCAACAGCTTTACCGATCAGGAAATCATCGACCATATGATCTTCCTGTGGATGGCCGCACACGACACCATCACAAGTTCTGTCACCACGCTTGTCTATGAACTGGGGCGACACAGGGACTGGCAGCAGAAGCTGCGCGACGAGATCCGTTCGCTCGGCCTGAACGATGGCCGCCTGCCCTATGAAAAGATGAATGACCTGCAGCTTACGGAATATGCCTTCAAGGAGGCGCTCAGGCTCAACCCGCCTGTGCCTGCCATGCCGCGGGAGACCGTGCGTGAGGTGGAATTCCAGGGACACCGCATCCCCAAGGGCACCATTGTAGGGCTCAGCACCGTCAGCAGCCATCGGGACGAAAGCACCTGGCCGGACCCTGACAAGTTCGATCCCATGCGCTTTTCACCGGAAGGCGGCGCCAAAACCCGGCACCGCTTTGCGTGGGTGCCCTTCGGCGGCGGCGCACACATGTGCCTGGGGCTGCATTTTGCTTACATGCAGGCGAAGGTGATCATGGTTCACCTGCTGCCCTACTATGAGATCAAAGTGCCTGAAGGCTATAAAACCGAATTTCAAATCATGCCGCTGATCAAACCAAAAGACGGCCTGCCAATTACACTGGAAGCAATCGTATGACCCAGAAGACTTTTGATTATATCGTTGTTGGTGCGGGTTCCGCAGGCTGCGCCATGGCCGCACGGCTGAGCGAAAACAGCAACATTTCCGTTCTGTTGATCGAGGCCGGCAAAAAAGATACGGCCATGACCATCCATATGCCGGGCATGATTGCCAAGGTGGTGGCCCCCAACAAACACAACTGGAATTACTGGACAGAAACCCAGCCGAACCTGAACGGCCGCCGCCTGTTCTGGCCGCGCGGCAAGGTGCTTGGCGGGTCTTCATCAATCAACGGCCTGCTGTATGTGCGCGGGCACGCGCGCGACTATGACGAATGGGCACAAATAGGCTGCAAGGGCTGGGCTTGGGATGATGTGCTGCCCTATTTCAAGAAAGCAGAGGGCAGCGATCGCGGCGATGACGAACTGCATTCCGCTGATGGCCCCCTTTTGACAACGCAGCACACATCGGACAGCCCGCTCAATATCGCGTTCCTGAATGCGGCGAGCGAGATGAAGCTGCCCTTCACCGACGATTTCAATGGCCCGAACCAGGAAGGCGTTGGCTGGTATGACCAGACAATCCGCGATGGCCGCCGCCAAAGCGCCGCCAAAGCATACCTGACGGACGCCAAAGACCGCCCGAACCTTACGATCCTGACGGAAGCGCAAGTGCGCCGCGTGATACTGAAAGGCAAGCGGGCCACAGGCATTGAGGTGTCTCGCAAGGGCAAGGTGGAACAGTGGCAAGCTGGCCGCGAAGTGATCCTGTGTGGCGGCGCCATCAATAGCCCGCAGCTTCTGCAGCTTTCCGGCATTGGCGACCCGGCAGACATCCAGGCCGTGGGCCTGCCCGTTTTGCATGAGCTGAAGGGCGTGGGCAAAAACATGCAGGACCATCTGGACCTTACAGTTTATGCCCACCTGAAAGACCCGATTTCATACCTGCGTTTCAAGGCACCGCACCGCGGCATCCCGGAAATGATCAAATGGATGCTGAAGAAGCCCGGTGTTCTATCAGATTGCGTGACCCCTGTTGGCGCCTTCCTGAAAACCGACCCGGCACTTGAGCGCCCGGACATCCAGTTCCACATCATGCTGGCCATGGCCGATGAACCTCACGGCTTTGCCGACCCGCATGAACATGGGTTCGGCATTCATATCTGCCAGCTAAGGCCACATAGCCGCGGCACAATCTCGCTGGCATCCGATGATCCGCTCGCGCCCGCAAAGATTGATCCGAAATATCTGGATGCCCCGGAAGACCTGCGGGTAATGCGGGAAGGCATCAAGGTTGTTCGCCGTTTGATGCAACAACCCGCCCTTGCCGACCTGATCAAAAAAGAAAAGGACCCGTGGAACACGATCGACATCGACGATGACACTGGAACAGACGCCGTGATCAGAGATCATGCAGAAACCATTTATCACCCAGTGGGCACATGCGCCATGGGCCCTGCAGACAATGCCATGAGCGTTGTGGACCCTGAACTGAAGGTGATCGGCATGGAAGGCCTTAGGGTTGTGGATGCCTCTGTGATGCCGCGCCTGATTGGCGGCAACACCAATGCGCCCACCATCATGATCGCAGAAAAATGCGCCGACATGATCAAGAATTCCCTGGTTGCCGAAATGGCATAATCCATAAGAAATCTTGATATCAGTCAAAGCGCACGTTACGGCTATAGGGTAAGTTGTTCCGAGTATAGAGATTCGCGAAATACGGAAGGACCAACATGGGCAAGACAAATTTATATCTGGTTGCAGTTGACGGCAGCGAGTGGGGGAACCGCGCCGCAGATCACGCTGTGAACCTCGCCAAAAGCACGGGCGCCAAAGTTCAGCTTGTTACGGTTATTCCCTGGTCTGGCTATCAGCCGCTGACAGTTGAAGAGATCGTGAACCGCCCGATCGAAAAAGAGCAGGAAGAAGCGCATGCGCACAAGGACATCCTTGAGCCTATCCTGCAAAAGCACAAAGATTCCGGCGTTGATATTGCCGCAGAATTCCACTGGGGCCACCCTGTGGATGTTGTGAAGAAACAGGCAAAAGCGGAAAAAGCCTCGCAGGTCTTTATTGGTCGGCGCGGTCGGTCTCGCGTGGCCGACCTAATCCTGGGAAGCGTAGCCAACTCTTTGGCCCACTCGCTGGGTGTGCCGATTGTTTTGGTACCTTAGGATCTGACCAGCGCTTCAGATTTTTGCGGGAGGTGATGGCACGCGCCATTGCCTCCTGCAATGCTTCCGGGTCTACCGGTTTGCTTTGATACCCATCCATACCTGCATCAATGAAAACCTCACGGTCACCCTCAAGGGCATGTGCCGTCAGCGCAAGAATAGGCGTTTGCCCCGGCGCGCCATACAGCGAACGAATAAGCGCTGTGGCTTCAAGCCCATCCATCACCGGCATGGCGATATCCATCAGGATAACATCAAATGGCTCCTGTATCTGAACGGCGGAAACGGCTTCCTGCCCGTTCGAGACAATCACGACTTCATGACCGCTGCGCTCAAGGAATTGCTTGAACAGTTCCTGATTCACAGGGTTGTCTTCAGCCAGCAGCACCCGCCATTCGCCGTGATCCCGAACCCGGCCTACAGTCTTTTTGCCCTGCTGGGTCGGGCGCATTGTTTCAGCCACTTTGACCGGCAGGTGCAGGCTGAACTTCGAACCCTTTTCAACCGCGCTTTCCACTTCGACCGTGCCGCCGAACAGATCTACGATCTCGCGGCATAAGTATAACCCTAGCCCGGTTTTGTTATAAAAACGCCCTGCGTTATCAGCCACAGGCTTGCCCGGTTCAAACAGGGAGCCAATCCGGCTTTGCGGGATACCAACGCCAGTATCGAGTACCTCAACAACCAGTGTCCCCGCCTCTTCGCCAGCGACATAGCCAGCTTTCAGTGTAACGCTCCCCTTATGGGTATATTTGAAAGCATTGCTAAGAAGGATGACAATAAGCTGCTGAAGTTTCTGATGGTCCACCATCACGTGCTTGGGAAGGTTTGGGGCCAGCTCCAATACGCCCTGCACATTTTTTTGAGACCCCATGCTTTCAAACAGGCCCATCACATCCTGTATCAGGTGCGGAAGGTCTGTCACTTCTGGCTGCAAAATTACCCGGCCCGCCTCAAGATAGGAAAGGTCCGTCAATTCATTCACAAAAGCCTGTAGGGAATGGCCGGCCCGCACCAGCATATCCACATATTTGCGCTGCTCTGCCGAAAGGCTGGTATCACGCAGCAGTTCGGCAACACCTAGAACCCCGTTCACAGGCGTTCGTATCTGGTGGCCAATCATGGCAAGAAAGTTAAGCCGATCCGCTTGTTCGGGCTTTTCTTCAGCAGGCACCTTTCCCACAACGGCTTCAGCTGCAACATGCGCGCCCTTCAGTGGCCGAATTTGCAGCAAGCATAGTTGATCCACTGTTTCCTCGCGCACAGGGCGCAGGGAATGAACATAATGCCGGGCCGCAAGGGGCTGCACCAAAACGTCAACCGGCATGGAGGAGATGGAAAACTCACCATCAGACTGCAGGATGCTGGTGGCGACACCTTCATCAATGGCGCCGCGCACTTTGGCAATCAGTTCTGGCGTGAATAGAGTGGGGAGCAGTTTGTCTGCGCGTTGATAACAGGCAGTTTCAGAGCCAATTCCAGTGGCCTGCGCCATCCATTTGTTCCAAAGCCGGATTTCCAGCTTTGGCCCAATCACCACAAAACCAAGGTTGGCGACATTGACAATTTCCTGCAGCACACACGTCTCCTCAACACCTTGCTGCAGCAATTGCCGCAGCATGGTTACATTCGGTTTGCGCACCTCCCCAGGCCACTATCTGTCATGCAAGTCAAAAAAACTCAGGCCAAGCCTTTTAAATATCGTGCCAGCTTGGTTTCTTTGCGTCTTCCTATCGCAGCATGGCAATAGTAGACTTCTCTCAACCCAAATTTAATGACAAGCATTGTAATGCGAAAAGGTTAAAAAAACAACTATCAGTTTTATCAATCAATTTTATTTGAACATGAAATAGAGCTCTTATTCATTCCGAAAGCCCCTGTTTTCCTTGTTTTTAAGGATACCTTGCCGCCATGAACTAGACCTGATTTCATTTGGAAACACCGCTTTTGACAAGCAAAGACAAAAGAACAATGAACAAAACTCAAATCTTCATTGGCCTAGCTGGCCTCAATGGGCTGCTCGCCACCGCCCTTGCTGCAATCGGTTCACACGCACTACCTCACCGGGTGAGTGCTGCTGATAAGGCCATGTTTGCCATGGCGGCACAGTTTCATCTGTTTCACGCCTTGGCGCTTTTGGGCGTTGGCGCGCTGGCCTACCACAGGCCTGCCAAATCACTTACTTTTTCAGCCGCCATGTTCCAGACAGGAATATTGGCGTTCAGTGGCAGCTTGTATATTCGGGCAGTGATGGGGCCGGGCAGCCTTGGTGCATTTCACTGGATCACACCGCTTGGCGGGCTGGCATTCATGGCCGGATGGGCCGGACTTATTGCCCTGGCATTCAGACGGGCTGACTAACAGCTCTATTTGGCGGGCAGCTTCAACAGCACCGCCAAGCCGCCCAGGCTTGATTTCTCAAGGCTGGCCACACCACCATAAAGCTCCACAATATCGCGAACGATGGCAAGGCCAAGCCCTGTGCCGGGAACATGTTCGTCCAGCCGCAGGCCACGTTCAAACAAGGTTTCCATTGCGGCCTCATCCACGCCGGGGCCGTCATCTTCAACCCGCAGCATGAAATAAGGGCGGCGCGTTTCCTGCGGCAGTCTACGAACACTAATCTGCACGTTATGCTCAGCCCACTTGCCCGCATTGTCGATGATGTTACCCACAACCTCGTCGAAATCTTCTTTTTCGCCATCAAACTTCAAATCAGCCGGCACCTGCACACGTATTTGCAGGCCTTTATCCCTGTTCAGCAGTTCAATCGCACGAGCGATTTTCTCTACCCGTTCACCCACCAGAAGGCCCGGGCCGCTACCACCGCCTGCGACACGCGCACGTTTCAAGTGGTGATCGATATGGTCGCGAATACTGCGAACCTGAACGGCAATCGCCTGGGATTTGGCGCTCTCGTCTTCTTCCACTTCATTTTTGATCACGCTAAGCGGGGTTTTAAGCGCATGGGCCAGATTGCCAACATGGGTGCGGGCGCGAGACACCAGCTTTTCGTTCTGATCAATCAGCGCATTGATTTCCTGCGCCAGCGGCCGAAGGTCTTCCGGCCACTCACCATCGAGCCTTGAAGCCATGCCGCCACGCACTGCCACCATTTCCCGCCGCAAATTCCTGAGCGGCCTAAGCCCGTAAGCAACCTGGATAACAAGCGCCAATGATACCGTAAGCATGATAAGCGCCAACGCGCTTATCAACAGCCAGTTGAACTGCTGGATCGCTTCACGTACCTCGGCGGTGTCGGTCGCCACCTGATAGCGGAAAATACGGTCGGCTTCCGGCAGGATAATATCGCGCTCGGCCACACGCAGGGTTTGCCCGTCCGGCCCTTCCGCTTCATAAAGCTTGAGCGAGAAGGCCTTGGTTGCCAGTTCAGGGTGAAGTTCGAAATCCCACAGGGAGCGTGACCGGAACGGGGATTGCCCGTCTTCCGAAATTTGCCAATACCAGCCGGAATATGGAGCGGCAAATCGCTGGTCCATAAGCGGTTGATTGAAGCGCAACACGCCTTCAGGTGAAATCTCGCTGACCCCAACCATGGTATCGATCAACAGTTCCAGTTTTTCGTCTATGTCAGACAAAACATAACTGCGGAATGCATATGAAAGCAGCATTCCCCCGATCAACAAGGCAGCCCCTGACCAGAGAATAGCAGACAATAGCAAGCGCCCGGTAAGCGTGCGCATGAAACGAGCGCCGGGAAAACCACCCTGCTCACCGGCGGAGGCATCTCCGCCTGGCGTTGTCGCCTCTTTGTCTGCTCCCTGGCTCACTCTTCTCCGTCACTCCATTCAAGACGATAACCAAGCCCGCGCACAGTATGGATCAGTGGCACATCAAGCTTCTTGCGCACCCGGTTTACAAACACTTCGATGGTGTTTGAATCCCGGTCGAAATCCTGATCATAGATATGTTCTGTCAGCTCCGTCCGGGAGACAACCTTGCCTTCATGATGCATCAGGTAAGATAGCAGCTTGAATTCCTGCGCTGTCAGCTTGATGGCCCGGCCATCAACAGAAACCTTGCCGTTCCTTGTATCCAGCATCACAGGCCCACAGGTTAATTGTGGGCTGGTTTGTCCGGCAGACCGCCTGATCAGCGCCCGCAAGCGCGCCAGCAGTTCTTCCATGATGAAGGGTTTGGTCAGATAGTCATCCGCCCCTGCATCAAGGCCTTCTACCTTCTCGGTCCAGCCATCGCGGGCCGTGAGGATCAGAACGGGCATATCTTTGCCCGCAGCCCGCCACTTCTTGAGGATACTGGTGCCGTCCATGATCGGCAGACCAAGATCAAGGATCACCGCATCATAGGGTTCCGTGTCGCCCAGAAAGTGGCCGTCTTCGCCATCTGCCGCATGGTCAACGGAATAGCCGGTATCAATCAGGCTGGACTTCATTTGATCGGCCAAGGCCTGATCGTCTTCCACAACCAAAATACGCACGTATTTTTCTCCCCACCTATCTTGTCGCAACAATTCGCCCGGTGCGGGCATCAACAATTGCTACCAAAACCTTGCCGTCCTTGCGCCGGATGCGCAGATCATATTGCCAGCCACGATTGGTGCGGCGCAATTGCTGCCCCACCACAACGCCATTCAGCTTGGATTCAGCGATACGCTTGATTTTGGCATAGCTCATCAACTCGCCGCGTTTAATGGCCTTGAGAACATCATCATGTTCATCAGCAGCAAGCACGCCAGCAGTCCCTGAAGACAAAAGAGGCAACGGAATGGTTCCCGTCACCCAAACAGCTATTAATAGCAGAATACAAATTACACGTTTCATAGACTATACTTTTAATTTCAGCGCGCTGAACGCATGATGAACCAGCTTTGACCATGATCAAAGAGAGCATTTACCTGATAGACTATTTTGTTCAGGAACAGCAAACGGAGACATACGAGATGAAATCGATACTGCTTCCTCTGACCGCCCACATGAAGGCCGATGCCGTAACCAAGGCGGCAATTGACCTCGCGCTTCAGTTTCGGTCCAGTCTCACGGGTCTTTTCGTGCGCCCTGATCCCCGCACCGCCATCCCCTTCATGGGTGAAGGGCTAACAGCAGATATGATCCAGACGCTGTGCGACAATGCGGAAAAACAGGGGCGCGCCCAAGCAGATGAAGCCGAATCGGCTTTTCGGTCGGCAACAGACGGGGCAAATCTCAAGTGGACGACCAAAGGCGAGAGCGAGAGCGCCCGCGCAAGCTGGACCGTAGCCACAGGAGAGGTCAGCGATCATGTTGGCCGACGCGCACGCACGGCCGACATTGCCATCTGCCTTCAACCAACATCCAAATCTCCTGATACGGAAGACATTTTCCATGAGCTTATTTTCCGGTCTGGGCGGTCTGCCCTGATGGTTCCTGAAAGCTTTGAAGG
>JABXIV010000204.1 GCA_013372925.1 Alphaproteobacteria bacterium
CGACCGCAAGAAGATGATGTTCGACCGGTCGGATGCCTTCGTGGTGCTGCCGGGCGGCTTGGGGACGCTCGACGAAACTTTCGAGATCATGACATGGGCGCAGCTCAGCCTTCACAAGAAACCGATTATCCTGATCAACCACGAAGGCTACTGGACACCGTTTCTGGAGCTTCTAAAGAATGTAGTGAACGACGGTTTCGCTGACGCAAAGAACGTGAATTTGATCACTGTGGTGGAAACCGCCGATGAAGCGATCGCCCAATTGAAACAGGCGGAAATCGCCCCATCTGAAAGCAGGAGCGACCTCTTCTAGGAAGGGGAAGCCGCGAAAAACACAGCCAGAAGGCCTGAAAAGCGCAAAAAGACACATTTTTCGCGCGGTAAGGCCTTCAACTTCTCAGTTTCTGGTGATAGGGTGCGCGCGAAATCTGCGGCGGCCCTCTCCCCGCCACGGCAATACCCCTAGGGAAAAATATAAATTTGAGGGAACTATGAGCAAGATTAAGGTAAAAAATCCGATCGTGGAAATCGATGGTGACGAAATGACCCGCATCATCTGGCAGTGGATCCGTGAGCGTCTGATCCAGCCATACCTCGATGTGGAACTTCTGTATTACGATCTGTCTGTTACCAAGCGTGACGACACCAATGACCAGATCACCATTGATGCAGCAAACGCCATCAAGGAACATGGTGTGGGCGTAAAATGTGCGACCATCACACCTGACGAAGCGCGCGTTGAGGAATTCAACCTCAAGAAAATGTGGCGCAGCCCGAACGGCACGATCCGTAACATTTTGGGCGGCACCGTATTCCGCGAGCCGATCATCATGAAAAACGTACCGCGTCTGGTTCCGGGCTGGACCAAACCGATCGTTATCGGCCGTCACGCTTTCGGTGACCAGTACCGCGCGACTGATTTCCTCGTACCGGGTGCCGGCAAGCTGACCATGAAGTTCGAGCCCGCAGACGGCGGCGAAGCCATCGAACGCGAAGTATACGAGTTTGAAGAAGCTGGTGTTGCCATGGGCATGTATAATGTGGACGAAAGCATCCGTGACTTCGCCCGTGCCTGCATGAACTACGGCCTGAACCGCCAGTGGCCTGTTTACCTGTCCACCAAGAACACCATCCTGAAGGCCTACGACGGTCGCTTCAAGGATCTGTTCATGGAAGTGTTCGAGAACGAGTTCGAAGACAAGTTCAAGGACGCTGGCATCACATATGAACACCGCCTGATCGATGACATGGTGGCGTGCGCCATGAAATGGGCTGGCGGCTTTGTATGGGCATGTAAGAACTACGACGGTGACGTGCAGTCAGACACCGTGGCGCAGGGCTTCGGCTCCCTCGGCCTGATGACCTCCGTTCTGATGACACCTGATGGGAAAACGGTTGAATCCGAAGCCGCACACGGCACGGTTACCCGCCACTACCGCCAGCACCAGGACGGCAAGGAAACGTCCACCAACCCGATCGCATCCATCTTTGCATGGACACGCGGCCTGAAGTATCGCGGCAAGATGGACGGCACCCCTGAGGTTGTGAACTTCGCGGAAGCTGTTGAGAAGGTTTGTGTAAACACCGTTGAAAGCGGCAACATGACCAAAGACCTGGCGCTCTTGATCGGCCCGAACCAGAGCTGGATGACAACTGGCCAGTTCTTCGACAAGATCGACGAAAACCTGAAGGCAGAGCTGGGCTAAGCCCCTCACCCGACAGAAAAACGAAAAGCCGCCTCATCCAGGCGGCTTTTTTTGTGGCTGACAGCTAATAGGCCTGAAACGCTAGGTGCGCTGCGGGTGTGAAAGATTGGCCCAGCGGTCGTAATGCTCGATCATCTCGCAGCGCTCCTCTGCGCTTAAAAGCCCGTCCTCGACCAGATCAAGCAGCCGCTTGCCACCATATTCCTTCAGTTCTTCCAGAAGATCAGGATAGAAGGACAGCATGATTTGCAGTTCGGTGCTATCTAGCCACATCACACGGCAGCGCGTGCGCGCAACCGTCGCCGGCTGAAAGCCGCCCACATTGATCACCCCGCATTCCCCAAGGAAGTCCCCGACCCTCATTGGCACCGCCCGGTGATGATAGAAGGCTGTAATCTCGCCCGACAGAATGAAATAGATGCCGTTTTCAACGTCATAACGCCTCGTCAGCACCGTGCCGGGCACCAGCGTGACCGACCGCACGCGTGAGGCCAGCTCTTTCGCCACTTCGCGCGGCATTTTGGCAAGCGCGGGGTATTCATCCACAACGCCCACAGGCACCACGAACTCGCGGCGATGCACTTCGTCTGTGAAGCCAGAGGCGATAATCCCGATCGGCACGGCATAAAACACGAAGCCAAGCAGCATCACAAAGCCGCCCAGCAGCTTGCCCATGGGCGTGATCGGTACCGCGTCGCCGTACCCTACGGTCGTGAAAGTGGCGAGCGCCCACCAAAGAGCCTCCGGGATGCTGCCGAACACCTCGGGCTGGGCCTTGTGTTCCACCAGATACATCATGGATGAGGCGAAAACCTCCAGCCCCACCATGATCACCATGGCGGCCAGCAGCGCCTGGCGTTCCGCATAGATCACGCGGGCGAGCGACGAGAGCGCAGGCGAATACCGCACCAGCTTGAGAAGCCGCAACAGGCGGAAAATCCTGAGGATACGCAGGTCAAACCCGGTCAGGTGGCCCAGATAGAACGGCAGGATGGCAATGAGGTCAATCAGCGCGAGCGGCGAGAAGACATAGCGCAAGCGGCGCCCCCATGTGCTGTCACCGGGCACAGCCTCTCGTTCGGCACTGGCCCACACCCGCGCCAGATATTCCACTGTGAAAATACTCACGGAGACCACATCAAACCAATGGAACCACAGCTCATAGGCGTGCCACAGGCTATCGACTGTCTCCAGAATAACCGCAACAACGTTGGCAAGGATCAGAACGATCATGAAGCCTTCAAACACGCCCGCCCAGCGGCCCGAGAAGCTCCCCATCTCAAGGAAGCTGTAGGTCCGCTGGCGAAGGGTTTGATTGTTCATACGGTCTCTCTTTTGCTTTAAGGCCCTTAGCCTGCGATCACGGCCTCGATGGCCTTGATGGCGTCATCGGCCTTGGCCCCGTCCGGGCCGCCGGCTTGCGCCATGTCTGGCCGCCCGCCGCCACCTTTGCCGCCCACGGCTTCGGCACCGGCCCGCACCAGATCAACAGCGCTGATCTTGTCGGTCAGATCGTCGGTTACGCCTACAAGAAGCGCGGCTTTGCCGTCGTTGACAGCCACAAAGGCCACTGCCCCGCTGCCCAGGCTTTTCTTGGCGTCATCCGCCATGCCGCGCAGGTCTTTGGGGCTTACACCGTCCAGCACCTGGCCAAGGAATTTCACGCCGCCTACGTCTTTCGCAGTTGGGCCGCTTGCACCGCCACCAAGGGCGGCCTTTTTCTTGGCTTCTGAAAGCTCACGCTCAAGCGTTTTGCGTTCCTGTTGCAGGTTCGCGATACGCTCAGACAGTTCAGCCGGGCTTGCTTTCATCTGTGCCGCTGCTTCCTTCAGAAGGCGCTGCTGGCTATTCAGGTGATCAAGCGCTGCGGCCCCTGTCAGGGCTTCAATCCGGCGAACACCGGCGGATACACCACCTTCGCTCAGGATCGTGAACAGCGCGATATCACCAAGCCGCTTGACGTGCGTACCGCCGCACAGTTCCACGGAATAATGCGGTTTACTTGTGGTGGCCTCGTCCCCCATGGAGACAACGCGCACCTCGTCACCGTATTTCTCGCCGAACAGGGCCATTGCCCCAGCTTCGATTGCGTCGTCATAGCTGAGGAGCCTCGTTTCAACGGCGGCATTCTCACGGATCACCCGGTTAACCTCCAACTCAACGGCGGCAAGCTCTTCTTCGGTAATCGCCTTAGGATGCGAAATATCGAAACGAAGGCGCTCAGGCGCCACAAGGGAGCCCTTCTGCGTTACATGGTCGCCAAGCTGACGGCGCAATACTTCGTGTAGCACGTGGGTGGCCGAGTGGTTGGCGCGAAGCTTCGCCCGGCGTTCACCGTCCACAAACATTTCAACCGTGTCATCCAGCTTCAGCACGCCCGTCTTGACGACAGCCTTGTGCACATGCAGCGCACCCACCATCTTCAGCGTGTCTGTCACCTCAACCACGGCATCGTCGGTCTTCAGCGTGCCGGTGTCGCCCATCTGGCCGCCGCTTTCGCCGTAGAATGGCGTCTGGTTGGTGATCACCAGCACCTCGTCGCCCTCTTGGGCGCTGTTGGCACGGACACCGTCTTTCACAAGGGCAATAACCTTGCCTTCGGCCTGCTCGTGGCTATAACCCACAAATTCGGTTGCGCCGAACTCGTCTTCGATGTCGAACCAGACCTTCTCGGTCGCCGCATCACCAGAGCCGGACCA
>JABXIV010000148.1 GCA_013372925.1 Alphaproteobacteria bacterium
GTGATGCAGCAGCCGGAAATTGTTATCGGCAGCTTCTTTGATGATGAGGCCGTCCATGTGTCGCACTGGAGTAGTGGCCGCCACAGCGTGTTCAAGGGTCTGGTAGAGGCCTTGCCCGCCATCATGGTGCCGAGCGCCCTGATGTCCTGCGGTGGTGCCTTCAGTGTTGAAGCCGCTGAATATATTCGTGCAGAGCTCGCGCGCCTAGACCTGCTGCCTGTCTCTAACACGCCTTTTGTAGCCATGCGGAAAGGCGAACAATGATACGCGCCTTGCAGCAGAAATCCTGGTTTTTCAATGCCTGCTTGATCGGCATTATTGTCGTTACAGCCTTGCTTTCTGGCATGTTCGGGCAAGTAGACCTAAGCGCCAGCCAGGTGGCGCGGGCGCTGTTTGTGGCAGCGGATGATCCTGCCACAATCATCGTTCGGGATTTGCGCTTGCCGCGTGTTCTGCTTGCTGTTCTTGCGGGGGCATCGCTTGGATATGCGGGTGCCGCCTTGCAGGGGTTGCTCAGGAACCCGCTCGCGGATCCGGGGGTGATCGGTGTTTCTGCGACGGCGAGCCTTGGGGCGGTGATTGCCATCTATATGGGCTTGGCTGCTTTGTCCCCAATCGCCATTCCTGTTGCTGCTATGTCTGGGGCCTTTGGGGCAACGGCTATCCTTATGCTGCTGGCCTCACGGGACGCGAGCGTGCTTACGCTGATACTTGCCGGGATTGGCATCTCAAGCCTGGCGACAGCTGCGATGTCGCTTGTGATGAATTTCACGCCTAACCCAGTGACCGTGCAGGAAATGGTTATGTGGATGCTGGGGTCCCTTGAAAACCGCACCTTTGAGGACCTGATGCTTGCTGGTCCCTTCATCCTTCTGGGCTGGCTGGTGATGGTTGGCACTGGGCAAGGGTTGAATGCGCTCAGCCTCGGGGAAGAGGCCGCCCAGACATTGGGGGTGGACCTGAAGCGCCTGCGTTGGCGTGTGGTGCTGGGCACGGCGCTATCTGTCGGGGCAACCGTTTCGGTTTGCGGTGCTGTTGGGTTTGTCGGGCTGGTGGTGCCGCACATGGTGCGGGCGTTCCTTGGCTATGAACCGCGCCGCCTTTTGCTGCCCAGTGCCTTCCTTGGGGCGATCCTGATGATGCTTGCAGACATCCTGACACGCCTTCCCATCGGCCACGGCCAATTGCGGCTTGGGGTGGTGATGGCGATAATCGGTGCCCCGGTGTTCCTCTACATCGTTTTTAAAACGCGGGAGAGTATGCGATGACCGGCTTGCATGTGGAAAATCTCTCCGTCACGTTGGGCGGGAACCGAATTCTGGAAAATGTCTCCTTCCTTGTAGAACCTGGGAAAGTTGTGGGCCTGATCGGCGCAAATGGTGCAGGGAAAAGCACGGCGCTGAAAGCTGCCCTGGGACTAGTGAAGCCAGACACAGGCAAGATCACAATCGAAGGTAAAGATATTTCTGCGCTCACCGGAAAAGAGCGCGCCAAGAAGGTCTCTTATGTGCCGCAGGGCGCGCCAATCCATTGGCCGTTGACGGTGGAGCGCCTCGTTAGCCTCGGTCGCACGCCGCACCTGACACCATGGCAGGATGTGCGTGCAGAAGACGAAGCGATCATCCGCAAAGTGATGGAGGTAACCGACTGTTGGAATTTGCGTGACCGGCTGGCGACGACTCTTTCGGGTGGCGAAAAGTCTCGCGTTATGCTTGCCCGCACGATGGCTGTGGGCGCCCCCTATATGTTGGCGGATGAGCCAACGGCAGCGCTTGATCCGCTGCACCAGCTTCAGGTGATGGATATCATGCGCGGGCAGGCCGCCTGTGGCGCCGGTGTTCTATTGGTGATCCATGATCTCAGTTTTGCGCTCAGGTACTGCGATCAGTTGGTGCTGCTGCATGAAGGCAAGGTGCTGGCTCATGGCAGGCCCCAAGACGTGCTGACGGATGCGCATCTTGAAGCCGCTTTTCAGGTGAAAGTAGCCCGTTGGACCGATGGCGTTGAACAATTTATCACGCCGCATCATGTGAACTGATGCAATCACATGAATTCCGCACTTTGCCAATCCTTGAGTAAGGAGGGGTTACCCCTGATGGCGTGTCTAGGAATAACTAAGGTTGTACTTTCGCATGAAATACATCTTGATCTTGATGCGCTAAACGCGGCAACCATGTGACCTAGGGGTCTAAGCGAAGGATTGGTTTTGGATAATCTTCTTACCATCTTTGATTTTGTCGGGATTTTTGTGTTTGCCATATCGGGGGCGCTTGCAGCAGTGCGGAACGGTATGGACCTTTTCGGCATCATCGTTCTCGCCCTGATGCCCGCTGTTGGTGGCGGAACACTGCGTGATCTTATTCTGGATCAGCCGGTGTTCTGGGTTGAGGGTACCCAGACCATCTGGATTGCGCTTTCAGCCGCATTTTTGACTTTCCTTGGCGCCCGTTACCTTGAAGGCCAGCGGCTTGTATGGCTTGCGTGGGCAGATGCTGTTGGGCTGGCGCTTTTTTGTGTTGTGGGTGCGGAAAAGGCACTTGATGTATCAGGCAGCATGCTGGTTGCAACCATGATGGGGGTCGTGACGGGTGTTGCGGGCGGTATTGTGCGCGACGTTATTTGCAATGAAATCCCCTTCGTGATGAAGAAGGGTGAGATATATGCCACGGCTGCCTTTTTCGGGGCAGGGGCATTTTGCCTTCTTATCTATTGGGGTGTGCCAGGGCCTATTGCTTTGTGGCTTGCGATGCTGGGTGCATTCCTGATGCGCGCCGGTGGCATCATCCGAGGTTGGACGCTGCCACAGGCACTGCACTAGGTAGGGCTCTAGAAGCTCAGGATATGGCCGTCCCTTGGGTGGGCGCGGCCATCTACCATGTTGCAGTAAATTTCCAGCATGCTTTCCTGCCCTGAATGGCGCTTCACATCTATCCAGCTTGCTGCCGGTTTGATGAAATCCATCCATGCTTCTGCGGTTTTGGCCTGAAAGCCTTGTGCGCCCCATTCCTGAACCCTTTTCTGGCCTTGCGCAGGCGCAAAGAACAGGGTGGGTTTGGCGCCGGGCAGGTCTTCGTTTGATCCCATTTCATCCCAGTGGGAAGCACCAACGGCACAGCTATAAACAAGCCTGTCTGCAAAATGGGTGTGGATGTCGTGACGAACCTTGCCGCTGCCCGCCATGTCCACATAGGCTGTTTTTGTTTCTGCGTTCAGGCTTTGGATATCGTCGTAGGCAATCACTTCATCATAGCAGCCCAGGCTTTTCACAAAATCCATATTGCCTTTCGATGTCAGGCCAACAACTTTGATGCCGTTGCGTTTCGCAAGCTGGAATGCGGCCCCGAACGCTGTTTTGCTGGAGGCGCTTGAAAGCACCACCTGGGTCGCGCCGAAGAAATCATTGTCTGCCAGGAAATCATCAATCAGGAAACTGGTCATGAACAAGGGACGGAAGATCATCTGCAGGTCTTCCATATCTGGCGTATATGCCGGGTCGCCTTTGGTGTTGTTATAATAATTATACACAACGGCCAGTTCAGCCCGGTGTGCGGCGCTGTCTGAAAAACCGGCGGGTGTTACCTTGTCAGGCGATACAATCAGGTGCGTTGACATAGGATAGTACCCATAGAAGCGTTCGCCTTCCGTAACGCCAGGGTGACGGCTCTCCGCCACATCTGCAAAGCCCCAAACGGGGATGCGGCCAAAGCCTTCAGGGGCTGGGAAAAATTGCCAATATTTCATGGCATCGCCAAAGGCGGCATAGGTGACATTATTGGCTGTGAATGCGAAGCGATCCACCCTCAGCAGCACTTCACCATCCTCAAGTGCGGGGGTTTCCTCTTTGGTGAATTCTGTTTTGTGCAGGTCTTTTTTGCTCACCAGAAAGTGGGTGGTCGCTGTCATCGTTTTCTCCTGTGCCTGATGTTCTTTCCATCTGACCTAGCGTAAATGATTTTGCATTCAACGTCTCTTGTGATGGTGGAAGCAAAAGGTCATACTGGGGGCCATTTCATTTTGGGGGCTCATGGAGGCTGAGTATGGACTTCTTTAAAACAGATGATTTCGATATCGATAAATTCGTGGCCTATGCCACCGAATTTGGCATTACTATTCTTGCGGCACTTGCTGTTCTTATCATCGGGCTTTGGCTCGCAGGCGTTGTTGAGCGCCGCCTGAATGCTTTTTTCAAAAAAAGCGACAAGATCGATGTAACCGTTTCAAGCTTTTTGGCGAGTCTTGCCAAATATGTGGTCGTTGCCTTCACGGGCATCGCGCTTCTTGATCAGTTCGGGGTGGAAACCACAAGCCTTGTGGCTGTCCTTGGTGCGGCAGGCCTGGCGATTGGCCTCGCGCTTCAGGGTACGCTGTCAAACCTCGCGGCAGGTGTGATGCTGCTGATTTTCCGGCCATTCAAGGTTGGTCAATTTGTGGAAGTGGCGGGTCATGCGGGTACAGTGAAAGGCATCAGCTTGTTTATGACCAAGTTGGATACCGGCGACAATGTGCGCATCACCATTCCGAACAACTCTGTGTGGGGCAGCTCGATCCGCAATTTCAACCATCATGATACGCGCCGCCTTCAGATTGTTTACGGCATCGGGTATGGCGATGATATCGACAAAGCCATGGAAGTGATCAAAGGCTGCATTGAGGCCGACGAGCGCTGCATGAAAGACCCAGCACCAGTGATTGCTGTGACATCCCTTGGCGAAAGCTCGGTGGATATTATGGTGCGTGTGTGGTGCGCGTCAGGCGACTATTGGGCGCTGAACTGGCACTTGCTGAAAACTGTGAAAGAACGATTCGATGCAGAGGGGATTTCCATTCCGTTCCCCTGCCGGACTGTTTATCAATCTGCCTAAACTTCGGATTTTATATCTTAAGTTTATGATTCTTCTCACGGGGCTATCGCAATATCGGGAAATCGGCTTTCACCGGTTGACCGCAAGGCGGTAGCCCTGTTTTATATCGCGCAAGGATTCTGCGTAGGGTGGCGCCTGAATTCTAAAAAAACCAAAAATAAATCGTTACAGCTCCTGGAGGGGATCATGATTAAAACTGTATTGAAGTCGTCCGTTGCGGCGACAGCCTTGTTGCTTGCTGCGTGCGGCAACACTGAGCAGGCCGCTGAAACGCCTGCCGCTGAACAGGCGATGGTGCAAACTGCGGCGCCGGAACTGGGCGAGTTCGGCGTTGACCTGACGGCACAGAAAACCAGTGTAAAGCCGGGTGATAATTTCTTCGAATATATGAACGGTACATGGCTTGATACTTTCGAATTGCCTGCCGACCGCACCAACTATGGTGCCTTTACCGTGCTGGCTGAGCGTTCACGCGACCGTACCAAAGCCATTATTGACGAAGTGACGTCTGAAGAGTTCCCGATGGGCTCCATGGAGCAGAAGATCGGCGACTATTATAACAGCTACATGGACACTGAAGCCGTGAACGCAAAAGGCATTGAGCCCCTGCGTCCGCTGCTGGATGAGATCGCGGCTGTTGAAGATGTGGCTGACCTGACCAAAATGTTTGGCCGTGATGGTAAAGACAGCATGGTTTCGCCAATCTCTGGCGGGCTTGGTATCGACCGTGAAAACCCGGATTACTATATCCTCAATCTGGGCCTCGGCGGAATGGGTCTGCCTGACCGCGATTATTACCTTGAGGACACAGAGCGCTTCCAGGGCATTCGTGAAGCCTACAAGGCACACATTGCAGAGATGCTTGGTTTTGCGGGTGTAGGCGCGGAAGATGCTGCCGCACAAGCCGAAGCCATTCTGGCGCTTGAAACCAAGCTGGCTGAAAAACAGTGGGCCCGTTCTGACCGCCGCGACCGCACGAAGAACTTCAACCCAACCACAATGGACGAGTTGAAAGCAAACTACACCGGCTTTGATTGGGATGCCTTCTTCGCGGCCGGCGACATTGAAGGCCTGAAGAAGGTGAATGTAACCGGCCCGCAGCCCCTTAAAGATGCGATTGCCATCGTGAATGAAGTGCCGGTTGCAGACTGGAAAGCGTACCTTGCGTACCACACCATTTCCAATCATGCGGCGATCCTGTCGGCAGATATTGATGCAGCCAATTTTAATTTCTATGGCAAGACGCTCCGTGGTCAGCCAGAACAGCAAGCCCGCTGGAAGCGTGCGACTGCGCGCGTTGGTGCGCTTGATGCGCTGGGTGAGGCCATTGGTCAGGTTTATGTGAAACGCCACTTCCCGCCAGAGGCGAAAGCCGAGATGGAGAAGCTGGTTGAAAACCTGCGTACAGCCATGGGCGAGCGTATTGATGGCCTTGCGTGGATGGGTGAAGAAACCAAGAAGGAGGCGCACAAGAAACTGGCGTCCTTCAATCCAAAAATCGGTTACCCGAAAAAATGGAAAGACCTGTCCAAGATCAACATCGTGAAGGGTGACCTGTTCGCGAATGCAAAAGCGATTGATGCCTTCAACTATGATGATCTTCTCGGTCGCTTCAAGCGCACGACCGACAAAGACGAATGGTTCATGACACCGCAAACTGTGAACGCCTACTATAACCCGCAGTTCAACGAGATCGTGTTCCCGGCTGCAATCCTGCAGCCTCCGTTCTTTGACCTGGCGGCTGATGCTGCAGTGAACTATGGCGGTATCGGTGCTGTGATTGGCCACGAAATGGGCCATGGTTTTGATGACCAAGGTTCCAAGTCGGATGCCAATGGCGTTCAGCGCAACTGGTGGACTGACGAAGATCGCGCCGCTTTTGAAAAGCTGACCAGCAAGCTGGGTGAGCAATACGGCAAATACGAAGCCGTACCAGGCCACTTTGTGGATGGCACGTTCACCATGGGTGAAAATATTGGTGACCTTGGTGGCCTGCGCATGGCCTACCATGCCTACAAGCTTTCACTGAACGGCAAGGAAGCGCCTGTGATCGGCGGCCTGACTGGCGACCAACGTTTCTTCATGGCTTGGGCGCAAGTTTGGAAGCGCAAATACCGTGATGAAGAGCTGATCAACCGCCTGAAGTCTGATCCGCACAGCCCATCCAAGTTCCGCACCAACGGTATCGTGCGTAATATGGACGAATGGTACACGGCCTTTGATGTGAAGGAAGGCGATGCGCTGTATCTTGCACCGGAAGAGCGCGTGCAAATCTGGTAAGCTATATTGCCATTTATGACAAACAAGAATGGGTCGGCAAATGCCGGCCCATTTTTCTTTTATCCGCTCGCCGCTCGGTATACACCTTTTGCCTCAAGTCGCTGGTTTGCCTAGCGCCATTAGTATTCATTGGCGCGTCAAATTTTGAATGGGGGAAATTATGTTCAAGCTGGTATCCGGGGCAGTTGCTGCCTTGATGATTTCTACTGTTGCCTTTGGGGCTGCGGAAGACGCAGAGCCACGCATTGTGACGTACAAAGTGAATGGCGCTGTAAACATCCTGTATGGCGGGAATGGCCTTGGGGCATCCGTGGGGGTCGTGGACACCTCAGAGGGCTTGGTGCTGATTGATGCCATGCGCGATAAAACAGCCGACCAGTTGGCCGAGGCATTGGGCGGTGTCTCAGATAAACCGGTAAGCTATCTTTTCAACACGCACCGACATGAAGACCACACAAGCGGGAATGGCGCTTTTCTTGATAATGGTGCGGTGCTCATTCGGCAGGCGAACGCGCCAGATGGCGGCGAAGTCAACCAGATCCGCTTCGCCGATCACCTTGCCATGACCATCGGGGGTGTGAAGTTTGAAGCCTATTCCACTCCTTCCCATACCTGGGATGATGTGCTGGTTTACCTGCCGAAAGAAAACATCCTTTTCATGGGGGACACATTCACCACCAACTGGCATGCGACCTTCTTTGCGGCAGGTGAGAAGGGCCAGATTGCTGTGATTGAAAAAGCGCTGGTGCTAGCCGATGATGCCACACTGATCGTGCCGGGCCACGGGGCAGTGACAGACCGCAAAGGTATCCTTGTGTATCGGGATGCTGTCAAAAACTGGATGGCACGGGCGCGGGCGCTGTCGGCAAAGGGGATGGGTCTTGACGAGATGGCAGCGGATGCTGAGCTGCAGGCTATCGCAAATTCATTCCTGCAGGATGGCAGCAAAGAAGAAATCCCGGCGGTCAGATATCGCCGCTTTGTTGAGCGCGTAATCTCAACCGAACTGATGCCTATGGATGCGAGCGTGCTGCCACATTTGGGGGACTATGTCGGGGAGTATCTGTTTGAAGATGGCAGGCAGTTGCGGCTGGAGCTCGCAAAAGACAGGCTGAAAGCTTTCAGGAACGGCCTGCTTTTCGGCACCCTTGTTCCATTGTCAAAAACCGAATTCCACTTTCCCGGCTGGCTGGAAAGTGATGGCAAAATGATTTTCAGTTTCAATGACGCCGGAGAGGTGACAGGTGTGGCATTAACCAATAGTGATGCCAGCTTCCCCGCGGAAAAGGTGGCTAAGCCTCAGCGCTAAGTAGCCAATCCTTGAACGCCTGCACTTTTTTCATGTGGGCGCGGTTGGTGGCATAGGCCAGATAATAGGCGTTCCGGCTTTTTACCGGGCCGCCAAAGGGCGCGATCAGGCGGCCTGTGGCCAGATCATCCGCAACATACATCAGTGGCAGTACGGCAACGCCAAGGCCTGATCGTGCTGCTTCAATCATCATGGTGAAGTTCTCGAACTGCGCGCCCCCTTTGGTGCCGACATCCTCCAGCTCACTTCCAGCCAGCCATTCGGTCCAGGCGGTGGGTCGGGTCGTCATCAATAGCCGGTCATAATCATCGATGATTGCGTCTTTCCTACCCTTCATCAGGGCAGGGGCGACAACGGCGATAATCTCTTCTTCCACTACTTTGTGGGCTGTCATGTCAGGCCAGACGCCGTCACCATACTGGATGGCCACATCCGCATCAGCTGCCTTGAAATCATCAGGTGTAAGCCCTGTCACGATATTCAGTTGGATATCGCCATGCGCGCTTGTGAAACCGCCGAGCTTGGGGATTAGCCAGCGCGAACCGAAGGTGGGCAGAAGGCCGAGCGTGAGCACGCGGTCTTCCGCGCCCCATGTGATCAGCCGCAGGGTTTCGCTTTCAAGGTTTGCCAGAAGCGGTGCGACGCTGGCGGCATATTGCAGCCCTGCATCGGTGGGGATCAGGCGTTTGCGCTGCCGTGTGAACAAAGGCTGGCGCACAAAGTCCTCCAGGTTGCCGATCTGCCTGCTGACCGCGCTTTGGGTCAGGTTCAGGGCCTCGGCCGCGCGGGTTACCTGGCCGGTTTTCATGACCTGCTCGAAACATTCAAGGGCGATTAGGCTTGGAATTCTACGTTTCATGCTTCTAATTCATGATTATTTGTAATGTTTATAGCAGGAAATGTTACTTTATGGCGGCTCAAATTGCTATATACATTCACTAAATTCATCAAATGTCTGCGCCGCAAGGCGAAACCTGAGGGAAGAGATTATGTCCAAGCCGCAATTTAACTGGGAAGACCCATTGTTCCTGGATGATCAGCTTACGGAAGAAGAGCGCATGATGCGGGATGCCGCGCGCGACTACTGCCAGGACAAGCTGATGTCCCGTATTCTGGAAGCCAACCGGCATGAGCGGTTTGACCGCGAAATCATGAATGAGCTGGGTGAAATGGGCCTTTTGGGCGCGACCTTGCCTGAAGAATTTGGCGGTTCTGACGCTTCCCACGTAGCCTATGGTTTGATTGCCCGCGAAGTTGAGCGTGTGGACAGCGGCTATCGTTCTGCCATGTCTGTGCAGTCATCCCTGGTGATGTACCCGATTTATGCCTACGGCTCTGACGAGCAGCGCCGCAAATACTTGCCGAAGCTGGCGTCAGGTGAATTTGTTGGCTGTTTCGGCCTGACTGAGCCTGACCATGGCTCCGATCCGGGCGGCATGAAAACCCGCGCAGACAAAGTTGATGGCGGCTACAAGCTGACAGGCAACAAAATGTGGATCACCAACAGCCCGATCGCTGATGTGGCCGTTGTGTGGGCGAAGCTGGACGGCAAGATCCGTGGCTTCATCGTTGAACGTGGCATGGAAGGTTTTTCCACGCCGAAGATCGAAGGCAAGATGAGCCTGCGTGCGTCCATCACCGGCGAAATCGTTCTTGATGGTGTGTTTGTACCGGAGGAAAACTTGCTCCCGAACGCATCCGGCCTTGGCGGCCCGTTCGGTTGCCTTAACAAAGCCCGCTTCGGCATCGCGTGGGGCGCACTGGGTGCTGCTGAATTCTGCTGGCATGCTGCCCGCCAATATACGCTTGACCGCACACAGTTTGGCCGCCCGCTGGCACAAAACCAGCTTGTGCAGCAGAAGCTTGCAAACATGCTGACAGAAATCACGCTCGGTCTGCAGGCTTGCCTGCGTGTTGGCCGCTTGCTGGACGAAGGCAAATCCGCGCCAGAGAATATCTCGCTGATCAAGCGCAATAGCTGCGGCAAGGCTCTGGATATCGCCCGCATGGCGCGCGACATGCACGGCGGCAACGGTATTTCTGACGAATTCCATGTGATCCGCCACATGGTGAATCTTGAAACAGTGAATACATACGAAGGTACGTATGACATTCACACGCTGATCCTGGGCCGTGCGCAAACCGGCCTGCAGGCCTTCATGTAAGGCTGGCACAGGTTCGGAGTAACAATTATGGCAGGCCCTTTAACCGGCATCCGCGTACTTGACCTCAGTCGCATTCTGGCAGGCCCTTGGGCAACCCAGTGTCTGGCCGATTTGGGCGCTGAGGTGATCAAGGTTGAGCGCCCCGATGTGGGCGACGATACGCGCACCTGGGGCCCGCCATTTTTTGAGGAGGGCGACAAGCCCGTATCCGCCTATTTCATGTGCGCCAACCGCGGCAAGAAATCGGTGGCGATCGATTTCACCAAACCCGAAGGGCAGGAAATCATCAGGCAACTGGCCGCAAAGTCAGACATTCTGGTGGAGAACTTCAAGGTTGGTGGGCTTGCGAAATACGGCCTGGATTACGATAGCCTGAAAGCCGTAAACCCGGCGCTGATCTATTGTTCGATCACCGGCTTTGGTCAAACGGGGCCCTATAAGGATCGCCCGGGCTATGACGCGCTCATCCAAGCGCTGGGCGGACTGATGAGTATCACAGGCGAGCCTGACGGCATGCCCGGTGGCGGGCCGCAAAAAGTGGGCGTGGCAGTGACAGACATTTTCACTGGCCTATACAGCACCATTGGCATTTTGGGTGCGTTGCACCACCGTGAAAAAACTGGCGAAGGCCAGCATATCGACATGGCGTTGATGGACACGCAGGTGGCTGTGCTCGCGAACCAGAGCATGAACTATCTGGTTTCAGGGCAGGAGCCCAAGCGCCTTGGCACCGCGCATCCATCGATTGTGCCGTATCAGGCCTTCGCAACAGCAGACGGCCATTTGGTGTTAGCTGTGGGCAATGATGGCCAGTTCGCGCGTTTCTGCGATGCTGCGGGCATGCCTGAAGTGGCGGCAGATGAACGCTTTCAAACCAACCCTGCGCGTGTGAAACACCGCACGGATCTGATCCCGCTTGTGGCGGCCGCAGTTGCGGGCAAAACAACTGATGAATGGGTTACGCTTCTGGAAGCACACAATGTGCCGGGCGGTCCGATCAACACGATGGCACGGGTGTTTGATGACCCGCAGGTTCAGGCACGAGGCATCGCACTGTCCCTGAAGGCGGAAGATGGCGCGGTGATGCCTTCCGTCAGGAACCCGATACATTATTCCGGTACCGAAATTACCTATGATAAGGCACCGCCTGCGCTGGGGGCGGATACGGCCTCTGTGCTCGAAGATATTCTTGGCATCTCGGTTGATCAGGCGGAAGCGAACAAGGATGGCTAGGCGCCAGCCTCCTCATCTTCAAAGCTCACGCCCGGCATTGCGCGTGTGTTGACCTTCAATTCAAACACATCCGGGCGGGCATAGTGGCCTGCTGTATCAAGCGCCTGGCTTTCTTCAAGAAGTTGCTTCATGTCGGCCTCCGCCATCAGGATGCCGGGCTTGTCATACAGCGGTTCGGTGAGATAACGACCGTCTGGCGCGATAATGGCACTGCCACCATTATGGATCAGGGTTTCTGGCGTGCCGGGCATGGATTCAAGCAGTGCCTCAGCTTCGGCCACATCTTCGCCAAGTGAATGCAGTCCTGCCAACACGTCGGCCTTGCTCATGATCGATCCGGCGGCTGCCACAACACAGCGCCCCTCGAAAGCGTAGTGACGACTGGACACCTGGTTCATTTCCTTTACAACCGGCCACTGTGCGATATGGATGGCTTCATCTTTCGCATGCATTGCCGCGCGTGCGAGCGGCATCCAATGCTCCCAACAGATCAGGCCGCCAAGCGCGCCCCATGGGGTGTCGATCGTGGCAAGCGTTGAACCGTCGCCACGGCCCCAAACCAGCCTTTCAGTATAGGTGGGGATAAGCTTGCGGTGCGGTGCTGGGGTCTCAGCGCCAGGGCTGAAATAGAAACTGGTGTTATACAGGGTTTTGCCTGCGCGCTCATGCGTGCCCATCACGATATAGCAGCCGCTTTCTGTGCTCACCTCCTGCAGGCGCGCAAGATGCTTGTCGCCCTGTTGCACGCTGTTTTCAGCCAGTAGCCGATACAGGGTTTTAGAACCAGGGTGATCCCACAACCCTGCGCCAGGCGCAAAATCCAGCCACAGCGGATATCCGGGCAACCAGCATTCAGCAAAGGCAATGACGTTGGCACCCTGGTTCGCCGCCTCTTCGATGTGGCGGATGGCCTTTTCCATGCTGGCCTCAAGATTTAGGAAAACCGGTGCTTCCTGCACGATTGCGATTTTCGGATTGCTTGTCATTGGCGTTCCCATAGTTGGCTGCTTTTAAAATGGCCTGCTGAGGCCGATCATCATCAGGGTGTCTTGCTGGCCCGATGTGTGGTTTGCATTCATCCGGTGCCCGGCATTGGCTTCAAGGAACCAGTTGCTGACCTTCAGGCTGTAGGCCAGTTCAACAGCAATTTCACGCGCGGAGGGCGTGAGCGATACATGTTCGTTTGAGAAAATGACATTGCCTTCGCTATCGAGCGATTGCCCAAGCGCGAGTTCAGCTATCGCCCTTTCAATCCGGAGGGGTTGATGCAGGCTTAGGGTCAGTTGGTCATTCTCTTGCAGCAGGGAGTGACCCTTTAGTTTGGCGGTAAAGCTGCTGCCCCACAGCGTGCCCACATTGTCAAACAAGGTGCCGGTGCCCTGATCGGGTAGGGTTGCCGTACCAGTACCGGAGAGGTGTGCCGAGAAGCGGTCAGAGAAATACCAGTCTGCTTCAAGGTTTAACCATGCGGTTTGCGCACCGCCTGCAAGGGCAAGGCCGCCGGCCGAGCGGCTACCTAGAACAGCGTCTTCTTCGCGAAGTATGCCCAGTTCCACGCTCCAGTCATGGCGGTCATGATACTGCTGCAATCGGGCTGCAATACTGTATGTGGGCCTGTCAGCTTGCAGTGCTGCTACAGGATGGTTGGATGAGCCATCAGTTTCGCCGAAGGCAGCACCGATCAAAAGCGTGCTTGTGTTACCAAGGGCGTGAGCAATGGCCATGTAATTGCTTTGGCTTTGCGGTAATACACTGTCATTCGCCCCCGTTAGGGAAAGCGTATTGGCCTGCCGGTAATTTACCGGGGACCGCTTCAGGGCCTCTGTCAGGTTTCGGCCTGTGCCCAATATCCACTCCGTGTTGCCGAGGGTTCCAGTGAATTCAAAGGTGGCGTTGATCTGTGCCGTGAAATCATTTTCTGCCTGGCCTGCTAGCGCGAACGCAGGCGTGGCTTGGTCATCAAGGCCAAGTGAATATTGCAGCGTTTGGCCCGCAAGGCTGAGGTTGCTGGCTGTCCAGGCGCGGCGCTGGTTCAACCTGTTCTCAAGGTTAGCCGATTTTCCCCGGTGGCTGATAAGGCCAGAGGCATCAATTTGGAAATCCCGGTTATAGCCATCAAGCAGCATCACGCTGGAAAGCGAGCCTTTCAGGGATGCTGCATCACCAAACGCCGGGCCCAAGGACAAGGCTGACCCCCGAATGGGGGCTTTGCCAACAGGCGTCGCCAGCGAACTGGTCCCTACAGGCTGCAGCGCGAGGTCAAGATTTACAAGGCCGCGTCCATAGATGCTGTCGGTGCCGGGCGCGCCGAGGTCTGTTGCCGTTTCAAAAAGGATCTCAGCCACTTCCTTTGCTGTCAGGCTTGGCCAGCGATCTAGGATCAAGGCGGCGGCGCCAGATATATAGGGGGCAGCGAAGCTGGTGCCGTTGAGGAAATAAAGCCCGGGGCCATCGGCTTCGGTTACCCAAGGGGCGATAATATCCACGCCGGGGGCTACCAGATAATAATTGCGGGCATAACTATCCCCGGCCTGATCGGAGAAAGAGGCGATTTCCAGATTCTCATCGACCGCCCCGGCAATGATATAGGCACCGGGGCCATTTTCGAGCGTGCCAGAGCGGAAAAGCCTGTCGAGGGCTTCAAGATTGGAAAGGGAGGGTTCAGGGTCGCTGTTGTTGCCTGCGGATACGACGAGCAAGGCCCCCGCGTTGACCGCAATGGTCTCATAATCCAGTGTGTATCTTTCATCAACGTCCGGCAGGTTCGAGACAATATCGTCTTCATCGTAGCCCAGCGATTTATTGATAACCCGCGCCCCGTTTTCAAGCGCATAAAGATACGGGTTTGAGATGGTATACAGAATGCCGTTGGTTGTTGTCTGGTAGCTATTGACACCTGAGAAGAAATCTACCGCCAGCACCTGGGCGTCATAGGCCACCCCGTGCACACCTTCGTCGTTCTTGACACCTGCTGCTGTGACTGCCACGGCCTGGCCATGCGGGCTGTCGGAAGCCGGTTCGCCAAATTGTGCTTCATAGATTGCCTGAAGAGCAGGGTCCACACCACGGCTGGCAGGATGGAAATTCAATTCGTCTGAATCAAAGTCGAAATTGTAATCGACAAAACCAATGATGATGTCCTTGCCTGTGTACCCAAGAGCATAGGCATTGGCGGCATTGATGGCATCCAAGCCCCATGACGTGTTGTATTCATCGGTTTTGAAATCGTCAGGATTGCCGTCTTCCGGCGGCTGGTCAGGCAAGGAAGGTGGGGCGACAATATCGGGAATGGATGGCTGTACCGGATTGGCCCCGCCGCCGCTGCAGGCAGCCATAAAGGTGGAAGCAAGGAGCATCCCTGCAATGTTCGGTGCGTAGTTTCTAAACTTACTCCTCAAGCCCATATCCCTCCCGCTCGAAGACATTCGCTCAATGTGGAAATCAGAATAGCCTGTTCTGTTTCTTCCACAAGCGCCTGAGAGCATTTTGAAGATGAAACGAGGGTTTGTCACGAACCACACAAAGAGTTGAAGGGTCGTGACACGTCACGGCCGGTTAAACCGGTTACGGTCGCGTAAAAATCAATCAAAGGACTATTATGAAACCGGGAATTTTTGCCAGCCTGCTTATCTTGATTTTCAGTCTTCCGTCAGTCGCTGAAGAAGACCCCATATACACCGGCCTGTTTAATAACAGGGGCGCCGGTGGATATGACGTTGTCTCCTATTTCACAGATGGTGCGGCGGTTAAGGGCAGCAAAGAGTATCAGGTGCAATATCAGGGCGCCGAGTGGCGCTTTTCGTCGGAGGAGCACCTCTCTATGTTTCAGGAAAATCCTGAAAAATATGCCCCGCAATATGGTGGCTATTGTGCCTGGGCCATGGCACGGGGGTATACTGCCAAAGGCGACCCTGAGCATTGGCGCATCGTTGATGGCAAGCTTTATCTGAACTATGACGCCAGGGTAAAAGCAACGTGGGAAAAAGATATTCCGGGCTTTATCAAAAGCGCTGACGTTAACTATCCCAAGCTGACCGGCGCAGGGGAAAACTGATGCGCTTCGCTGTTGCAGGATTGATATTTCTAGCCACTTCAATGGGGCTGGCTTCCGAGCCAGCCCGAAGTGAGACGCCAACCCTTGGCGTTAATCATATTGGGCTTGCGGTATCAAACCTAGATGCCTCTACTATGTTTTTCACCGAAACGCTTGGTTGGCGACGAGCAGGCGGTGATCCAGACTATCCCGCTATTTTTGTTACAGACGGTAAGGCGTTTGTAACGCTGTGGCAGGTGGAAGATCCAGCAAGGGCAACACCGTTTGATCGCCGCCAGAATGTGGGCCTGCATCACCTTGCTATGACAGTCGAAAGCCTGGAAAAACTGCACGCTCTTCATGAAAAACTGAAGGCCACAGAGGGTGTGCGGATAGAATTCGCGCCAGAGTTTTTAGGGCAGGGGCCAACCACCCATATGATGGTCCGCGACCCTTCCGGCTTGCGGCTGGAATTTATCGTGCCGGCAAGCCAGATGCCCAAGCCTTAGCATTCGCTAGGTCCATTCGCCTTCAGTCGGGATCTTGATCGTTGCGCCGCAGTGTTTGCAGTGCACGGCATCCGGGTCGTGCCTGTTCAGGCCACAGGTCTCGCATGTGTACGAAACCTTGGGAGGGCGGAAGATCGTTTGAACGAGACGCAGGAACAAGGCCACGCCAAACACCATTATAACAACGGCGACCATACGGCCCAAGGTGTCATCCATTGTGATATCGCCGAAGCCGGTGGTCGTCAGCGTGGCAACGGTGAAATAGAGGGCATCCAGGTAGTTGTTGATCGACTCGTTCTGCCCGGCCTCCAGCACATACACCACGGCTGTGATAACAAAGATAAAGATGGCAAGGTTGACGCTTGATTGAATGATCTGTTCGTTCTTGCGGAACCAGGCCGACTCCTGCCGGATTGTTTTGAGCATATGGTAGGACCGCATCAGCCTGAGCATGCGTACAACCCTCAGGAAGCCGAGATTATCGAGGAACAGCGGCGCCAGCAGTGACAGGATCACCACAACATCCGCGATGGAACTGAATGAAAACAGGAACCTCAGTTTCCTGCCTGCAATCATCAGGCGTGCGGCAAATTCTGTTAGCAACAACAGCGCGATGCCATAGTCGATCATGTGAATCAGAAGGCCAGGTTCAAGCAGGGAAGACAGGATGAAGAAGGCAATTGTTGCCAGGTCAACGGCCAGAAGCGCTAATCGGAAACGGTGCGCAGCCCTGTCTGTGCCGAAATAGAAATTTCTGATCTTTTCCTTCACAGGTCTTCCTCTTCTCGCCTGATTTCCCAAAATGCCCAGTGCGAACAATCGCTTGGCTGAAGCCTGCCTGATTGCAGACGCTGGGGCAAGCGCCTTATGTCTCGCTGCGGCATAGTGGCCGCTGGATTGACCTTTGGTCAAATTGAAAGATACACTCCCATCCACATTAAGGAATTCGTCTAATTATGCGGGATGTCCGCATCATAGGGAGTTGAGCATGCAAATGCTGCGTATTGTTGCCACCTTGTTTGTGGCTATCGGTTTTATGACCAGTTCTGGCAGTGTTCAGGCGTCTGATCCGATCATTGTCTATAACACACAGTTCCACCCAACGATTGCCCGGAGCGGCATGGTGGTGAGCCAAGAAACCTATGCCTCCAAGGCGGGTCGCGAAATCCTTCAGATGGGTGGCAACGCGGTTGATGCTGCCGTTGCAACGGGGTTTGCCCTCGCGGTAACGCACCCTCAGGCTGGCAACCTTGGCGGTGGCGGCTTCATGATGATCTACCTTAGGGAAGAAGACCGTGTGATCGCGCTGGATTACCGGGAAATGGCACCGGCTGCAGCACACCGGGACATGTTTCTTGATGAAGAAGGCAATGTAGACAACCAGCGCGTACGCTTCACGCTCAAAGCCAGCGGCGTGCCAGGCACTGTGATGGGATTGACCAAGGCGCTTGAGAAATACGGCACCTTGCCGCTTGATGTGGTGATGGCCCCAGCTATCCGCCTTGCTGAAGAAGGCTTCGAGATGACCTGGGAGCTGAACGAATCCCTCGGCCGGTATGCCAAGCGCCTGAAGGCCGACCCGGAAAGCGCGAAAAATTACTTCAAGCCGGATGGGTCGCTTTACGAAGCTGGTGAGGTTTTCCGCCAGCCAGACCTTGCCCATACGCTGAAAATAATCGCCGCAAAAGGCGCCAAAGGATTTTATGAAGGCCCGGTGGCAGACAAACTTGTGGCAGCCATGAAGGCGAACGGCGGCATTATCACGCACGATGATCTTAAAAAATATCATTCGGTAGAACGAAGCCCGATTGAAGGTTCGTACCGCGGTTTCAAGGTTGTGACCATGCCGCCGCCATCGTCAGGTGGGGTGCATGTGGTTCAGATGCTGAATGTGCTTGAAGGCTGGGATATGAAGTCACTGGGCCACAACAGTGCGGGCTATATCCACCGGCTGACGGAATCCATGAAGTATGCGTATGCCGACCGGTCGAAATATTTGGGTGATCCAGACTATTTCGATGTGCCTGTGTCTGCACTGACCAGCAAGGACTATGCGGCGACAATCCGAGCGAAAATCAATGTGAACAAGGCAACGCCTTCCTCGGAAATTGCACCGGCCCCAAGCCTGCCGCATGAAAGCAATGACACGACCCATTTTTCGGTGATGGACAAGGCGGGCAACATGGTTGCCAATACCTATACGCTGAATTTCACATACGGAAACGGCAAATCAGTGCCAGGTGCGGGGTTCCTGCTGAACAACGAAATGGATGATTTTTCAGCCAAAGCTGGTGTGCCCAATGCGTTTGGCCTGCTGGGTGGTGAGGCGAATGCGATTGAGCCGGGCAAGCGGCCGCTCAGTTCCATGACGCCAACTTTTCTTTTCAAGGACGGCAAGCCATTGATGGCAACCGGTAGTCCCGGTGGGTCCACAATTATCACTGTGGTTTTCCAAGCGATCTTGAATGTGATGGAGTTTGATATGAACGTGCAGGCGGCTGTGAACGCGCCGCGTATCCACCATCAATGGTATCCTGATCGCTTGTTCATGGAGCCTGGGCATTCGATCGATACGCGCCGCCTTTTGGGCGAGATGGGGCACAATGTGAAAATGGGCCCGACTGAGGCATGGGATAGCGTGCTTGGTTCTGCACAGTCACTGATGTTGACTCCAAGCGGCTATATCATGGGGGCTGCAGACCCACGAAGGCCAGGATCATACGCTGCAGGTTTCTAAGACTGCGTAAGCATCAGATAAAAAGAAAGGCCACCGGGATTTCCGGTGGCCTTTTTGTCTTTGTATGGTTGGTTGCTTATTCAGCCTGAGCTGGCACTTCAACCTTCCGGCCAGAGAAGCGGCGCTTCACGCCAGCCCACAGGCGGGAGAAGAAGCCACCAATGTCAAAGCCGATGGTGTAAATCGCAGGCACCATGAACAGGGTCACGAAGAAGGCGATCAATACGCCGCCTGCCAGCGCCACCACAATCGGCTTCAGGAAGGCTGCCTGAATGGAACGTTCCAGCATCATTGGTACAAGGCCAACGAAGGTGGTTACCGATGTCAGAAGGATCGGACGGAAACGGGATACACCAGCCTCCACGATTGCTTCATAAGGGTTCATGCCCCGTTCGCGCAGCTTGTTACAGTAATCAACCAGCACGAGGTTATCGTTCACCACAACGCCCATGGCGGCTGCTATACCGAAGTAGCTGAAGATCGCCATGGTCATATCCACCATGATGTGACCGAAGATGGCACCAGCAAGCGCATATGGCATCGCAATCAGGATAGCGATCGGCTGCCAGTAGCTTCGGAAAGCAATTGCCAGTAACGCATACATCACGAAGATTGCTGTAGCGTACAGCTTCAGAACCTGTGCGATGAAGCGTGCTTCACCTTCGGCCTGGCCGATGGCGCCGCGAATGATCCCTGGGTATTGCTTCTCCCATTCTGGGAAGAAGTTTTCATTCAGGTCTTTCATGATTTCTTCGCGGATGTTTTCTTTCATGTCTGCGCTGACACGAGCCGCACGGTTCATATTCCAGCGTGCAATCCGATTAATGCCTGGGGCATATTCCAGATTAGCAATCGACAGCAAAGGCACCTCGTTGCCGGAAGCCGTGCGAACGCGGAAGTCCTTGAGGCTTTCGATGTTGCGGCGGCTTTCACGTGGATAGCGCACCATCACCTTCACGTCCTGGCCATCACGTGGCAGGCGCTGAACTTCCTCACCATAATAGGCCTGACGTACCTGGCGCGTAACATCTGCCAGTGTAAGGCCGAGCTTTTCGGCGCCGGGCTTCAATTCAATGCGAATTTCCTCAGAAGCACCTTCAAGGTTGTTCCGCACGTCATAGAGTGCACCGTAGGTGCGAAGCTGATCTTCAAGGTCGTTTACCGCTTCACGCAGGATATCCAGATCAGAGTGACGAACAGAAAGCTCGAACCCAGGATCGTTATCGTTGCTTGAATAGTGAACGGTTACTTCTTTGGCATCTGGAATGTCGCCGATCAGATCCCGAAGGCGCAGGGCCGTTTCCTTGGCAGTCATGCTTTGAACCGCTTCAGGGCGTTCTTCTGGCGGGGTCAGTTTCACGATTGCGATTACACTATCGCGGCGGGAACGCGTGTACCAGTTTTCGATCAAGGCCCCTTCAGTTTGGGTCTTGGTGTCAACTTCGCGCACCAGTTCCTCTTCTGCTGCCTGTACCTGGGCAAGAATTTCAAGTGCCCGGTTATAGGATGCACCTTCCGGCAGAACCACGTTTACGTTGATTTCATCAGATTCAATGTCTGGCATGAAGGCTTTCTTCACATAGCCAATATTGAACATGCCCATTGCAACGATGAAAATGCCGACAAAGATCGATAGCGTAAGATACCGGCGACGTACAGCCCACTGACCCATGCCGCGGTAGCGACGATGAGCAAAGTTTGTGATGCTGGACGCGATCCGCTTCTGGAAACGACCAAAGCGGCTAAGGTGCTCACGCGGTTTCAAGTGTGAAAGGTGTGCCGGCAGGATCAAAAGGGATTCCACAAGCGAGAATGCCAGCGCACAAATCACAACCCAAGTGATATGGCGTGTAAACTCTGAAGTGGAGCCTTCAATGAAGACCCAAGGCAGGAAGGCGATAATGGTTGTCAATACGGCGAAGATCACCGGCTTGGCAACGAGCTGTGTACCGAAAACTGCGGCCGTAATACCGCCACCCGTTTTCTGGCTTTCCGTGTGAATACTTTCTCCCACAACAATCGCGTCATCCACCACGATACCCAGCACCAGCAGGAATGCGAAGGTGGACAGGAAGTTGATGGAAATATCCAGTGGCGGTAGGAATATGAAGGCACCTGCATAGGCAGTGGCGATGCCGAATGCCACCCAGAAGGCCACTTTCGGCCGTAGTGTCAGCATCAACACGATAACAACCAGGATGAGGCCCTGAATTGCCGAGCTGCCGATCGTTTCCATGCGGCCTTTAAACAGCTCGCTGTTATCTGTCCACAGCGTAAGCTTCACGCCGGTTGGCAGGCTTTCACTGCGCTCCTTCACCCACTTGTTGATGGATTCAGAGGCAGTAACGATATCCATTGTTTCTGTGGTCATTACCTGCAAAAGAACTGCAGGCTCACCATTCAGCGTTGCCAGGATTTCATTGTCTTCAAAGCCGTCGATTACTGTCGCGACATCGCCAACGCGGATAGTGCCGCCATCGGCAGTTTGGCGCACGATAATGTTTTCAAAGTCGTGCTTGTTGTCAGCCATGTTGCGGGCCGTGAGCTTGTATTCGCCAGCATCCGTGCGAACGGTACCACCTGAAGAGTTCAGGCTGTTGGCACGGATAATCGTTGCAACTTCAGCAAAGCTGATATTGTAGCGGCGCAGCGACTCTTCACTGACCTCAATGGATACTTCCTCGCGGCGTACACCAAACAGTTCAACGATATTCACGGCAGGCAGTTGGGCTGCCTCACGACGAAGCTTTTCAGCCAACCGTTTCAGGGGGCGTTCACCAATGTCACCATGCACGGCAACACGGATCATCTCGTTCCGGTTAACCCATTGTTGCACCCGGGGCGGTTCAATGTCGCGCGGGAAGCTGGAAATTGAATCGACGCGAATTTTCACGTCATTCATGAACTGGGTGAAATCCACGCTTTGCTCAGCAAGGATATAGACCTCACCAGCGCTTTCACCAGCGAAGGAACGCACCCATTCGATGTTATCCAGATCGCGGACAGATTCCTCAATCCGGGCGACAATCTGTTCTTCCACTTCTACCGGGCTTGCGCCAGGCCAAGCTACAACAATCTGCAGGCCAGGGAAACGAACTTGCGGATCAAGCTCTTTTTCCATGGAAGTGAAGGCGAAGATGCCCGTCATAAAGATGCCGAACATCAGGAGGTTGGCTGCAACCTTGTTGCGAGCCCACCATTCGATCAAGCCATTCATGGTCAATTCCCCTTAGCGTGATGCTGGGTCAGCTTGGGCGTTGCGGGTAATTGCAACTGCGCCCATGCCGTCGTATGCGCCGCGAACTGGCGATGTAACAACTTGCTCGCCAGGCTCAACGCCAGAGGTCACGATAACCTGATCTTCACTCGTAGACAAAACGTCTACTGTGCGAATTTCAAGTTTTTCGTCCTTGATCACATAAACCTTGTCTTCGCTTCTAAGGGCAAGGCGAGGCATCACAAGGGCATTTTGGGGCTTAACGCCTTCAATTTCAGCGCTTACGAACAGGCCAACGGCAAGCGGCATGCCGGTCGCGTCAACAGCAAGGCCGTATGGGTCTTCAACTTGTGCAACGGCATACATCAGGCGGGTTTGTTGGTCTACTGACGCGTGGGTCCGTACAACACGGCCTACCCATTCATGGTCTTCGCCGCCAAGGTTGGCGCTGAAGGTCACTTTAGGGGCCTGATGCTGTGCGCTGGCGACAAAGCCGATTGGCAGGTTCAATTCAGCCAGTTGGCTGTCTGTCAACGGCAGGCGAACTTCAACTTTATCCGTTGCGAAAACGCGGCCCAGCTTTGCACCTACATTCACGAATTGGCCAACGCCAGCTGTGCGCTCAAGAACGCGGCCCTGGAAAGGCAATTTGATTTGTGTGCGATCAAGGTCAAGCTTGGCATTTTCAAGATCAGCCTCTGCAGCGCGCAGCTTGGCTTGCGCTTCAGCAACCTGTGGCTGGTTCAGGGCAAGCGGAGTTGGTGCACCATCTTTCACCCAGTCTTGCCACTGCTTTTTCTTGATACGGGCGTCGGCCAGTTCTTGTTCAAGGCGCACGCGGGCTTCTGCAACGCGGGCCTCTGCACTGGTAACAGCCAGTTTATAATCTGAATCTTCGATCTGGATCAGGGCTTCGCCAGGAACAAAACCGGCGCCTTCTGAAAACGAATCGGAAATGGATACGATGCGCCCGGAAACCTGCGGCACAATGTCGATTTCGGTTTTTGCCCGTACTTCACCTTGGGTCCTTACGGAAATAGTTACGTTTTCCGCACGAACTTCATCCACATACAGGGAAACCTGCCGTGGTGCTTCTTCTTTCTTTTCCGGGGCTTCTTTGGCTGCAGCCAGGGCCATAACTGAACCGATGGCAGCCACCAGCACCAATGCAGGTGCGGTAAACTTCAAGATCTTCCTCACGTCATCCTCGCGTTTTGCTTTGTGGCTTGTGCCACTTGTCGTTATTTGTGTGGTCAATTGCCACTTATTATACGGGGCAAATGCCACCTTGGTTTATGGTTCTCCATATATACCATGTAAATATAGTTGTCACTTCAATAATTTTGAAGGGTGCAGGCGAAAAAACGAACCCGATGCGACATTTTACCGATTTTGTAGTGTGGAAGAATTCATGTAGGTTGTGTTTACAAGAAGGTGGTAGTCAAAGCCATGTGGGGGATTTCTTTTGCAGCAAGAACATATTTGCTTTGAGGTGAAGGGCTTAACCAAGGTTTATGGCCATGGTTCAGCGGAGGTCCGTGCGCTCCGCGGTGTGGATGCCAGGATATATGATGGCGAGATCATCGTGCTGCTTGGTCCGTCGGGCAGCGGCAAATCAACACTCCTGAACATTCTGGGGGGGCTGGATAGCGCCACCGATGGCCATGTTTTGTATCATGGCCAGGACCTGACAACCATGTCGGAGAAGGAACTGACAAGCTATCGCCGAAACAATATCGGCTTTGTTTTCCAGAATTATAATTTGATGCCGGGGTTAACGGCTGAAGAAAATGTCGCGCTTGTCACCGAAATTGCTGCGAATCCCCTTTCGGCACCTGAAGCCCTGGATATGGTTGGCCTTGGGGACCGCATTCGGCATTTTCCTTCAGAGCTTTCAGGTGGTGAACAACAGCGAGTGGCCATTGCGCGCGCCATTGCCAAGCGCCCAAGCGTACTGTTTTGTGATGAGCCAACCGGCGCCCTTGATTCCAAAACCAGCCTGAAGGTTCTCAACGCGTTGAATACGGTTGTTGAAGAACTGGGCACGACGATGCTGATGGTTACCCACCATCGCGGTATTGCCCCGATGGCCGACCGTGTCCTGAATTTCAGGGATGGAACGATTGAGAAAGAAGTGGTGAACGAAGCTCGGGTACAGCCGGAGGACATTCACCTGTGAGAGTATCGCGCCTCATAACATTGTTAACGCCACTGGACCGAAAACTGGTTCGCGACCTGGGCCGGATGTGGGGGCAGGTTTTGGCTGTCAGCCTCGTTATCGGCTGCGGCGTGGCGATATATGTAATGATGCACGGGACACTGGCTTCGCTTCAGGACACGCTTACAGCCTACTATAACCGCTATGCCATGGCGGACGCATGGGCACCAGCGAGGCGCGCGCCGCTTCAGGTTGTTGACCATTTGGGGGAAATCCAGGGCGTGCGGCTTGTTGAAGGGCGTATATCCGTTGCCGGTATTCTGGATATGCCAGATGAAGCGGAACCGGTTCGGGCCAAGGTCATCTCAATCCCCGATATCCGTTCAATGCGGATCAACCGCCTTTATCTTAAAAAGGGCAGGTTGCCTGAACGCGGTACGGAAGAAGTCGTAATCGCTGACGATTTCGCAGAAGCTTATGACCTTCAGATCGGGGACCGCATCAGCGCAACCCTTTATGGTGTGAAGCGGTCGCTCAAGGTTTCCGGTGTGGCCCTTGCGCCAGAGTTTATTTACGCAATTGCGCCGGGCGAGATGATCCCGGACGCACGCCGTTATGCCATCATGTGGATGGGGTATAGTGCGCTGGCCCATGCGTACGACATGGACGGCGCCTTCAATGAAGCTGTTTTCCTGCTGGAGCGAGGGGCATCTGTCCCTGATGTGCTTGACCAGATTGACCTGCAACTGGACCGCTACGGCGGCGTGGGGGCCTATCACCGGGAAGACCAGCTTTCGGATGAATTTCTCCAGAGTGAATTGACCCAGTTGCGCACGCTGGGCGGATTGCTGCCGCCGATTTTCCTTGGTGTGGCTGCATTCTTGCTGAACATGGTGGTCACCCGTATCGTGGAGCAGGAGCGAGAGCAAATCGGTCTGATCAAGGCATTCGGCTATCGCCCCAGCACCATCGTATGGCACTATTTGCGCTTCGCGGGCATGATTGTGCTGATCGGTGTTTTGGGTGGCTGGTATGTAGGATACCGCATGGGCGGTGGCTTGGCCGCCATCTACCAGGATTTCTACAAATTCCCGATCCTGCTGTTCGATCCCGGGCAATCGATTTATATCCGCGCCGGTCTTTTCGCTTTGATTGCCGGTGTGTTGGGCGTTGTGCTGGCCGTGAGGAAAACCATATCACTCAGGCCAGCTGTAGCGATGGCACCGCCAGCGCCAACAGACTATAGCAAGATTGGTCATTTTGCGTCACATGCCAGATGGATGGATCAAGGATTGCGCCTGATCGTACGTCATATTGCCCGCTGGCCAGGCCGGTCGGCGCTCACATGCCTTGGTGTCTCCATGGGGATGGCCATCATGATCGGGGCACAAAGCGGCAAGGATGCGATCGACCGCATGATCGATATGCAGTTCGAGCTTGTGTCGCGGGAAGACATCACGGTTGCTTTTACTGAAAAGCAAGACCCGGTGATCCTGAATGAGCTTATGGCCATGGATGGTGTGGTGCGGGTTGAACCGTTTCTGGCGTCATCCGCCACAATCAGATTGGGATACAGGGAGCGTCATCAGGGTATTACCGGTGTTGTGCAGGAGGCAGACCTGAATGTGTTGATCGACCAGTTCGATCATGCGGTCAATCCAGCCCCCAGGGGGTTAACGCTTTCAGAAAGCCTTGCTGGTGCGCTTCAGGCCAACCTTGGTGACTATGTTACGGTTGATTTCCGCGATGGGCTTAGAAGAACCATTGATATGCCGGTTCTGAAGATTGTTCCCACCTATCTGGGGACGCCCGCCTATATGGACCTGGGCGCGATGATGGATGTGTTGCAGGAAGGAAAGCGCGTTTCCGGTGCCTATCTGATGGTGGACGCGAACAAGCAGGATCAGCTTTATAGCAAGTTGAAGGAAATGCCCACGGTTGCGGCTGTTTCCACAAAGGCATCCGCCCGCAGGTCCATGACCAAATCCATGGATGAGACAATGGGTACCATGACCTTTTTTAACACGCTGTTCGCCAGCCTGATCGCCGTTGGCGTGGTGTTCTCCGGTGCGCGGATTTCTTTTTATGAGCGCAGGCGTGAAATCGCCAGCCTGAGGGTGCTGGGCTTCACGGTGGCTGAAGTAAATGTGGTTCTTTTGGGCGAGCTGGCGCTCCTGACCTTCCTGGCTTTGCCGCTGGGGGCATTTCTCGGATACCAGCTTGCGCTTTATATCCACGCCAATCTGAGCAGTGAACTGTTCAGGGTGCCGACAATGGTGGAACATGACACATTTGCTTTTGCCGCGACCGTGATCGTGATCGCTTCGGTGCTGTCCGCCGCAGTGATTGCGCGGCAAGTGGCGAAACTGAATTTGGTGGAAGCTTTGAAAACGCGCGAATGATACAGTGCGCGAAAGAATGAAGAGGGAAAGACTTATGGCTGCACCCCGTGCACGCACAATCATGTTCGGAACAATGGGTATCGTGCTGATTGCCTTTTTGGTGCTTGCCTTTAGGCCGGAACCAATAGCTATTGATGCGGGTACGGTCACGCGGGGCCCCATGCAAATGACCATTGCCGACGACGGGCGTACACGGGTGAAGGAACTTTATGTCGTGTCTGCGCCTAACGCAGGGCGTGTTCTGCGGCTGGAGCCCGAGGTGGGTGACAAGGTTGTAGCGGGTGAGACGTTGCTTGCAACTATGCTCCCTTCCGGACCCGCGTTTCTGGATGAAAGACGACAAAAGGAAGCCGAGGCTGCCGTTGAGGCTGCAAAGGCAGCACTTGAACTTGCCAAATCGGATGTTGCCCGGGTGGAGGCTGAGGTGGATTATGCCAAATCTGAAATCAAACGCACCGAGGCGCTGGTTGCCAGTGATACTGCAAGCCCTGCGGCTTTGGACAAAGCCAGATTGGCGTTCAGGACAGCAAGTGCACAACTTGAAACCGCGCGTTCCAGTGTGCGGGTGCGTCAGGCAGACCTTGCTGTGGCCGAGGCAGCCCTGATCGGCCCTGATCAGGTGAATGAAAATGGCAGCGGCGTTGTCGAGATCAGGGCGCCAATCACAGGGTCTGTTCTCACCCTTGTTCATGAAAGTGAAGGGGTAGTAAGTATCGGGACACCGCTTCTCGAACTTGGGAACCCTGAAGAGATTGAAATTGTTGCTGATTTCCTCTCACATCAGGCGGTGCAAGTGAAACCCGGTGCGCGGGTTATGATTGAGGGCTGGGGTGGAGAAACCCTGGAAGGTCATGTGCGCCTTGTTGAACCAAAAGGTTTTACCAAATATTCCGCTCTGGGGATTGAAGAGCAGCGCGTGAACATCATCATCGATTTTGATGGTTTGAACGGTACTGATCTGGGTCAGTTGGGGCATGGCTTCCGTGTTGAGCCGCGGATTGTGCTATGGGAGGAAGATAATATCCTTCAGGTGCCAACAAGTGCCTTGTTCCGTAAGGGTGATGGCTGGGCAGTTTTCAAGATTGAGGACGAAACGGCAATCTTGGTCCCCCTGAATGTAGGCAAAATGAATGATACTTCAGCGCAGATTCTTGGCGGGCTTGCTGAGGGTGACGTTGTTGTTCTGCACCCCTCTGATAACCTGGAAGACGATATCGCTGTCAGGGTTCGTTCACAGTAATTTAGACTTTGCATGGCAAAATATGCGTCATCTGTTCTGGCGGTTGCGGCCAAGGCTTTATTGTCGTTGCTTTTTTCCGCTTGGAACCTATGATTTCCTTCTGTCAGGAAGCAGGGGCAAGTACTGGATCACAGTATTCGGCGTAAAAGGGGCCGTGGTTTGAGTAAAGGGTTCGCTAGTTCTATAGGTCGTGACTTAACGGCCGTGATGGATTCTATTGCGGAAGGTGTTGTTGTCAGGCGCGGCGATAAGGTCTTGTTTGTCAACGATGCCATGCGGCAATTGCTGGCGTTTGACGGCCCGAAAGAACAGCTTCTAACGGAATCCCTATCTGATTGGGTCCATGCAGATGACTGGGACCTGGTTGAAGAATATTATCGTCGCCGGATGGCAGAAGAGACTGTGCCAGACCATTACGAAGTTCGTATACTTCAGGTGAACGGCGGTGTACGCAACTGTTTGATACGCGCCACACAGGTTATGTGGGAGGGCGAGCCTGCGGTTTCTGCCTCGGTCGTGGATATCACCAACCAGCGCGAGGCTGAGCAGGCCTACGCACAATCTGAACAGAAATTCCGGAATATCTTCAATCTCACCCCTGAGGTGATGATTATCTCCAGTCTGAAGGACAGCCGGATCCTTGATGTGAACCCGGCTTTTCTTAATTTGTTCGGCCGCCGCCGGGACGACGTTATCGGCAAAACATCAGAAGAACTGGATATCTGGGCCGATTCGACTTTCCTTGGTCGTTTTGTAGAAGAATTGAAGATGACAGCGTCTATGACGGATGTGCCAACCACGGTAAAAACCCGTGGCAACCTGATCAGGCACTTCCGTCTTTTTGCCCAGAAGATCGAACGGGACGAGGAGCCTGTTCTACTGATGATAGGGCGGGACGTAACCGAAGACCTGCTGCAGGCGCAGGAATTGCAGCGTAGTAAAGATTCGGCCGAGCTTGCAAATCGCGCGAAATCGGAATTTTTGGCGAATATGAGCCACGAACTCAGAACACCCCTGAATGCCATCCTGGGATTTGCTGAAATCATCAAGGAAGAGATGATCGGGCCACTGGGTACGCCACGCTATGCGGAATATGCGAAAGATATTCACGAAAGCGGTACGCACCTGTTGTCGATCATCAATGATATTCTGGACCTGTCGAAGGTGGAAGCGGGGCGGCTTGAGGCCTATCTTACCTGGATCGACCCAATCGAAAATCTGGAAATGTGCGTCAATCTGGTGCAGCAGCGGGCCCGCGAGGCCGATCTGGCACTGGATTATGCTTTTGACGAAGACATTCTGCTTGAAGCCGATGACCGGCTGATCAAGCAGATTGCGCTGAACCTGCTTTCCAACTCCGTGAAGTTTACCGAGCCTGGCGGCAAGGTGCGGATCATGCTTGAGAAGACCGCAAATGGTGGCGTGTGTCTCAGTGTTGAAGATACAGGCATCGGCATGACTGCGGAAGAAATCAAGATCGCCAAACGGCCCTTCGGTCAAGTTGATAGCAGCCTCAGTCGGCGCCATGAAGGGTCCGGGCTTGGCTTGCCTTTGATTTCTGCTTTCGCTGAAAAACTGAATGCGACAATGACTATCGATAGCCAGCCCGGGGTTGGTACGCGCGTCAGTATTGTCTTCCCGCCGTTTAAAGTGCGGTCCAAGGAAAATCAGACTGAAGAATAGCCGTTGGGCGTGAACAATAGGCCAGCGTGGTCGCTGGCCCATGGTGTTTATTTTTTGGCTTATTTGCCCTGTTCGCGGGCCACGGCACGCCAGCCGATATCGCGGCGACAGAAACCACCCGGCCAGTTCACTGTATCAACAGCTTCATAGGCGGTTTTCTGTGCTTCTGTGACGGTGGAACCCATTGCTGTGACATTCAAAACACGGCCACCGTTCGCTACAAGAATGCCATCGTCCAGCTTGGTACCCGCATGGAAAATGGTGGCGCCGGTTTTGCGTTCAGCCGCTTTGATGCCGCTGATTTCATCCCCTTTGGCATAGCTGCCCGGGTAGCCTTTGGTTGCCATCACAACGGTGAGGGCCACTTCATCGCGCCATTCAACGTCACAACCATCCAGTTCGCCTTTAGCGCTTGCCACCAATAGCGGTACGAAATCTGATGTCATGCGCGACATCAACACCTGGCACTCCGGATCGCCGAAGCGTACATTATATTCAATCAGTTTTGGGCCTTCCGCAGTGATCATCAGCCCGGCAAAGAAAACGCCTTTGAAGGGATGACCCATATCAGCCATGGCTTTCACGGTTGGTTTGATGATCTCTTCCATCACGCGGGCGCACATGGCATCTGTCATCACGGGCGCGGGGCTATAGGCCCCCATGCCGCCAGTATTTGGGCCTGTATCACCTTCGCCAACTGCCTTGTGGTCTTGTGCGGTGGCCAGCGGCAGGGTGTTTTCGCCGTCACACAGAACGAAGAAGCTGGCTTCCTCTCCAGTGAGGAACTCTTCAACCACAACTTCTGCGCCAGCTTCACCAAACGCACCGTCGAACATGTCGTCAATCGCGGCCAGCGCTTCCTCAACGGTCTGTGCAAGGATAACGCCCTTGCCTGCCGCCAAGCCATCGGCCTTGATCACGATCGGTGCGCCCTGTTTTTCAACATAGGCTTTGGCGTCTGCGGCGTTGTCGAATCTGCCGTAGGCAGCGGTAGGGATGTTATACTTGGCGCAAACGTCCTTCGTGAATCCTTTGGAGCCTTCAAGCTGCGCAGCGCCAGCTGTTGGGCCAAAGGCAAGAATGTCTGCGTCTGTCAGCGCGTCAACAAGGCCAATCACAAGTGGGTCCTCAGGGCCAACCACGACAAAATCGATCGCCATTTCTGTGCAGAATTCGATAACCGCAGCATGATCACTGGCATCAAGCGAAACACAGGCTGCCACATCTGCAATGCCACCATTGCCCGGTGCACAGTAAAGCGTGTCAACGAGAGGGCTTTGGGCAATTTTCCAGCAGAGGGCATGTTCACGGCCGCCTGAGCCGATGACGAGAATATTCATTTTCTCTCCAGTCATATGATGGTTGCTTGAAGGCTGCCCCCTTGTATCATAGGTTCCGATGCACTCAAGCCTGAACTGGGGTAAAAGAGTCTTCAAAGACCATATAGGGAGCATTTCGACGATGTCGAATGGTGACGAAACCGGCGAAAGCGCCTCTGGCGCACGCAATCTGTTTGAATATACCGTCTCGGAACTGTCGGGCGCGCTCAAGCGTTCGGTCGAGGACCAGTTCGGGTATGTGCGTGTGCGGGCTGAGCTTTCGGGCGTAAAGCGGGCGGCGTCCGGGCATGTGTATTTCGCTCTCAAGGATGATAAATCGGTGTTGGACGGCGTGTGTTGGCGGGGTAGCGCGCAGCGCCTTGCTTTTGTGCCCGAAGATGGCCTTGAAGTGATCTGTTCCGGCAAGTTGACCACATACCCTGCGCGATCGAAATACCAGATGGTGGTGGACCATATGGAGCCGGCCGGTGCGGGCGCCCTGATGGCACTGCTGGAGGAGCGCAAGAAAAAGCTGGCCGCAGAAGGGTTGTTTGACCCGGCACGCAAAAAGCCAATCCCGTTTTTGCCGCAGGTGATCGGTGTCGTCACATCCCCCACCGGGGCTGTGATCAGGGATATTCTGCATCGCCTGAACGACCGTTTCCCCCGGCATGTAATTGTTTGGCCTGTTCAAGTGCAGGGTGAAAGGGCTGCGGGGCAGGTTGCAGAAGCGATCAACGGGTTCAATGCCATTGACGGAACCACAGGCGTGCCGCGGCCGGCCCTGTTGATTGTCGCACGTGGCGGTGGATCAATCGAAGACCTGTGGGCTTTCAATGAAGAAGTTGTTGTGCGCGCTGCTGCGGCAAGTGACATACCGCTGATTTCCGCAGTGGGACACGAAACTGATACCACGCTTATCGATTATGTGTCCGACTTACGTGCGCCCACCCCAACTGGCGCAGCTGAAAAAGCCGTGCCCGTGCGGGAAGACCTGCGTTTTACTGTCGCTGATCTTGGCAGGCGTTTGGCCGGCCTCAAGGTCTCCATGTTGCGAGACAGGGAAGAACGGTTGCGCGGGCTTGCGCGCGGTCTGCCAAGCCCGAAAGATATTCTTGGGTTGGCGCAGCAGCGGTTCGATGACCTGTCTGATCGTTTGCCACGCGGCTTGGTGGCAGCAGTGCAGCAGAAATCTATCCAGCTAAACCGCCTGATGGGCGGCTTGAGTGCAGGGCGGCTGAGGCAGCTTGTCTCTTTCCGAGCCAAGGAGCTGGATGGCGCATCCCGCAGGCTTAATCCCGCTTACCAGCGTAAGCTTGAAGACTTGGGGTCACGCCTTGCAGCAAGCGGCAGGATGCTTGAAAGCCTCTCGTATGAGCGGGTTCTGGACCGGGGGTATGCCCTGGTGGAGGGCAAGGACGGTAAGCCGATTTCCAAGGCGGCAAGCCTTGCTGCGGGGGATCAGGTTTCTGTGCGATTTGCTGACGGTACCAGCGACATGAAAGTGTTAGGTGAAGGGACATCTGAGCCCAAAGTTCAGCCGAAGCCCTTGCCCAAAAAGACAGCGAAGAAAGCCACCAAACCAGCAGACGATAGGCAGGGATCGCTTTTATAGGGAAATGGCAGGGGTCGCCCCAATTTTGCCCCCTTCCGAGAGGAAACAGATACATATGATCAAGATGTTACAAATTCTGTTCGCGTTTGGGCTGTCCTGCCTGATGATTGCCTCTGGCTCGCAGGCTGTTGACCTTGGGGGAAGTCTTACCCAGGGCGGTATGGTTTGGGGGCAGGTTGCACCCGGCAGTGAAATCAGCTTGAATGGCCAGCCTGTAAAGGTAGGGCCTGAAGGGCATTTCGTTTTTGGGTTTGGGCGCGATGAAGGGCCAACAGCATCCCTGGTTATCTTGCACCGGGACGGTAAGCGCGAAGAGCGAACGCTTAATATCTCAGCGCGGGAATTCGATATCGAGCGGGTGAACGGCCTGCCACCAAAAACGGTTACGCCGCCACCAGAATGGCGCGACCGTAGGAAGGTGGAAACCGGTAAGGTGCGTGAAGCACGGAGCCATCTGGCAGATAACCTGCATTGGTCGCGCGGGTTTGTAAAACCTGCCGAAGGGCGATTTTCTGGTTTTTACGGCAGCCAGCGGATATTGAACGGCAAGCCCAGAAGCCCGCACTATGGGCTGGATATAGCGGGCCCAACGGGCACGCCAATTTACGCACCGGCTGGCGGTGTTGTGCGGTTGGCCGTGCCGGATTTCTTGCTTGAAGGCGGGATCGTTATTATTGATCACGGTTTCGGTGTGACCTCAACATTGTTTCATATGAACAGTGTTGACGTTGAAGAGGGTAGCTGGATTCATCAGGGTGACAAGATTGGCACAATAGGCGCGACAGGCCGGGCAAGCGGCCCACATGTGGACTGGCGTGTGAATTGGCAGAATGTCCGACTGGATCCAAAGCTACTGATAGGCGACAGCAATAAAGGATAAAAAAATGAAGAAATTAATTGGTGCCTTTGCACTGACACTTGCGTTAGCGCCGGCCTCATTAGCGCAGGAAAGCGCCCTTGAATTTGACGGCTATGTGGGACTGGCGAGTGATTTTCGTGACCGTGGGTTAAGCCTTTCGGCAAAAGACCCGGTGTTTGTGGCATCTGTCGGCGCGTTTCACGAGAACGGCCTTTATGGCGGGATCGTTGGCGCTTATCTGGGCGAGGACGGCATTGGTGACGCCAAGGCCGAATTCTATGCCGGATACCAGATGGACCGTGGTGATTATATCTACGATTTCTCAGTGGAGCTGGATAGCTATCATGGCGACACAAGCAAGTATTTCCCTGAGTTCAAGGCGACTGTAGCGCGTGATTTCGGGCTGGCGTTCATTCGTGGCGGCGCCGCATATTCGCCCGATGGCCGCTGGAGCGATCCTGACAGGGACAGCTTCTATCTATATACCGATCTTGAGGTGCCTGTGCCGAACATGCCTGAGCTGACCATCATCAGCCGTCTTGGGTATGACATGCGCCAGGACCGTACCAACGTGTGGGACTGGGGTATTGGCGTAAGCGTATTTATTAATCAGATTGAACTTAGCGTTATGTATGAAGATAGCGGCCGTGACAGCGATATGGGTACGGGCGCAATCGTCGCCGGGGCGCGGTTTTACTTCTAGTCAGCAGCCTTGGGTGTGATGTGCGGCAGGGTGCGTGCGGCAGGGAACAGCATTGTTACTGTCGTGCCCACGCCCTTCTCGGATGCAAGTTCAAGCATACCGCCATGCAATTCCATAAGGCTTTTTACGAGGGGAAGGCCAAGGCCCGTACCTTCGTGGCTGCGTGTCATTGTGGAGCCTGCCTGACCGAAGGGCGTGAGGGCAACTTCCAGCTCTTCCGCAGTCATGCCTATGCCGTTATCCCTAACCTTCACAACAATGCTGCCTGCCTGGTTTACTTCAGCGTCCAACTGAATGGTGCCATCGCGGTTGGTGAACTTGACGGCATTGCCGACAACATTCAGCAGGATTTGTTTAAACAGGCGTCTGTCGCCATGCAGGATTGGGAGATCTGCAGGACACTGAAGGGTGATTTTGACATTTTTTGCGCTGGCTCTTGGGGTCATCAGCGTTGAAATATCATCAAACAAGTCGGCAATATTGATGGGTTGCTCTTTAAGGATCAACCGACCCGATTCCACTTTCGACAGGTCCAGAATATCGTTGATGATGTCGAGAAGCAGTTTGCCGCTTTCATTGATATGGCCGACATATTCGTCGTATTGTGGGGCACCCAGCTTTCCGAAAACCTGATGCTCCATCATTTCCGAGAACCCCAGAATGGCGTTCAGCGGAGTCCTCAGTTCGTGGCTCATGTTTGCCAGGAATTCCGATTTTGCCTGATTAGCCATTTCTGCTTGCTGCATGCTGCGTTTGAGCGCGCGATTGTGCCGCTGCTGCATCATCAAGAGCACGATTGCGCCAACTGCGATAAGGGCGGCAAGGGCAATCGCCAGTCGGGTATAGGCTTGTTGGGCCTCTTCAAGGGCGGCCTCAGCCCGCTGTTTGGCAAGCATGGTTTCCAGGCTTGAACGCAGGTCCGTGATACTGCTTTGAAACTGTTCGAATTGGCTGTTTAACAGTTCCCTGCGTGCTTCATTTAGCAGTTCAAACGCCTCTGCATATTTGCCTTCTGCTTGTAGGATATAGGCAGAAGCCAGCATGTTGCTGCCGTGGTTTTCATCGAGTTGATAGTCAGGATGTTCCTTATAGAAGCTTTGCACCTTGTCCTGATAGAAACGGGCTTTTTCGGCGTCACCCAAGCGGGCATAGCTAACTGTCAGCAAGTCATAGAAGGCGATGTTGAAGCCAGGCTCACTGGAGAAAGAGGCTAGGGCTTCATTCGCTAGGTCAATGCTTTCCTGATAGTTTTCTTCATCATATGCAATCCAGGCTAGCCCGAATAATACATAATATCGGCCCGTATCACGTCCGGTTTGCTCAATAACTTCACCAAGACCCCGATAGAATTTCTTGGCAAGGTCATTTTCTTTCAGGTTGTTCAATGTAGATGCAATATTGAAAAGGGCGGACTCGCGGTCAAAGGCAATGCCTTCTTGTTCTGCTATTTCAAGGGCTTTGCTATAATTTTCAATTGTTGCATCGATTTCATCGACGCCAGAATAGGTATAGGCCAACGTCAGGTAGGCCAGCATGCGCATGCGGTTGCCGCGCCGTGTATCTGGCAATGTCAGAACGGCTTGCGACATGGTGGACAAGCCTTCAAGGAAGTTGCCTAGTTCAGGACCAAGGATCGCCATTGAGGCTTCTGTAAAGAAGACGCCGAGCGGGTCACGAATGTCTTCAGCAAATTTTCGGGTAGCTTCAATTTTGTCCCGGGCTGCAAACAGCTCTCCCGACAAGGACAGGAACGTCGCCTCTGCTAGATCGCCATAAATTTTAAGCTCGTTATCGCCCAGTTTTTTGGCCAGAGCTATGGCCTCCTGCGAAGCCCATTCAAGATCGGCAGGGTCTGCAACGTCCACATAGTGGAAAATCAATTCCTTGAGAATTTCAGCTTTGTCACCAGGAGGCAGGTCTTTTTCTAACCTGCTTTTCAGAAGGGCGATATGAAGATGAGCGTCTGCCGATTTAGCTGCAACGATTTCGGGCAGGATTTCCAAGGCTTTGGTTCGCGCTTCCGTGCTAAGTTTGCTCGTGGCAAAACCCGCAGCCGAGAAGGCAAACGCGCCAAAAATGACAACCAGCAAAGCTCTAAAGGCTCGCCCCAGCCAAGATTTCAGGATCAGATTGCTCATCCAGAACCAGCTTCCTCACACACCCCACGTGTCTTTTACAAAATTACGCAGAAAAAGGAAATCTATGGTTAACACTTAAGTTAAAAAATAAATTTTATGATGATCTAGGCGGCGACATGACGCCAGTGCGTTAACGCCGGTTCAACCCTGTCCATGATAGCGCTGCGAAGCGCCGGATTACTGGCGACGATATGGTCATGTAGTGGCTGTTTTCTATTGAACAAAAGGCCACGGCCTGTGCCTGTTGTCAAAATCCCTCCGGCTTCTGACAGAATAAGATCTGCCGCCGCAACATCCCAGTCATTCTTGGGGCGTAGCGTGACACAGCAATCGAACTGGGCATCTGCAATTTGGCATATCCTCAGGGCAATAGAGTTCGCCTGTTCCGTATACATGCTTTTGGGCCAAGGTTCTGGCCACAATTTCTCTGACTTGAATGCGCATGGGTCACCCATCATGCGGGCGGCGGCTATGTCGGCCTGTTCACTCACCCCGATGGGCTCGCCATTTTTGGTTGCGCCTTTGCCTTCCTCAGCAAAATAGAAGGCGTTTTTGGCAGGTGCATAAAATGCGGCAACGATCGGCTTCTGGTCTTGAACCAGCGCAACGGAAATACCCCAGTCATCACCGTTCCTGAGGAAAGCGCGGGTGCCGTCAATCGGATCAACAACCCACAAGCGGCCACAGCGCAGGCGTTCGGGGTGATCTTCTGTTTCCTCTGACAGCCAGCCGTAACCGGTGCGATTTTGCATCAAGGTCGTGCGCAGGAATTCATCAACGGCAAGGTCGGCTTCAGATACCGGATTGTTTGGGGATTTGTCCCAAGCTTCCACGTCGCGCGAAAAATAGGAAAGGGCGATCCGCCCGGCCTCTTTGGTTACAGAGCGGATCAGGCGGGCATCTTCCGAGCGGTCCCACGGGCAAGTGTCTTCGTCAAAAGCTTCTTCAGAATTGCTCACGCTATATTCCTGTTTGGCCCCCAAGAAGCATTATCCTGCTCCGGCGACGGTCAATCCTTCCACCCTCAGGGTCGGCGCATTGGTGCCGTATCGGAATGACAAGTCTGATGCTGGCACAAGATGCCTGAACATTTCCTTAAGGTTGCTTGCGATTGTGAACTCGCTGATGGCTTCAGCCAACTGGCCATCACGGATGCGGAAGCCTGCGGCGCCACGGCTGTAGTCACCCGTTACACCGTTCACGCCCATGCCGATCAGCTCGGTTACATAGATGCCGTCCTTGATGTCGGCCATCAGTTCGGCCGGGCTCAGGGTTCCTGCCGCCATATAAAGGTTGCTTGGCGAAATTCCCGGCGCGGACGACGTGCCGCGGCTGGCGTGGCCTGTTACTTCAAGGCCAAGCTGGCGGGCAGCGGATGCGTTTAGCATCCAGCTTTTCAAAACACCATCTTCAACGATATTGCATTTGCTGACGCGCACACCTTCCCCATCGAACATGCGGGAACTGAGGCCACGCACCATAAGGGGATCATCGGTAATAGTGATGCCGGGTGCGAAGATTGCCTCCCCCATTTTTTCCTGCAGGAAGCTGCTTTTGCGTGCAACACTTGCGCCATTCACGGCGCCAGAAAAGTGGCCAACAAGGGATTTGGACACGCGCGGGTCATACACGATTGTGTATTTGCCGCTGGCCATGCTTTTTGCGTTCAGGCGCTTTACAGCCCGTTCGCCTGCTTCCCTGCCAACCCATTCGGCAGTGTCCAGGTCTTCGAAATGGCGGGCGCTGGTAAATTCATAATCCCGTTCCATGCCTGTGCCTGTACCAGCAACCGCAGAAGAGGAGATGGAAAAGCTGCTGCCGCGATAATGGCCGGAAAAGCCATGGCTCGTGACAAGGGAAATCGCCCAAGTGCTGCTGCCGGCACCGGCACCGGATGAATTGGTTACCCCTTCAACAGCGCGTGTTGCATCCTCTGCTTGTTGTGCAAGCTCGGTCAGCTTTTCGGCGGAAACTTCTGTGTCGTCATAGAGGTCAAGCTCGGCAACTGGGCCCGTGTGCAGTTTTTCTTCAGGTGCCAGTCCACAAAAGGCGTCTTCCGGCACGGCCTTGGCCATATCGATGGTGCGGGCCACCAGTGCTTTCAGGGCTGCGGGCCGCCGGTCGCTCGTGGAAACCATGGCTTGCTGTTTGCCGATCATTACCCTAAGGCCGATGTCTTCGCCTTCCGATCCGTCCACGTCCTCAAGTTTTCCTTCGCGCCAGGAAACGCTTTTTGACGAGGCGTCAACAGCAACTGCATCTGCTGCATCCGCACCGGATTTCATCGCATTTGAAACCAGATCCTGCAGCAGGTTGAGCGTATTATCGGTCATGGAAAGTCCTTGGGAAAACAACGGAAATCTTGCTGGCCAATAAGCCACATAACGGCGAGCCGTTCAATGGTGTTCTGCAAGGATTGTCAGCTATTGGCGGCTACTGCAGATGCTTTGCGAAAAAGGCAAGTGTGCGGGCCCACGCAAGTTCAGCGGCTTCAGCGTCATAGCGGGGGGTAGTGTCGTTATGGAAGCCGTGGTTGGCACCTTCATACATATGCATGGTGTAGGCTTTTTTATTGGCGTCCAACGCTTCCTTGTAGGCGGGCCAGCCAGCATTCACGCGTTTGTCCAGTTCACCCAAATGGATCAGAAGTGGTGCGTTGATGTTGGGCACGGCTTCTGCGGGAACGCCGCCGCCGTAAAAGGGCACGGATGCCTTCAGGCTGGGCACTTCTGCTGCCAGTCGGTTCGAAACACTGCCGCCGAAGCAAAAGCCCACGCAGCCTACATTGCCGGTGCAGTTGGGATGTTTTTCAAGGAAGGCGACAGCGGCCTTGAAGTCCTCCACCATTTCATTCCTGTCCCGCTGGCGCTGCATTGTGCGGCCTTCGTCGTCACTGCCCGGATAGCCGCCTAGGGGATAGAGTGCATCGGGCGCAAGTGCCACATAGCCCGCCACCGCCAGCCGCCGCGCTACATCGCGGATATAGGGGTTCAGGCCCCTGTTTTCATGGATCACCACAACGCCAGGTCGCGGGTTCACATCACACGCAAGAGCAGGGCGCACCAGATAGCCCATCATCTCTCCCGCCCCGCTGGGGGATGGGTAAAGGATATCCTCGCCCATGATGCGCAGGTCATCTTTGGCCACCTGCTCGGCACGGGCATAATCGGGGAGCAAACTGTTCGCCAGCGCGGCAACGGTGATGCCACCCACAGCAAAGCGACCAAGCCTGTTCATGAAAGTGCGCCGGTCGATAAATCCGTGTGCGTATCGGTCGTACAGGTCCAGCATTTCTTGCGATGGCTTGGTGGTCGTGTCCGTCATAAATTTCCCCTATCCCTGATCTGACGGCAGCATATCATAGCGCGGCGGTTGGTGCCTAGCTGCGTTAGGGTGTCGCGATCGCCTCTGTTTCAGTCATAAAACTGGAAAAAACACCGCAAATAGCGTATGACGCGCCGCAAATACCCATTGGTTGTGGGCAAGGTGTGCGAGTGAAAGCGATGACTGAAAAAGAAATGACCGTTAAAACAGCAACCGGGCGGCGCTCTGAACTGTTGATGCCTGCGGGCAATCTGGAAAAGCTGAAAGCGGCCGTGCTTTATGGCGCGGATGCGGTGTATCTGGGCACGCCGGATATGAGCCTGCGCACCAAGTCAGCCTTCTCGCTTGAAGAGGTTGTTGAAGGGGTTCAGTTTGCACACGCGCACGGCAAACGGGTTTACCTTACGCTCAACCTGTTTTCTCACAACAAGGACATCACCAAGCTGCCGCAGTATCTGGAAACAGTGCGCAAGGTGAAGCCGGATGGCCTGATTGTTGCCGATCCCGGCGTTTTCATGTTTGTGAAGGAACAGGCACCAGAGCTTGAGCTTCATATTTCCACGCAGGCGAACGTATGTTCATGGCAGTCGGTCAAATTCTGGGAGAATTTGGGCGCGGGGCTTGTGGTGCTTGGCCGCGAAGTATCCTTCGAAGAACTGAAGGAAATTCGCGAGAAATGCCCAGGCATCAAGCTTGAAGCCTTTGTTCATGGCAGCATGTGTATGACCTATTCTGGTCGCTGCATGCTTTCAAATTTCATGGCCGAACGCGGTGCTAACCAGGGGGCGTGCGCCAACAGTTGCCGCTGGAAATACAAGGTGCATATGCGACTGAAGGACGGCACCGTGAAAGAGCTTCCGCTTACTGAAGAGAACCTTGAGCTGTTCGAATTCCTGATCGAGGAAGAATACCGCCCCGGTGATCTGCTGCCGATCGAGGAAGACCAGCGCGGCACCTATATCCTGAACAGTAAAGACCTGTGCATCATGCCAAAGCTGAATGACCTGTTGTCGATTGGTGTGGATAGCCTGAAGGTCGAAGGCCGTGGCAAAAGCCCATACTATGTTGCCATGGTGGCCCGGGCCTACCGCATGGCGATCGATGCCTGGTATGAAGACCCTGAAGGCTGGTCGGCTGATGCCTACATGAAAGAACTGAACACAGTGCCCTCACGGGGCTACACGCTGGCGTTCCATGATGGCCGGTTGACGAACTATGCCCATGGCTTTGAAGACACATACACGCTGGCCGATCATGAATATGCCGGGCTTGTGGAAGAGGTTACCGACGATGCCTTCATCGTGCGGGTGAAGAACAAGCTGGTTGCTGGTGATGTGGTTGAATTTGTGCCGCCAAGTGCGCGTGAACCGATGCTGCTGCGCGTTTATGAATTTGAGAATGCCGCAAACGGCAAGGTCACAGCAGAAGTGCATGCGGGCAACACACCGCTTATTCGCTTGCCGTTCAGCCTGTTTGATCAGGAAACCACTGAAAGCCTGAAGGCTGATTTCCCGGCTATGACGGTGTTGCGCAAGGAGAAGGCTCTGACGGAAGACCAGTGGGCGCGGCTGAAGCTGGATGCGGAAGCAAATGCACTTGAACAGGGGCGCGGCAACGCGGCTGTGTATGAGCAGAAGCGTGAAAAGCTGCAAGGTGCGCTTGATGAACGCCGGTCAGAGCTGCGCTTGCGCACACCTCGCCGTGGTACGGAAGGCTGTTGCGGCAAGGGCTGTAACGGCTGCTTGGTGTTCTGGCACGACGACAAATACGCAAAAGCGCGGGAAATTCTGGCGAAAAAGAAACAGGGCGAGATGCTTGCCCGTAAGCTGACCGACGAAGACATCGCTGCCCTGGAGGCCGAGGCTGCATCTGATGAACACGCAGCCGACGTACAGCAGGTCACGGCCTAACGTTGGCTGACCTTATTGTGGCTCAATAGGTTGGAGCGCTGGTACCCGTATCTGTCCAGCTCCTGCGCCAGAGCCAAGGCGCGGTCTTGCTCGCCAAGAAGGTTGTAAGCCACAGACAGTGTTTCCTTGCCCACAAGGTCGATGCTTGAACTGGAGTTCTCCAGCAGATCAACCAGTTTTTGCCACTGCGTTTTTGCTGCCTGTTCCTTGCCGTTATCAGCCAGCAACTGGCCATAAAAAAGTCGCGTATCTGCCAGATGTTCTTTGGTACCGGCCATTGTCAGGTAGGCAGTATCTTTTTGTTCTAATTCGGCAAGCAGGGCCACCAGCTTTTGCTGGGAAGCACTCGTGTCACCCTTTGCATGGTCAATTTCGGCTTCCAGGGATTGCGTGCGGTGGTATGTCAGCCACCTTTGGGGGCGAGTATTGTCGCGTTCCAGTGCTTCTGTGATTTGAAGCTTGGCCTTTCTCTGATAGGTAGCTGCTGTCTCCAGGTCCTGCAATAGAAACGCGCTCTGGGCGAGATTAATTTGGCCCTTGGCAGAATCGCCAAGCCACAGCGTATTGCTTGGGTCTTTCTGGGTCAGGATATCAAATCCATCTGCTATTTCTCGCCTCAGATTATAGGCTTTGGCTTGCTCTCCGCGTAATTGGGCAATCTTGGCCAGCGCCTCTTTCGAGGTAAGAATTCTACGGAAAGCTCGTGAATTTTTGGGGTTTTGGGCCACAAGTGCTTCGAAAACTGCTTGTCGTCTCGCGAATAGTTTCTCAGCTTTGTCAAGCTGCCCAAGCAATAGATATGTATCGGCTGCGTAATAATAGGAACTGCCCAGATTATATGGGTACCCATTGGGGTTCCGATCTTTCGGTGGCATTTTCTCAAGGATTTCGATGCTCGATAAGGCCAGTGGTAACGCTTCTTTTGGCTTGTTTTTGGGGCCTGCCAACACATTTGCAAGGCTTCGCAGTGAATCCGACATGGCAACTGCCCAGACTGATGCCTGCCCAACATGCGTTGTTTCCATGAAAGTGAGATTGTCGCGTTGTTTGTAAGCCTCTGAGTTCAGTGCCAGCCTCTCTCTGTAGTTTTGTTCTGCATCATCAAAACGCCCCTGCCTTCGGGCCAAGTAACCAGTAAAAAAGAGGTTGTTTTGAAGGCGAAAGGTTGCTTCAAAGCTGTTGGGATATTGCTCGTAAAAATCGCGAGACAAAACAAGCACCTGATCGAAGATTTCTCGAGCTTTTATACTGTTGCCTTGGCGGTCAAGGTTTTGCCCGTATCTAAGCATGGCTCCGGTGTAGTGATAAATTTGTTCAACAGTTAACGTTTCCAGGTCTCTTTTGTTAAAAGTTTCAAGAACTCTGGTTGTAACGTTCTCTAGTGTCTTGAGGTCTCCGTACTCCAGCATTTTGTTGTACATCTCGGTCATGATGTAATGAAGCAGGTCATCGTTCATCACCAGCTGCTTCTGCATTTCGGATCGCTGGTTTTCGGCAATTGTCCGGGCTCTCGCGGCCTCTTCTTTGGCAACTTCCGCACGGTAAGTGAGCGTGCCCATGACTGCCATGCCCAAGGTTGAAGCTGCGATGAAGGCGGTCAGTTTTTTGTGCCTGCGCTGATCTTCCCTGCGGACAATGTCGTTCAACCCTACACCGATGAGGCCAGCAATGACCTTGATCAAGGCCATGCGCTTGCCATCGCCTTCTGGGCGCAGGTCAGCCGCAAGGCCTTCTGCTGACAGGCCTGCTTTCTTGCCATCTGCCATGAAGCTGTGGCGCAATGCTTCGGGGAAACACTCCTCTTCCGGGTTGTCA
>JABXIV010000069.1 GCA_013372925.1 Alphaproteobacteria bacterium
TTGCCGTCCATGTACCAGTCTACGATTTTCGGCACGTCAGTGCGGCCGCGCGCGCCACCAAAGGCGGAACCGCGCCACACGCGACCGGTCACAAGCTGGAATGGCCGGGTGGAGATTTCTTGGCCTGCGCCCGCAACACCAATGATGATGCTTTCGCCCCAGCCCTTGTGGCAGCACTCAAGCGCCTGGCGCATGGTGTTCACATTGCCGATGCATTCGAATGAATAGTCAGCACCGCCGTTTGTAAGGTCCATGATGGCTTCCATCACGTCGCACTCCGCGGCATTGACGAAATCTGTCATGCCGAACTGGCGGCCCATGGCCTCACGCTCAGGGTTGATATCAATGCCGATGATCTTGTCGGCACCAACCATGCGGGCGCCCTGGATCACATTGAGGCCGATACCGCCAAGGCCAAATACGACAACGTTGGAGCCGGGCTCCACTTTCGCATCAAACGCCACTGCGCCCACGCCGGTTGTCACGCCGCAGCCGATGTAGCAAATCTTTTCGAACGGTGCGTCCTTGCGCACTTTCGCTAGTGCGATTTCAGGCAGCACCGTGTGGTTTGAGAATGTTGAGCAGCCCATATAGTGCAGGATCGGCTTGCCATCGATGGAGAACCGGCTCGTGCCATCCGGCATCACGCCTCGGCCCTGTGTTTCCCGGATCGATTGGCACAGGTTTGTTTTTGGGTGCAGGCAATAATCGCACTCGCGACACTCGGGCGTATAGAGCGGGATTACATGGTCGCCCGGCTTCAGGCTTTTCACGCCTTCGCCCACCTCCAGAACCACGCCAGCGCCTTCATGGCCCAAAATAGCGGGGAAAGCGCCTTCCGGGTCGTCACCCGAAAGCGTGAAGGCGTCGGTGTGACACACGCCGGTGGCCTTGATTTCAACCAGTACTTCTCCGGCTTTTGGGCCTTCAAGGTCCACCTCTTCGACGGAAAGTGGTTTACCGGCACCCCAAGCGACAGCGGCACGTGTTTTCATGTCATTCCCTCAATCTTGTTTTCTGTAGAACTTTGACGTTACTTGTATCAATTCGTAGGGATTTTTCTAACCCAATTCGGCTCGAAATCTAATTTTTTTCCCAGAGCAAGTATCGCCCTTTCCACCCGAACCAGTCGTCTTTCATGTTGGATCGCAATGCCGCCCAACAGCTTGGTGACTGCGATGGCATCCAGTTCCCGGGATGCTTCTTCGATGCTGATATATTCCGGCGGCGTGGCTTCAAAGATTTTGGTGCCTCCAAAGAAAGCCTTGGAAAGGGCCTTGTTCTCGGCCTCGAAATATTGCCGAATTTCTGTACGTAATTCGGGCGCTAGCAAAGAACGGCGTTCGGGCGTTTCGTGAAGCTGAAGTTGCGCCTGATTACGAACCACCTGATCGGAAAAGGACATGTTTGGATCAAGTTTGTTCAGTTCCAAAAAGATAGGCACAAGGAAATAGGGCAGACTAACATTGATCTTCTTGGACGGGCGATCGAAGCCTTTGTCCTCAAGCCCTAGAATATCAAGCATGTCACCAATGACATCTGATTTGCCATATTCGATGACGCTGACACTTTCTAGGCCTAGCGTTTCGGAAAGAGCGCTTAGAAATGTATGATATTTCAGGTGCTGAAGTGTTGGATAAAGTGCCTTGATATAGGGTGTTGGCATTTCTGTTATACGGCGGCGTTTTACGTGCTGAATATAGATGGATTCAACATAAGACGCCTGTTCGCGCACCCAGGCGACAACCTTTAAAGTTCGGCCCGATTTCTTTGCAATAGCGTTCAGGGTCGCGAAAGCGTCGGCCTCCAAGTCACACAAGAATTCGCTGGAGAGTAAAATATCTGGCGTTTGGGAGGTTTTGAGCGTTTCCTCAAACCATTCTAGTTGGCTTTGGCGCGGGTCAGGTTTGTGTGCCTGGTGATTGCATGGAAGTAAGGCGTGCGCCAGGGAGGCGGCATTCCCTGCAGTGATTAGTCCAACTTTAGCAGAAGCGACTGAGCCAACGACGGGGTAAGTCATGCCCAAGCTTTTTAGCTTTTCTATGTTTTGCGCAAAAAAGGCCTGAAGGGTCGATGAGCCCGTTTTGAAAACGCCAATATGTAGGTAAACTGTGCCCATGAACGCTGTTTGCTCGCAAAAAAAATCGGATGCAGACGGAATTTATTCGTTCTGTCTTATATATGAATGTTGACGGTTTCAATGTTCATCGTGTTAATCATCTTTGTGACCTGTGGGTTTTTGGGAATTGAATATGGATAGAAGCGATATCACCGCTGCGCTTGTTATTATTGGCGATGAAATTCTTTCAGGGCGAACGCAGGATGCAAATTTGGCTTATTTGGCCAAGTGGTTAAATGAGGCCGGTATCCAGCTTCATGAAGTGCGTGTCGTTCAGGATATTGAAGATGAGATCGTCGCGGCCGTAAACCCACTTCGGGCGCGCTATGATTATGTTTTCACTACCGGCGGCATTGGCCCAACGCATGACGATATTACGGTGGATAGTGTCGCGGCGGCCTTCGGGGTGCCTGTGGTTGTTCACCCTGAAGCCTATCGGCGCATGCTGGAATATTACGGGGAAGAGAACTTCACCGAAGCCCGTAAGCGGATGACCCGCGTGCCTGAAGGGGCTGAATTGATCGATAATCCAGTTTCCATTGCGCCGGGTATCCGGATTGAAAATGTGTTCATCATGGCCGGCGTGCCGAAGATCATGCAGTCAATGCTGGAGGCCATTCGCGGCGAGCTGAAAACCGGGCGCAAGGTTTGGACACAGGCGCTGACTGTGCATGCGCCGGAAAGCAAGATTGCTGAAGGGCTGGGAGACATCCAAGCCGCAAATCCTGAAACCAGTATCGGCAGTTATCCGTTTTATCACACAGGCACGCCAGGCGCGCAGATTGTGATCAGGAGCGCAGCCCCTGAGGCAATTGATACAGCTATGGGCGCGGTAATGAACATGTGTGACGCAGCCGGGTTTGACACGGATCATCCCACTGAACTGCAGTAGAGCTTACTTCGTTGCTTTGAAAAATATGTCACACAGCATGGATGAAATGCTGTGTGACTTTTTTATGGGTACTGAATTAGAAATAAGTATCCATCGTGATGTCGGCTGCCGCGACGCCAGAAACAAGAACTGAGCTTGTTCCGTCGTAGGAAATCAAAGCGCCGAATTCTGTGTCTGTGATCGTCAGGGCGGCAGGATTGCCGTCTTCGATTGCGAAGGTGAGGGTGTCCTCTGTCGGGTTATAGTCGGTTATGATGTCATTGCCCCAACTGGACGGATTGTTCGGGCCGGAATCTATGCCAAACCAGAAACTGTCAAAACCGGCACCCCCAGTGATCGTGTCATCACCGGTTTCTATATAGAGAGTATCATCCCCATCGCCGCCACTGAGAATATCATCGCCGCCCTGATCAAAGAGCACATCATGCCCCGCACCACCCAGAAGGGTATCGTTTTCGTCGCCGCCGAGCAGGGTATCCTGACCGTCGCCGCCATCGATATAGTCGTTGCCGTATCGACCGTCGATCCAGTCATCGCCGAGGCCGCCATCTATTGTGTCGCCAGCATCGTGTCCGAGGATATGGTCGGAATCGGAGGTGCCGTCGGTCATATAATCGCTTTCGAAGCTAGCGTAAAACGAGAGATCTGCCGAAGATACGCCGCTCACCAGGATGGAGTTTCCGCTTCCAAGTGAAATCAGCGCCCCATCAACCGTGTCGGTGACGGTGAGAAGTGAAGAAGGGGTTTCGCCTTCAACGTAGATTGTAATCCCGTCTTCCCCAGGTGTGAAATCCGTAATTACATCATGCCCCCATGTGCTGGTAGTGGTGCCGTCAAAGGTAACGCTGAAGTTAAAACTATCGGCGTTCGCACCGCCGGTCAGCGTGTCATTGCCTTCACCGCCCTCTAGATAGTCGTCCTCTGATCCGGCATTGATGATGTCATTGCCAGCACCACCTTTAAGCGTGTCCCAACCTGCACCAGCAACGAGGCTGTCAGCCCCGCCTTCTCCGGCGAGATAGTCATCGCTGCTAGTGCCCAGCAGCGTTTCATCAGCGCTTGTGCCAATAAGATAGACTGGATTTTCCTGGAAAGTAGCGTTCAGGGCAACGTCAATGGCCTGGACACCGGAGAGCAGTATGGAGCTTAGGCCATCATAGCTAACAAGCGCACCTTCGAAAGTGTCTGTGATTGTGAGCTTTGTTTCATCTCCATCCCAAATGGAAATATTCAGTGTATCCTCGTTTGGATTGAAGTCGGTCACAACGTCATGGCCCCATGTGTTAAAGGTCATGTCTGATATATCAGCGTAGAAATTAATCTGATCGGAACCGGTACCGCCAGTGATCGTGTCATCGCCCAGTTCCCCTTCGATGTTGTCGTGGCCAGCGTCACCCAATATGGCGTCATTGCCGGCACCTCCAAGCAGGTAGTCACCGTCGTTGCCGCCACTGAGAGTGTCGTTGCCGGTGCCGCCTTCAATCCAGTCCCAGCCATCACCGCCTTCGATCAGGTCGTTTCCTGCAGCACCTGCCAGCCAGTCGTCGCAGCCGAAACCGCGAATGGTGTCATCGCCCGCAGTGCCATAAATGTCGTCATAGTCTTCTGTGCCTTCAAAAAGAGTGCCTGTCATTTGTATGTCCTTCTATTTGTTTTCGTTTGGCGGGCGGTGCCTGAAGGCAGACCTGCTGGTCATTGCGCTCGCCAATAGGGGAAATGGCATGGGCGGCGTCTAATATTTGATTAAGGCTCCGGTTGGCTTTTTTCTAAATTTTCGGAGAATAAATTTGATTGCTGAACCAAGGATTATTGGCTTGGGCGCTTCAGTATTTCTTTGGGCTGGGTCAGTAAAACAAGGGATTAGGGAATGGCCTGATTTTGACGAAGTTTAGCAAGGTCGTTTATGTCCGCTTTTGTTATCAAAAAAAGTCGCCATGGAATGCTTCTTTAGATGAAGCAGGCGATCGTGTTTCATGCAAAAGGAAACCGCCCGGCGGGTAGCCGAGCGGTTCATTTCTTTCAGGAGGGCCCTTGCTTGAAGCTAGGGCTGGCTGTGATGCCTAGAACGTTGTGTCAACAGTTACGTCGGCCGCTATCACGCCCTGCAGCAGGATAGTGCTGAGGCTGCCGTCATTGTCGTAGGAAATCAAAGCACCGCCAGCGGTATCGGTGATTGAGAAGGCGTTTGCGTCACCATTCAGCACCGCTACGTAAAGCATGTCTTCTGTTGGGTCGAAGTCAGTGATCACGTCGTGGCCCCAATTGTCGGCACCGCTGCTGTTGTAGCCGATGTCGAACTGGAAGTGGTCCTGGCCTGCGCCGCCGGTCATGGTGTCGTCGCCGATGCCGCCGTCGAATGCGTCTACGCCTGTGCCGCCATGCATTTCATCATTGCCTTCCCAGCCATAAAGAATGTCGTCACCGCCATCGCCATACAGGGTGTCATTGCCGGCGTCACCGCTGAGAACATCAAAGTCATCGCCGCCGTAGATCAGGTCGTCACCGTCACCGCCCGCGGCATAATCCTCACCGGCGCCAGCGTCGATGGTATCGTTACCGCCTTGGCCGAGGATTGTGTCATCCAAATCACTGCCGATGAGCAATTCGCTTGAGGCATTACCCACGATTTCCTGCCCGATGCTTGCGTTCGGGTCAGAGAAGTCTGTCTGGATGGTAAGGTCCGCTGCCAATACGCCAGGCAGAAGTATGGTGCTGACACTGCCGTTGTTGTCGTAAGAAACCAGCGCGCCATCGGCGGTATCTGTTACCGAAAACGCATTTTCATCACCGGCCATAACAGCCACATAAAGCATGTCTTCTGCTGTGTTGAAATCAGTGATGACATCATGGCCCCAATTGTCTGCACCGCTGCTATTATAACCGATGTCGAACTGGAAATGGTCCTGGCCTGCGCCGCCGGTCATGGTGTCGTCGCCAATACCGCCATCGAATGCATCTACGCCACTACCGCCAAGCATCAGGTCATGGCCTGCCCAACCATAAAGCACGTCATCGCCTGCATCGCCAGACAGGGTGTCGTTGCCGTCACCGCCATCGATAAAATCCATCCCATCACCACCGGAAATAATGTCGTTTCCGCCCTCTCCGAGGGTGAAGTCGTCGCCTGCGCCAGCGTTGATTGTGTCATCCCCGGCCTGGCCCATCAGAAAGTCGTTGCCTGCGCCGCCTTCGATCAGGCTCCCTTCAGCTTTTGGTGTATATAATTGTGTCATTTTACATCCCTTGTGTTTGGTTCTTTTCAAAATTGCGCACGTTGGGCAATGTCAGGCCCACAATCGCGTGCGCAGGCTATCTTCAGCAATGGATGCGCCAGTTTAGGTTTAGTAAATACACCTCGTTAAATATTACAAAAGGTTATTAATAGCTGCCTATCGTTTATTTTGGCGGGCTATTTGCGGCTAATATAAACTATTGGTTTAATTGCAATTTGCCGCATGGAAGGGTTTGCCGGGTCAAAATAAGTAAAATTTTGATATGTACGGGATGTGAAGCGTATCGCCCGGGAACTCGGGGGGGCGTATGGCCGCGGCGGCAGGATGGGCGGATGGGAAGAATATTTTCGTTTGTGTGAAATTCGCCGTTGTTTTGCGGGGAATGACCGATTAATAAACGGTACCTACCTTCATGTGCCCGCATGGTGGAATTGGTAGACACACAAGACTTAAAATCTTGAGACCGTATGGTCGTGCCGGTTCGAGTCCGGCTGCGGGTACCACTTTACTCTTTTAAA
>JABXIV010000237.1 GCA_013372925.1 Alphaproteobacteria bacterium
CTTGCCGAAAGCGAGCCCCTTTGCCATGCTCTCGCTGTATAGAAGGTGGCAGGTGGTTTCATGGCATATCCTGAAAAATCGGCTGAGGACTCGCAGCAGGCAAGGCCAAACATAACGGAAGCTGTCACGAAAGGTGCTGTGCGCCTGATGGTGGAGCTTGGTTTCTCGCCTATTACTGAAATTCCGCTCACGAATGGCAGGCGCGTTGATATTCTGGCGCTTGACCGAAAGGGCAAGAGTATCATTGTCGAAGTGAAGTCTTCACTCGCCGATTACCAGTGCGACAACAAATGGCAAGAGTACTTGGCGTATTGTGAGGAATTCTATTTCGCTGTAGGTGCGGACTTTCCGCGGCATGTCCTGGATGCACCAGATGCCTTGCCGGAAACAGTGGGCATCATTATCGCGGATACTTATGGCGGTGAAATTATCCGCCCGGCAACAAAACGCCCCGTAAATGCTGCCCGGAAGAAAACCCTTATCCTGAAGATGGCGCGGGCAGGGGCCCAACGCCTGTCGAATCAGTTATTGGCGGGCGTCTAGCGCCCGCCGATTTTGCTTTTATTCTTCGTCCTGCTCCACAACCGTTGTGTAGCTCTGCCAACGATTTCGACCATCCCTGTTTTCCAGAATATTCTGCAGGGCGGCCACTGTTCGCCGTTCATAGCGTTTGCCAGCATCGCCGTTCAGGATATCCATGGTCTTGTCGAAACCAAGGCCTGCCCTGTGGGCGCGTGCTGACACCATGCCAACGAACGCGTTGGCAACACTTAGGATGCGGGCACCTGGCTCAATCGCATCGCCCTTAAGGCCATCCGGTTCGCCGCTGCCGTCCCAGTTTTCACGCATTTGGCCAAGAATATTGGCAACAGGCCCTTTGAAGTCGAGGCCTGCGACTAGGGTTGCGCCCTTTTGCATGCTGTCGCGCACAAGGGAGAGTTCCTCGTCTGTTAACGGGGTTTGTTTGGTCAGGATACTGGTCGGTACAAAGATCTTGCCAAGGTTCACAAGCTGGCCTGCGGTGCGCACGCTTTCAACCGCGTCATCATCCCATCCAAGCTCCTGGGCGATTGTATGGGCCACATCGGCTACGCGGTCGGAATGGTGTTTACTCCAGGGGTCGCGGGCATCGATGATCTGCGTCAATGTACTGACAAGCTGTTTGAAAAGGGTTTCTGACTGTTCCTTTGCTGCGACAAGGTCAGATATATCCTGCATCACCAAAAGGGCTGAGGCATTGTTTTCGCCCTCCGCTTTCAGTGGCACCAGTTGGGTTTGAAAAATTTGGTCTTCAAGGCGCAATTGTTGTGTGCTGCCTCTCCCCTCCGAAGCGGCCGACACTCCCTGCCGCAAATTAGTGGCAATCTCATTTGAAAAAGCTGTGTCCAGCCGGCGGCCAGTAAGTTCTGTAGCGGGAATGCCGGTAACATCGCCAAGATGCTGGTTGGCGAACTGAACCGTCATGTCGCTCGCAAGGGCTGCGATGGCAGTTGGCTGGCTATCGCTCACAGACTGCAGGAAGCGGCTCAGTGCTTCGTTCTTTTCAGAAAGGGCAGCTTGTTCCTTGTAGGAGGCCTCCAGCTTTCTGGAAACGCCGTGGCGCCAAACCATCACAAGGGCAGCAATGACAAAGAGTGCTGCCAGAGACAGCGTGATAATGAGGCCGTTGCGACGCTCGTTGATATCGGCCATTGCTTCTTCCGATGCGATTGTGCGCACCAGAACCCATGAAACAGGCGCAGATAATTCCCGCCCGGTTACAAGGACTTCAGTGTCTGCATAATTGATCTGTGTGCTGAAGCCTCCGGGTTCGCGCGCAGCAAAGGCCGCAGCATCATCAACTCGTGGTTCACCAATGCGACCACCTTTCATAAGGGGCGTCAGCGGTACGACGATATTGTCGTCTTGTGGCGCCACAAGGTAAGTCTCCGCCGTCTTGCTGGCGGCACCCGGTTGTACCAATGTGGACAGGAAATCTTCATTCAGGGGACGTGCCCCTACAACCCAGACATCATTGCCGCCAGCTGCAGTCATACCTTCCCCGGTGATGCGGGCGCCAAAAAGGACGAGCGGGGTTTTGTCCTCAAGGCGCGGGCCCAAGGCAATGAAGGAACCGCGCGAATCGGATGGCCATTCATTCGGGCGCAAGATAGGCATGCCCGTTGTGGCGACCAAAGGGCTACCATCCCCTTTGATGATTGCAAGCCCTGCGCGCTGAGGCCGCTTCACGTTTGCGGCCACTTGGTCAATGGCACGTTGCTCGTGAAAACCTTCGCGTTCCGCTGCAGCGGAAAGAAGCGCGAACACATACCCACGTTGGCCTTCGGCAAAGTCGCTCTCAGCGCTAGCTGCCTGATTGGCATAAAGCTGGATCGTAGCGTCGGCCGCCAGTTCTTCAACGCTGCCAATGTGGCGGTTAAGCCAGGTGGAAACCTCAACAGCACGGCTGTCTGCCACCAGGTTCAGCCGGTCCTGCCAGCGTCCCAGGTTTTGCTCGGCCTCAGATTGCGCAAACTGGAGAATCAGAAAAAAGCCGATTGCGGCAATGGCGACAATAGCGGCGGCGGCGGCGAGTATGGATTTGCCGGATTCGTTGGCACCAGCCATGACTTTCCTTCGTATTTCTGGGCCCGATACATTGATTTTTATGAAAAAGATCAAATGCAACCGAACCGTTAAATTTCTGGTGAGACATTGCCATTAGGCTTGGCGTCCCTTACCCCGGGCCCTATGTTGGAACAGAATGCTTTGAAGCTCAAATAGTTTTGAGGTCTGTACCCCCTTGGGAAGTCTTACAACTGTTTCATTTGGGACAAAAACGGATTTTATGAATATTTTTAAAGGGATAATGATTTCAGTCGTGGTGGTAGCCTGTCTTGCAGGCTTGCCGACAGCGATGGCCGGTATCAAAAAAGATGGCCTGTTCGGTAGCCGGGAAATCCCTTCAAAAAACATGAAGTCATTCGATAAGTGGACCGAGATGTGGCGGCGCTATAATTTGCCCCGCAAGGATGATGTTCCAGAGATTGAGGTTGGGGCGCCCTGCCGCGGGCTCGCACGAATACAGTGCGGTCGCGAGGCTTGGGACCAGTTCATTTCAAACCATGAAGGTGAGTCCGGCTTTCCTGTTTTGAAAGCTGTAAACGAATATATGAACAAGGCCCCATACATTGTCGACCCGGTAAACTGGGGCATACCCGACTATTGGGCAACGCCGGATGAATTTTTCCTGAAGGATGGTGACTGTGAAGATTATGCCATTAGCAAATATGTAACCCTGAAACGGCTGGGGGTGCCGATGGATGCCATGCGGCTTGTTATCTTGCAGGATGAAAACCTGCGAATAGCGCATGCTGTTCTGGCGGTCGAAAGTGACGGGGAGACCTATATTCTCGACAATCAGGTAGACGCTGTCCTGCCACATACCCAGATTTTGCATTACCGGCCGGTTTATTCGATCAACGAAACTGGCTGGTGGCTTCATCAAGTGAAGCGTTTTTCACGCTAAATTAATGTTTTCTTTGTTAAATCACGTGGCTACGTGATGCGAGTATGGATTGAATCAAGGTGAGCAAAAGCACATCAACAGAACGGATGGTGGATTATGTTCGCGGCCTTCGGCGGCATGCTGAGGGGCGGCGCGCCATTCATGTTAAACTTTCGGCGCTGGAGTCGGAATTCAAGCAAGAGCATTATCGGTTGTTTGCAGCGTCTGCCCTCAGGGGGCTTGTGACCAAATACGGCGCAACCATGTTTTCGCTGCCTAACGCCGATATTGTGTTGGTGGTCAAGGATGCATCCATTGATGACATTGACCCGGCGCTCAATAACATCCGCCGCAAGCTGAAGCGATCTGCCGTGGTATCCCGGTTAGACCCCATGCAGGGTGTCAGCGATGATTTCGTGACATGGTTCAGTCTTGAAGAGGATTTCGATGGGTTCCGTACCTATATCGAGCGCCTGGCGACCGCCCTTGAGGCTGGTGCCGCCTTCCGCGACGATTTGGACAAGCCGCTGGAATTGCCAACGAAGCCGCTTAAGAAGGGTGAGCTGAGGAAGCCTGTATCCAGGGAAGATGCACCGCTCAAGCCGCCTGCCCGTCATGTGCGGATGATGCCGATTGACGCGCCTGCGCACACATTTGAAGACCGCGAACTGGACCCCGAATTGCTGCTTGCAATCACCAAGGCCCTTCATGGGGCTGATATCGCAGGGCAGCTCCGGAAACAGCACATCATGGCGATCATCGGCGAAGGCGAGATGATGCCCGTGCTTGTGCATAAATGGATTCCGCGCCACGCCCTTTATGAGGTTCTTCTAAAAGGCCGTGTGTTGGGTGCCAATCGATGGCTTGATGGGTATCTGGAAGATTATATCGCCAAGCGTGTTTTGGCTTCTACGCCTTCAATGGCGAACGAGGATTCGCTTGCGTCCAGCATTCGTGTGACATCTGCGGCGGTTTTGTCGGATGCTTTTGACCAGTTTGACGAATCTCTTTCCGGGGCGCCGCGGTCAAAAGTCGTACTGGAATTTGGCGCGGTCGACATCCTTGCCAACCCGGTTGCCTACAGTTTTGCAAGCGATAAGGTTTTGGGACTTGGATACCGCATTTCAATTGCAGATCTGCATCCGCTGTCATTTCTGGCGATTGAGTATGACAAGCTTAAGGGCAGCTTTGTGAAGCTAGTTAAGCCTGAAGGGCCGATCAGTGCGTGGCTGACAGCCGAAACCGAAACCGCCATTCACCGAAAGGTGGACCGGGTGGGGCAAGCGCGTGTGATCCTTGATAATTGTAATGAGCCGGCGGATATCGACCTGGGCCACCTGATGGGAATAACTCTCTTCCAGGGGCAAGCGGTGTCACCGCTAGTGGATCTTTAGCCCACGGCAGCACCCTGATTTATCAGAAGCTAGGGGTCTTCCTATTGGGGAGACCGTTTGGCCAGAATGCGCTGCAGCGTACGCCGGTGCATGTTCAGGCGCCGGGCGGTTTCTGACACGTTTCTGTCGCACAGTTCATAAACCCGCTGGATATGCTCCCATTTAACCCTGTCGGCAGACATGGGATTCTCGGGTGGAGGCGGGGTCTGGCCTTCGGGGGTCAGTAGTGTCCCGGCGATTACATCAGGGTCTGCAGGTTTGGACAAGTAATCCACAGCTCCGGCCTTCACCGCCGCAACGGCGCTGGCGATGTTGCCGTATCCTGTGAGGATTACGATGCGCATGTCAGGGTTGATCTGCCGAAGGGACGGTACAAGGTCGAGGCCATTACCATCTTCAAGGCGCATATCAATCACTGCATAATCAGGCTTGTTTGCGGCCGCCAGTTTGGAACCTTCTTCAATGCCTTCGGCAGGGAACACAGTAAAACCCCGGCGCTCCATAGAAAGCGTAAGCCTGCTGCGGAAAGCCTTGTCATCTTCAACGACAAGAAGGCGCAGTTCGCCTTCCGGGATTTCTTGGTCGGTCATCTTATTGTCCCTGTTCTTGCCCTGCCAGTTGATCCGCTTGTACCCTAAGCACTGCTTGTTCTTCAAGGGCGCTTCGTGGCCATTCTATCAAAATCTGGGCGCCGCCTTTTGGGGCGTTGCTGAAGGATACTGTGGCCCCTGTACGTTCCAGCAGGGTTTTGGCGATAAAGAGGCCAAGGCCAAGCCCGCCGTCTTTCCCAGGTGTTGGCTGCCGGGTGGTTACATAAGGTTCGCCAATGCGTTTGATCACTTGTGGGTCGAAACCGGGGCCGTCATCTACGATGGATACAGATACTGCTTCTTCATCCCAGCCGGCGCTGATTTGCACCATTGATCTGGCGAAGCCCGCGGCGTTCTCGATGATGTTGCGTATGGCGTGAATCATCTCCGGCGTGCGGTGAATTTTCAGGATACCATCGCCGCCTGAGACATAATTGATGGTTACCCCGCGATTTTCATGAGGCGCGCCAGCTTCCCGCAGCATGGCTTCCAGCTCAACGGCTACAAAATGCTCGCTATCGCCAGCCTGTCGGTGTTTTCGAAGCTCGGAAAGGATGTCTCGACAGCGTTTCGTTTCACCAACAATCAGTTCAAGATCAACACGTGTTTGGTCGTCCCCGTCCCAGTGGTCCAGAAGTTCTTTTGAGGCCAGAAGAATGGTGCCAAGCGGTGTGCCCAGTTCATGGGCGGCTGCGGCTGCAAGGGTGCCCAGTGCAGAAAGGCGCTGTTCGCGCTCAAGGGCGATTTGCGTAACGGCCAGCGCACGGGCCCGGTTCCGGCCCTCGTGCCCGACGCGAGACATATAGAGCGCCAGGAAAACAAGGGTGAAACAAAGGCTAACCCACACGCCAGCCTCCAGGATCAGGGGCAATTCAGGTGGCAACCCAGCCCAGGGTAGCGGGAAGGGTGTGAAGGCAAGCGCTGAGACAAGGATCAACGACAGGGAGATCAGGATTTTCGTGCTGCGCTGGCCCAAGATAGAGGCTGACACGCTGGTTGGAGCCAAAAGCAACACGGCAAAGGGGTTCGAAAGACCCCCGGTGGCAAACAGCAGAACAAACAGGTGGATCAGGTCAAAAGCCAGGTGGGCGGCAGCTTGCGTGTCCCCTAATCGTGTATTCGGGTCTCCGCGCAGGGTGAACCATAGGTTCAAAACAGCAGACGCTAGAACGATGGGGACGGTGATGGTTGGGCGCACATCAAAGCCAAGGCCATAGGCAACCACTCCAAGCGCCAAAAGCTGGCCAAGCACAGCCATCCACCGAATAAGGACCAGCGTGCCAAGGCGAACACCGCCGCCGTGCGGCAGGTCAGGGTCTACCAGCAACAGATCATCATTCTTGGGATATGGTTGGGTGGCCATAGTGTCGCTTTCCTTTCCCTAAGCGTTACTGTGGCGACAGCAAAAATCCAAGCACCAAAAAGCCCACAAGGATACCCAGCAATAGTGCAACCACAAGAATGAGAGCTGTTTTGCGGACATCCATCGCGGTTTGTTTGGCACGCCCACTTTTGGGGCCGATCCATGCAGCCTTCTTGCCGGGTGCCGTGTGGAACGACAGGCCAAGGCCGTGGGCCAATATGTTCAGTGGCAAAAGGCGCGAAAACAAGGTTTGGGGCACCTTTTGTGCCATGCCGATGATCGCGCTCATTTTCGTGCCAGGCACGAAAATATGGGCCATGGCGATCAAGAGTGACGCCAGCAGCGTTCCGGGAAGGGCGGCTAGTTCCGCGAGGGGCCAGAAACCACTTAGGTAAGGGCTTTGAGGGCGCTGGATGTAGCTTTCTTCAGTTGTGTCGAGCGCAAGGCGCAACAGTCGATAGGGCAGCAAAAGGCCAAAGCCGCCAATCGTGAAGATCAGCAAATTGCTGACGAAATTGTCGGAAAAACCAAACGTAATTTTCCTGATATTGGCGCGATTGTTTTCAAACTGGGTGTCGCTTGTGGTGCCAGCATAGGCCTTCGAAGATGCCAGCATGGTTGCCCAAACCTGTCTTTGCCGGATGAACAGGGAAAGCACAACCGCCAACAGAATGCTCTGCGCAGTCCCCGCAAAGGCGAAGGCATCGAGAAAACGCCCAGCAAGATGCAATAACGGCAGCAGGGCCACCAGCACGATCAGGCCGCGGATAAACCGTTCGCCGTTCGACCGATTGTCCCGGTCTAGCCGGCCGCGCAGGAATGCATTAATGCCGCCAATCAAATCGTCAGGGCCGGGAAGCGCACCCAGCAGCCGCCTGCTTCCAAGCGCCAAGTCCAGCACAAAGGCCAGGCCAAACAGCAGGAAGAAGTTTGGCCATGCTGCGCCGGTTATAAAATTCGGCGCGTTAATATGTTGCCCCTGCGTCTTCCAGCATACGAACCATGCGGCGGCTTCTGCTTAGTTTGGCATATTCAAGCGCGGTCTTGCCGGTAAAATCCTGCACATTTGGGTCGGCTCCCGCTTCAAGAAGCGTGCTCACAACCTTGTATTTGCGGGCGCGCACCGCTTTCATCAAGGCGGTTTCCTGGCCAATGTCGGCGCGGTTTGGGTCTGCGTCATAGCTTAGCAGCAGTTTCACGCCATTAACGTCGCCCGCGATGGCACGGCGCATCAAGGCGGTTTCCCCGCGTTCAGGATCACCGATATCCGGGTTGGCGTCATAATCCAGCAGCAGCTTCACAAGCGCCATGTTAGCCTTGTCGATTGCAATCAGCAGCGCCGGCGCGCGGTCAGACCGACGGCGTGTATCGGGAGATACATCCTTGGCAAGAAGTTCGGTCACCTTCTTGATATCCTGATCCTCAACGGCTTTCAGAAGTTCATATTGTGGCGAGGAGGCTGCAACCTGAGTAGTCGCGCCAGCCAGCAAAAGGGCTAGGCCAGTGAAGAAAGATAAGGTGCGTTTTGTCGCAAACATGAGAACTCCGTATAAAATTTCTGTCATGCAATAACCGCGTTGGCGATTGGCCGTGACATATGCGGCACATATTTCTATAAGACTTCAACGATCACAACCCCCTTACGGCGCTTTTTCCGCCTCGCGGGTGATCAATTTATGGAGAAGTTGCATGAAAGTGATACGGATCGTTGCCTGGTTAGCCGTCGCTGTTGTCGCGATTGCCGTGCTTTATAACCGATATGGCAGCATGCAGGAGAACATGGAAGGCCCCGGTGGCCCATTCGTTCTAACCTCCCATATGGGAGAAACCGTATCCAATAATGACTTCAAGGGCCGCTATATGCTGATCTATTTCGGCTACAGCTTTTGCCCTGATGTTTGCCCGGTTGAACTTGGAAAAATGTCTGCCGCCCTCACCATGCTGGAAGAGGAAGGCTATGACATCAGCCCGATCCAGCCAATTTTCATTACGGTCGATCCGGAACGTGACACGGTAGAAGCACTGGCGAACTATGTGGTGGATTTTCACCCAAGCCTGATCGCGCTTACAGGCACGCCTGAGGAAATCGACAGCGCGGCGAAAGCCTATCGGGTTTATTATACCAAGCGTGAGCAGGAAGGCGTGGAAGGCTATCTGATGGATCATACATCCGTCATTTTCGTGATGAATCCGGATGGCAACTATCACCGTCTGTTTTCTGCGCGGAATACACCAGCCGAGATTGCCGAAGCTTTCAAGCCGGTTCTCAAGAAAGTACGCTAATGCCTTTCTGGAAGGAAAAGTCACTGCAGGAGATGACCCGCGAAGAGTGGGAAAGCCTATGCGATGGCTGCGGCAAATGCTGCCTTCACAAACTGGAAGATGAAGATACGGGTGAAATCCACTGCACAGAGATTTCTTGCCGTTTCCTGAATAGTGAGACAATCCAGTGCACCAAATATCTGGATCGCCAGCGCTATGTGGGGAACTGCGTGGTCATGAGCCCGGACCTGCTGGATAAACTGCCCTGGATGCCTTCAACCTGCGCTTATCGTCTGCTCAATGAGGGCAAGGATCTGCCTGACTGGCATCCGCTGGTGTCTGGCGACCCGGATAGCGTGCATAAAGCCGGACAATCCGTGAAAGGCCGCTGCATCGACGAGCGCGAAGCCGGGGACTATGAAGACCATCTGGTGGACTGGCCTGCCTGATAGGCTTTTGACTTTGTCGCTTCTTTTGGGGAAAGTCTGAACATGTTTAGCGCACTTTTTCTTGCCTTTTGGAAGTTGTTTTTGCCCGTGGGTTTTTTCGCCTACCTGCTGGTTGGGCTGTTGCTCGATAGTGGCAAACTGGAGCCTTTCGGCAGCCGGAAGGAGCTGGACGCGCGGCTGAAAGCCTACCGCAAGGAAGGCAAGAAACAGAAGCGCAAGGAAGGCAATGTCGCGCTGCAGAAATGGTTGAAATTTGGTGGCGGATTTTACGGCACCGCGGCCTTCTACACCTATGTCTATATCGAGGTAGCGGAGATATTCGCCTTCATTGTAAAGATTTTGAACCCGGCCAACTGGTCCTTCAATATTGGTTTCGATCTGCTGGTGAATTTCATCATCAACAGCATCAAAAACTTCATCGATGCGCTGATCTGGTTCACATACTGGAGCCTCGGGCATAACCGCTACATCGTTCTTGCGATCCTTGCCGCCTATCTCGGCTATCTTGTCGGGGCAAAGCTTGCGAACACACATATGGCGCAAGGCATAGGCCATGTGCAGTTGTGGCGGTGGTGGGAAGAACAGCGCGCCAATCGCCAGAAGCGAAAAAGCGAGGCCGCGGAAGCCGAGTGACCGACCAGCTAGAAATCCAGCTTGATGGCCAACTGGTTCCTGTGCGGGTGCGCAAGAACGCACAGGCAAGGCGGATGGTGCTGCGCGTGTGCCCCACAAGTGGTGAAATCAGACTGACCATGCCGCGTCGCGCCCGTCTGGGGGCCGCCCGCAAGTTCCTGCTTGATCATGTTTCATGGATTGAAGAACAGCGGAGCAAGGCCGCCTCTGTTCCTACGGTTGGGCATGGCCACGACCTGTTGTTCTGTGGTCGTCCTCATCAACTTTCTTTCACTGGGGTGCCACCCCGCAAGGTCCTGCTGGAAGGCGGTGCACTGTATGTCGGTGGACCATCCGAGATGGCACCAAAACGGCTTTTGAACTGGTTGAAGGCAGAAGCCAAGTCGCGCCTTGAGGTGGCGTGCCAAACCCACGCCGGGACGCTGGGTGTTGACTATAGCCGGATCAGTATCGGCGATATGAAAAGCCGCTGGGGGAGTTGCTCAAGCCGTGGCACCCTGCGTTTCAATTGGCGGTTGGTGATGGCGCCTGAGGCTGTACTTGATTATGTGGCCGCGCATGAAGTGGCGCATCTTCTGGAGATGAACCATTCCGACCGCTTCTGGGAGCATGTAGCCAGATGTGATAGCGCCTATCAGGACAACCGGCGCTGGTTGAAGCGAAATGGCGGCACCTTGTTCGCGGTAAAGTTCTAGCTATTCAGCAGCCTGGATGCGGAAGAACAGGCCTTGCCTGAGGCTGTCGGCGATCCGGCGGGCCTTTTCTTGGGCTACTTCGGCGAGGTTTGTTGGCAGCATGACGTTTGAAGAAGCTTCAAAGATCGTCAGCCACAGCTCGAAATGGCCTTCTTCCATCCGGTAATTGCCTTCCCTGACCACCTTGTGGTGAACGCCGAACGGATTGCCCTTATAGGCGGGTACGCCGCCCAGAACGGTCATCCAGAAGTCTGTCAGGCGCTCAAAATGGCTTTCCCAGTGGCCCGCAAGCCGTTCTTCAAAAATTGGCCCCAGCACATCATGCCTGCGCACACGGCCATAGAAATCCTCGACGAAGGCGCGGATCATCTGCCGGTCTAGTTTGCTTTCAAGGGGTAGTGGCATGTGTATTCTTTCTTTTTTCGCCTGCTTTTCTAAGCCCCATTAGTGGCACGCTCAAGGGGCCATATGGTCGCACTGGGTGACAGGTGAAAAGATCAGGAGCCGAACAACCGTTCGAAGAAGCCTTTTTTCTTCTTCTTTTTCTCGGGCTTCGGTTGTTCTTCGGTGCGGCGGGGGTCAGGGTCTGCCGCGGAATCTGCATACATGCCTGCGTCAGCAAGCAGCGGGCGAACAGGTGCGCCTGCATGCGCTTCCAGCATGAAATCCGACCAGATGCGGGCCGGTAATCCGCCGCCCGTGACCCCTTTCATTGGCGTGCCGTCATCGTTGCCTACCCACACCGCCGCTGTCATGTCGCTTGTGAAACCGGCGAACACTGCATCGCGGCTATCCTGGCTTGTGCCGGATTTGCCGGCGGCGGCCCTGTCGATGGCCGCATTTTTGCCTGATCCCCACTCAACTACAGCGGTCAGCATTTTGGCCATGTCCTCAACGATGGGGTAGGCAAGCACAGGGCGTGGGCGGCTCGGTATCTTGCGGTAAATTACCTGGCCTTCCAGCGTGGTGATCTCGAGTATGCCATATGGTTCTGCGGCAAAGCCCCCGTTGGCGATGGACGCATAGGCGCCTGTCAGGTCCAGAAGCTTCACTTCCTCGGTGCCAAGCGGCAGGCTGGGAAGGGGGGTAACATTGGTGGTGATGCCAAGGCGCTTTGCCATGGCTGCCACACGGTCACGGCCCACTTTTTCGGCTACTTGTACCGCCACTGTGTTGATCGATCTTGCGAAGGCTTCCTGCACGGTCATGGGGCCATCGAACTTGCCGCTGTAGTTTTTAGGCGACCAGCCATCGATGCTGATGGGGGCATCGTTATAGCGGTCACTCGGCTTAACCCCGCCTTCGAGTGCAGCCAGATAGGAAAACAGCTTGAAAGCAGAGCCCGGTTGTCTGAGCGCTTGCACGGCCCGGTTATATTGGCTGGTGCCATAATCGGCCCCGCCCACCATGGCGCGTACGGCACCGTCATGTTCAAGCGCAACAATGGCCCCCTGGTTAGCGCCGCGTTTGGCGCCTTCACCGCTGAGGCCGCGATCGAGCGCCATGGCCGCTGCGCGCTGCACACCGGGGTCCAGCGTTGTGTAGATCACAAGTGACCGGCCTTGCGCTTCGGGCAGTACGCGCGTTGCCTCGCCCGTTACCCAATCGGTGAAATAGCGCACGTCATTGCCAGCAGCGGCGCCGCGGATGGTCGGCGGCTGTTGCTTGATCTTGGTCGCTGCGGCTTCTGTAAGCGCACCAGCATCAACCATGGTATCAAGCACTGTTTGCGCCCGCACCCATGCGCCTTTCGGGTTGATGTGCGGGGCATAGCGGGATGGTGCTTTTACAAGCCCAGCCAGCATGGCGGCTTCTGCGATCGACAGCGTGCGTGCCGTATGGCCAAAGAATTTGCGGGCTGCGGCATCAATGCCATAGGCGCCGCCCCCGAAATATACCCGGTTCAGATACAGCGTCAGTATCTGTTCCTTGGTGAATTTCTGTTCAAGCCAGAAGGCAAGCAACAATTCGCGTGCCTTGCGCGTCATGGTGCGGTCGCTGGAAAGGAACAGGTTCTTGGCAAGCTGCTGCGTGATCGTGCTGCCGCCGGCCCTGATCTGCCCCTTGCGTACATTGGTCACCACCGCGCGTGCGAGGCCGCGGCTATCGATACCGCTATGCTCAAAGAAGTGACGGTCTTCAACAGACGTGAAGGCCCGAATCAGGGCTTCGGGTACTTGCTCATACCTGATCCAGTCACCATAGATCGGTCCATTACGAACCAATGTGGCGCCATTGGCGGCCTTGATGATAATGGCCTGGTCATTGGCGCCGGGTGCCGGAAGGTCATCAAGGTCTGGCAGGTCGTGCGCCAGATAGCCTAGAGCGAGGATGCCAAGAATAGCGCCCCATACGCCCGCGACCGCCAACCCATAGAACAGCCGACGGATCAGCGACCGGTTTGGCTGCTTGCTGTCTGTACCCTCTGTCTGCTTCGCCTTCTGGGCAGAAGGCTTTTTGGAGTTGGCTTTTTTGCGCTGTTGTTTGGTCAAGGCATGATCCTGATCTGTTTGGCCGCTTTGTAGCATGACAAGCAATTGCGGCAAAGTTGCGAAAAGGGGTGAGGATAAATTCTGCAGGCTTCAAAGTATGTTGTTTATAACCGAACGATTGGTTATAAATTATATCGGAACGAAAGAATGAGGTGCACATGGCCCGCCCCGCCCGATTGACCAAAGCCGAAATGGTTGAAAAGCTGGAAGCTGTTTTCAAGGAGAATGGCTATGAGGGCGCGAGCCTTAAACTGCTTTCGGACGTGACCGGCTTGTCGAAGGCCAGCCTTTACCATCACTTCCCGAAGGGGAAGGAGGAAATGGCGGCCCATGTGCTGGCGCATTCCGGGGCACACCTGCAGAAACTGGTGCTGGCTCCGCTCAGTGAGAAAAGTGCTGCGGGCTTGCAGGCATCCTTCGGTGGAGTAGCCCGATATTATGGTGGTGCTGTTCCTATCTGCCTGATGAATAGCCTTTTGTTGGGTGAAGGGCGTGCCCTGTTTGGGAACCAGATTGGTCAGGCGGTCGCGGCATGGCGGAAAGGCATAGCAGACTGTTTGCTTGCAGAGGGGGCAAATAAGCCCGACGCGGAAGCTTGGGCGATGGACGCAATTCAGAGAATTCAGGGGGCGTTGGTGCTTTGCCGTGTAACGCTGTCGCGTGATCCATTGGAAGCATCTCTTTCAGCGCTGAAGCAAGACCTGACAGAATGGCTTGAGACTGATTAGGCCGGCTGGCTATTGCATTAGTGCCTGCTTTCAGGATGTTTGGGCTTGACCTTTGGGCCTTGAAGGGCCACATCAAAGGCAAATCAAGAAGGATTTAGTCATGTTTATCGAAACCGAAGCCACCCCGAACCCGGAAACCCTGAAATTCCTGCCAGGTCGCACCGTTCTTGAGGTGGGTACCGCAAACTTCACCGATCCGGATGGCACTGAGGCGTCCCCGCTGGCGGCTGCAATGTTTGCTGTGCCGGAGGTGAGCGGTGTATTCCTTGGATATGACTTTGTTACCATCACTAAATCCGACGATAGCGATTGGACAGACGTGAAGCCGCAGGTGCTTGCAGCCCTGATGCAGTTTTTCGCGAGCGGTGCGCCAGTCCTGAGCCATGAAGGTGCAGCTGATACTGCCGTTGCCGTTGAAGAAGATGAAGCTGACGCTGAAATCATCGAGCAAATCAAGGGCCTTTTGGATGAGAAAATCCGCCCGGCTGTGGCTGGCGATGGCGGCGATATCATCTATCGTGGTTTCAAGGAAGGTGTTGTGTACCTGACCATGCAGGGCGCCTGCGCGGGGTGCCCAAGTTCCACCATCACACTGAAGCATGGCATTGAAAATCTGCTGAAATATTATGTGCCGGAAGTGGTGGATGTGCGCGCTGTAGAATAGGCGCGCCAATCATCAAGTTTAGTCAAGCTGGCCGCCCGGCACCAAAAAGAACTGGCCGTGCCAATACCATCGGCCGCCCCCTGCTGGCAGTGTGCAGTTGATACGGTTTCTGCCCTTCGGGAAAGGTTTGTCGAACCGAACTTCAATGCGGTTGCCTTCTAGCCGGATAAGGTCTGCTGGTTTTCCAAGGTGGCTTGGATAACACGCCAGGGCCGATAGGCCGCGTACGGCTTCATCAACGGTGAAGCCGTAAATCGGAGGATTGCGATCTTCCGCCAGAACAATATCCGATGGCACGATATCTGAAACCGGCAGCGCCTTCGACTGGCTTATCAGTTTAAAGCGCGAGCTATCGCCATAGCGTTCGTTCACAGGGAAGCGCGGCAGGGCGTATGGGTCGCTCCATGTGGCGGCCGGGCCTGAATATTGGGCAAAGGCGGCGTCGAAGCCTTCTTCTTCAATGGCGGTTTTCAGATCCAGGCTGTATTCGCCGTAAGGGTAGGCAAACAGTTTGGGTACGTAGCCGAGCTCAGTCTCAAAGCGCTCGCTCGCACGGCGGATGTCGGAGAGGGATGCGTCAAGCCCTGCATGGGGCATATGCAAGTGGCTGGCGGTATGGTGCGCGATCTCAACGCCTTCTTGATCCAGTGTGCGGATATCGTCCCAAGTCATATAGTTGCTGCTGGCCTGATTGCTGGCGGCATCGACAGGGTCGGTGGAGACAAAAAGTGTTAGTGGGATGCCCGCAGCCTTCAGCTTGGGCCAGCCTTCGGTGATCACTGATTTGTAGGCATCGTCTACCGTAATGGTGATGGTTTTTTCAGGCAGGCGTTCCTTTGCCTTCAACTTCGCGGCAATCTCGCTCAGGCTCATGAAATGATACCCGTCGGATGTCAGTTGCTTAATCTGCGCATCAAGCTGTTCAAGCCTGATATTGGTTGAAGGGTAATCATTTTCGCCAAAACGGTGATAAAGAAGCACAACAGCAGACTGGTCAGCAAAGGCTGCCGCCCTGCCCAGAACTGCCAGCAGCATGGAAAGAAGAAGCAACGCTGCTCTTGTCATACCGATCCCCCTTGGTTAGCGTCTTGTCGCGCAATGTGCCGTTTCACTTGATGCAGTCTTGCCTTGTTTGGAGCAAAGTGGCAAGAGAGGCGACAAAGTTTCATTTGAAACAATAGATTTTTGAGTAACCCCAGAGGGTACAGGGAAAGGGATCATTCATGGCTGATGCAATGTCGAACAAACTGGATAATGCAGCGCTGGACCAGCTCTTCCGTGAAGCCCGCACGATCAATGTGTGGACAGACAGGGACGTAAGCGACGCCCAGCTTCAGGAACTTTATGATTTGGTGAAAATGGGCCCTACCAGCGCAAACTGCTGCCCGGCCCGTTTTTATTTCATCAAAAGCGATGAAGCGAAGGCACGCTTGAAGCCGCATCTGATGGAAGGCAACCAAGCCAAGGTGATGCAGGCGCCGGTAACAGTGATCATTGCGACCGACACTGAGTTTGCTGAACAACTGCCAAAGCTTTTTCCGCACGAACCAGACGCAAAAACCTGGTTTGCGGATCCTGCCGTAAATGCGGAGACCGCATTCCGCAACGGCACGCTGCAGGGCGCCTATCTGATGATGGCTGCTCGCAGCCTTGGTTTGGATTGTGGTCCTATGTCCGGCTTTGACAAGGAAGGCGTGGATCAGGAGTTCTTCACAGGGACTACATTCAAATCCAACTTTATTTGTTCTATCGGGTATGGTTCCGATGAGCGGATTTTCCCGCGAAGCCCACGCCTGGCGTTCGATGAGGCTGCTAAAATTCTATAGGAACCCGGTTTGTGACTGACCTGACCCTCTTGTCCATTGATACGTGCGAAGGCACATGCTCTGCCGCCATTGTTCGTGGCGGCCAGGTTTTGTCTCGGCGCATGGAAAAGATCGGGCGCGGTCATGCGGAACGCCTCCTGCCGATGATCAGTGAAATGATGGCTGAGGCTGATGCCCAGTATGATGCCCTTGACCGGGTGGTGGTTTGTACGGGCCCCGGTACATTCACGGGGTTGCGCATCGGCCTGTCGGTTGCCCGTGGTTTGGCGTTGGTCAAAGACATCCCATGCCTTGGCTTGATGAGCCTTCCAGTGTTGGCGGCACAAGCTGAGGAAATTGATCAGGCAGTACACGCCATTGTAATGGGCCGTGGGGGGCAGGGTTTTTACCAGCGTTTCCGTGGGCGTGATGATATGGGCTTGCCGGTTGCAGAAACTGAAGCGGCCTGTCTGGACGGTGAAGACATCGCCGCATATGTCGCTGCAAGGCCCGGCATCGTGGTGGGCAGCGGTGCTGCACTAGTTGGCGAGGCCTCCGAAATTGATGCTGTAGATCCGGTTGTCCTTGCGCGACTGGGGGCTGGGCTTTCGCCTGAGATGTTTTTGCCGGAACCTGCATATTTACGGGAGGCGGACGCCAAGAAAGGCAAAGCACTTTTGCCCGTTGAATCATGACAAATTCTGCCATTTCTGAGATGCCAGAGCAGTGGGAGAAAGGGTTTGAGGCGCTTGCTCAGATCCACGCACAGGCCTTTTCAGTGCAAGGTGACAGACCTTGGGCGGCCCACGAACTTCGCGACATAGTAGAATCTGCTGGATGCCAAACTTATTTTGAATATGCAGATGACTTGATTACCGGTTTTATTCTTACTCGCGCTGTTTGTGATGAGGCGGAGTTGATAACCATCGCAGTAACGCCCGACAGCCAAAAGCGTGGGACTGGGGGAAGGCTGTTGGATCATGTCACTCGAGTTCTTTCAGATCAAGGCGTTAAAAGACTTTTCCTGGAGGTGAGGGAAGACAATGTCGCTGCAATAAAGCTGTACCGCTCGCGGGGCTTCGAGGACGTGGGACGCAGAGCGGCCTATTATCAAACTCAAGGTGGTAATCGAGTGGACGCACTATGTTTTGCTTTAATTTTGGGGGACTAAAATAGAATAAAGTAAAACAAGTAAAGCGCTGGTTTATTCCTTTACTTCTATTTCCAGTATGGTTAATGGTACGTCAACGCTTCGGGAAGGGGTCTCGGCGCTTTTTTTGTCGTCTTCTAGGAAAGGCTGTTCTGCGGCCTTTTGTGACAAAATAAGGTGCCCCAATGAGCGGATGGAACGAACAAGGGGTTCGTTTGCGGGGGATTGCTCATAGAGGATTTTGGTCCTGTCTCCGGGGGATAGTTTGTCCAGGTGGAGTTTTGTTTTTACGAAAGCCATGGGGCATGTGGCGCCACGAAGATCCAACATTTTTGTTTGGTTCGGGTGTTGCATATGGGTGGCCCTTTAATTGATGAAGGTGGCAATTTAAGACGCCTTCCGCTTTTGGAAAAGCAAAAGAAGGAGAGAGTTCCGTTTCAGCCTTGGGAGCCGGAATGAGGAATATGGAACAAAAAGAAGTTTTAAAAGAAGAATTGCTGGCGCTAACGGCTGAAATTGTTTCGTCACATGTTGCAAATAACGCAGTTGCCGTTGAAGAACTGTCTGCATTAATTGAGCAAGTCTATAAGACGTTGTACGAACTGGGTACCGGGGGCGCGGGGAGTGCAAGCCGGCCGGAACCGGCAGTGCCGATCAAGAAGTCGATCACGCCAAATTATATGATTTGCCTTGAAGACGGTAAAAAGCTGAAGATGCTGAAACGGCACCTTAAGACCCAATATAATCTTACCCCTGATGAGTACCGGGAGCGATGGGGTTTGCCAGCGGATTATCCGATGGTGGCACCCAATTACGCGCTTCAACGCAGGGAGCTTGCCAAGAAAATCGGTTTGGGTCGCGGCCGCAAGAAATAAGAAATCTATCTACCTTCTTTGAAGATTGCTTGCTGCGCCCTTCGGCAGCATGCCAAAAGGCGTGAACCGCGGCTTGCGCCTGCGCTCGGGCTGTGCCATCTTCCCCAACATATCCTTTCTATGGCGAATCAATTAGGAGTACCGAGCGTTATGAAAACGGATCATCCGAACATAGAGGACCTGTGCCTTCAAAAAGGGATGAGAATGACAGACCAGCGCCGCGTGATTGCGCGCGTGCTGACTGAGGCCGAAGATCACCCCGATGTTGAGGAAGTGTATCGCCGCTCGACAGCAATTGATTCTGGCATCAGTATCGCTACCGTTTACCGCACCGTTCGCCTGTTTGAAGAGGCAGGTATCCTTGAACGCCACGATTTTCGTGATGGCCGTTCCCGCTATGAGCCTGTAACCGATGAGCATCATGATCACCTGATCAACCTGGAAACAGGTGAAGTGCTCGAGTTTCATAATGATGAAATAGAAAAGTTGCAGGAACAGATTGCACGCAAGATGGGTTTCAAGCTGGTGGACCACCGCATGGAATTGTATGGCGTGCCGCTTAAGAAAGACTGATTTGCGCCCGCAGGCGCGGGTAGGAGCACTGGAATGGCAGAGGAATATGGCGGCCTGAAAGCCACGTTGGATACAGAAGGCTGGACGGTCCTTGGCCTGATGAGGCTGCTTGCTGTGATCGGTGCTTCCCTGCCACTTATTCCCCTTCAGTATATCATGGTGACTTTCTTTCCGCGCGCCTGGTGGCCTGTGGCGGGCTTGTGGCATCGCACCATGTCCCACATTTTGGGCGTGCGTGTGCAGATAGTGCGGGGCAATGAAGATGCGCACCTGCATCACCCAGGGCCTGTTTTATACGCAGCAAACCATATTTCGTGGCTGGATATCCTTGTGCTTGGCGGGCATCTGGAGAATGCCAGTTTTATCGCGAAATCTGAGGTGGCTGGCTGGGGCTTTGTTGGGTCCCTGTGTAACCTGCATAAAACCATTTTTGTGAACCGTTCCCGCCGCACGGAAAGCCTGAAGCAGCGCGATGCGCTGGTGGAACGTGTGCAGGAAGGGCATAGCCTGATTCTGTTCCCGGAAGGCACGTCCACGGACGGCATGCATGTTTCGGCCTTCAAATCTGCTCTTTTTTCCGTTGCGGAACGCGCGGATGAAGCCTGTGATCATGACCTATTGGTGCAGCCTGTTACGCTTGCTTATACGGAAGTGAACGGCATGCCGCTTGTGCGGTCCCAAAAGCCATGGGTGGCTTGGCTGGGTGATGTGGAGCTGATCCAGCACCTGCGCCAGCTTATGGGGCGCGCCCGTGTTGAAGCAATCATCGAATTTCACGCGCCGGTTACCGTAGCTGAGGCTGGATCAAGAAAGGCGCTGGCGGCCTATTGCGAACAAGAAGTCAGGCTTGGGCTTGAGCGAGCACACCGGTCGGAAATGCGACTGGGGCCGCGTGATAACCGCTTTCGTATGCCGCCGGAAGAAGGCCAGGGCGATGAGCTTCTTGATAACGGGGCAAGCCCCGCGTAGCCCGACAACCCAAAAGCGCCTGCAATCCTTGACTCTGACAGGGTGTCTGGACTAGGTTCCGGCACCTTTTTTGAGATGGGCGTAAACGCCCCATGTGAAGCAAGCTGCGGCAGGAGCAGGAACCTTGAGTAAAAAAGTTTTCATCAAGACCTATGGTTGCCAGATGAACGTGTATGACAGCAAGCGTATGGCTGACGTGCTGAAGCCCCATGGCTATGAAGTGGCGGAAGAAGCTGACGGCGCCGATCTTGTTATCCTGAACACCTGCCATATCCGCGAAAAAGCAGCGGAAAAGGTATATTCTGAAATTGGCCGCCTGCGTGCAGAAAAGGAAGCTAAGGCCGCTGATGGCAAGAATATGTATATTGCGGTCGCGGGCTGTGTGGCACAGGCCGAGGGCCCGGAAATGATGAAGCGTGCCCCTGCTATCGACATGGTGTTGGGCCCGCAAACGTATCACCGCCTGCCTGACATGCTGAAAGCTGCCGAAGAACAGCGCACTGGTGGTCGCAGTTCTGCGCGGGTGCTGGATACGGAATTCCCGATTGACACCAAGTTCGATCACTTGCCGGCCGATAGTGACCCGGGTGGGCCAGCGGCGTTCCTGACCATTCAGGAAGGCTGCGATAAATTCTGTGCCTTCTGCGTGGTGCCATATACGCGCGGTGCGGAATATAGCCGCCCGGTTGCCGATATCATTGCTGAGGCACAAGGCCTTGTTTCAAAGGGCGTGGTTGAAATCACGCTGCTGGGCCAGAACGTGAACGCCTTCCACGGTGATGACGGCAATGGCGGTACCATGACATTGGGTGCCCTGATCCGCGAACTGGACAAGATCGAAGGGCTCAGCCGCATTCGCTATACCACGTCGCATCCCCGCGATATGGATCAGGAACTGATTGACGCTCACCGGGACATCGCATCCTGCATGCCTTACCTGCACCTGCCGGTACAAAGTGGCTCGGATAACATCCTTGATGCCATGAACCGCAAGCACACGCGTGAGGAATATTTCAAAATCATCGATCGCTTGCGTGAAGCGCGCCCTGACCTAGCGCTGTCTTCCGACTTTATCGTGGGCTTCCCTGGTGAGACGGATCAGGATTTCGAGGATACGCTTGATCTGGTGCGCCGCGTTAAATATGCCCAAGCCTACAGTTTCAAATACAGCCCACGCCCCGGCACGCCAGCGAGCGTGAACGAGGATCAGGTGCCGGAAGCAGTAAAGTCTGAACGCCTTGCCCGATTGCAGGCGCTTCTGAACGAGCATCAGCTCGAATTCAACGAAGCGACGATCGGCAAAGAAATGGATGTTTTGCTGGAGCGCGAAGGCAAGCAGCCGGGCCAACTTCTGGGCCGTAGCCCTTATTTGCAGGCGGTGCATGTAGATCTGACGGAAGGCGACAATGCGCTGGACGTCGGCGCCGATAAAACATACACTGATTATATGGGGCAACTGGTTCGGGTCAAAATTGTGGAAGCCGGTCCCAACAGCCTCAAAGGACAACTTGTTAGCGTCCTGCATTAACACAAGCGGGACGTGGGCAACCAAGGAGCCTCAAACTGCAAAATATGTACGCCAAGGCAAGCTCAGCGTCCGCCCGTCCGGGCACCCCATCATCCAGCCACAAGAAGGTGGTTGAATTCGAAGACAATCGGTTAGCGGCCATCGTATTCGGCCAGCATGACAGGAACCTCACCCGTATAGAACAGCGGCTGGGGGTTGTGCTGATCAATCGCGGCAACCGGGTTGCCATTGAAGGTACGCCCGAGCGAACGGATGTGGCGCGTGCAGTGCTTAAGGATCTCTACGAAATGGCAGGGCGTGGCCAGCCGGTTGATGTTGGCGAAGTAGACGGTGCCATCAGGATGGCGGAAGGCGTGCCCGCTGCACCTGTGCAGGAATCGATTTCAGCACGCCCCCAAGTTGCCCGGCCTCAAGATCAGGACCTGAAAATCACCACGCGCAACAGGGTGATCATGCCGCGCTCGCCAGGGCAGGCTGACTATATTCGGAACCTTGTCCGCCATGACATGGTTTTCGGTGTTGGTCCCGCCGGTACCGGCAAAACCTATCTGGCGGTGGCGATGGCTGTCGCAAGGATGTTGGCGGGCGAGATTGACCGCATTATCCTATCCCGTCCGGCGGTAGAGGCAGGTGAAAATCTTGGTTTCCTGCCGGGCGATTTGAAGGACAAGGTGGATCCATATCTGCGCCCGCTCTATGACGCACTGTATGACATGATGCCCGCCGAACAGGTGGAAAAACGCATCGCTTCCGGCCAGATTGAGATTGCGCCGCTTGCCTATATGCGGGGCCGTACCCTTGCCAACGCTTTTGTTATTCTTGATGAAGCGCAGAACACCACGCCCATGCAGATGAAAATGTTCCTCACCCGTTTTGGTGAAAACAGCCGCATGGCCATTTGTGGCGACGTAACCCAGGTGGATTTGCCGGGCGGCATGCGCTCAGGGCTTCGTGATGCGCTTGATATTCTCAAGGGCGTGGAAGGCATTGCCGTTACCCGCTTCACCCAGAAAGATGTGGTACGCCACCCACTTGTGGGTCGTATTGTCGAAGCTTATGGCGACGAAGATGGCCGCTAGGAACGCAAGGTAGAGAGATGAGCGACGATCTTTCATCTAGTATCTCCGGCCGGGTAAGCCTTGATGCGCTGCCTGGCCTGACCTTCGATTTCGATTTGGTTGACGATACGCTTGGCGAGGCTGTGTTTGTCCAGCCCGTGGTAGAAGCTGCGGTAGCAACTGCCCTGCTGACGACGATCGCCCGTGTCCATGTGCCGATGGAACTGTCTGTACGTGTTGTGGGTTCAGCGGAAAGCCAGCAGCTCAACAAGGACTATCGCGGCAAGGATAAGCCGACAAACGTGCTGTCTTTCCCCGGTACGGAACCAGACGACATATTCGACGCATTTGATTTTGCCGAGGCTGGTGGCCCGCCGGTTATGCTGGGCGATCTGGTGATCGCTGGCCCGGTGGTTGAACGTGAAGCCAAGGAACAAGGCAAGGCCCTTCACCATCATTTGGTACATTTGTGTGTGCATGGGGTTTTACATTTGATGGGCTTTGACCATATCGAGGAAGAAGACGCAGAAGAAATGGAAGCGCTCGAACGAGAGATCCTGGCGGATCTCGGGATCGACGACCCCTATCTTCTGCCGGATGAAACATTGGATGACTAGCGTGACAGACGTATCTGAAAATACACAGCCAGAAGACAGTATCACCGCCCCGGCGAAGGGGCAGGGTGGATTCTGGCGTGCGGTGAAAGACCTTTTTGGTTCTCGTGGCAATGAGGTCAGCTTGCGCGAAAGCCTTGAAGAGGCAATCGAGGAGCACGAAGAAGAAACCCGTGGCCCCACGCTTGGGGATGAAGAACGGGAAATGCTTTTCAACGTTCTTCGCTATGGTGCGCTGAGGGCGGATGATGTGATGGTTCCTCGTGCCGATATCGTGGGAGTCGCTAATGACATCAGCTATGCCGACCTTGTGAAAGTGTTCGGCGAAGCCAATCATTCGCGCATGCCTGTATATCGGGACACGCTGGATACGGTTCTGGGCATGGTGCATGTGAAAGATGCGCTGAAGGTGACGTCTGAAGGTGGTGGTGGGTCAGATTTCCGTCTGGCTGATATCCAGCGCCCGGTGCTGTTTGTGCCACCATCAATGAAGCTTATCGATCTGTTGGCGAAAATGCGCCTGTCGCGGACCCACATGGCCATCGTGGTGGATGAATATGGCGGTACGGATGGCTTGCTGACGGTGGAAGATATCGTTGAAGAAATCTTCGGCGAGATCGAAGACGAGCACGACGAAGTGGAAGACCCATACATCACGCCGCTTGAAGGCGGTGGCTATGACGTGGATGCGCGGCTTGAAGTGGACGAGCTTGAGGAGGTAATCGGTGTTGATCTGTTGCCGGAAGAGCTTGATGAAGATGTGGACACGGTTGGTGGTTTGGTCTTCTCGCTCGCGGGTTGCGTGCCGGAGATCGGCGAGGTCATGGTGCATGACGAAAGTGGCTATCGGTTCGAAGTTGTCGATGCCGATCCACGCCGGATTCACAAGGTTCGGATTCACGCCGCGCCAGAGATGGCTGAACTAGAAGAAAACGACTAAGGGCGCGTAAGACGTCCCAAGAAAAACAGGCAGCAGGTGCAGGATGAGCAACAAGAGCATGGAACATTCCATTGCGGGCGCGCAAATGGCGCGCCTTTTTGATTGGTTGGATAGTCGCAGTAAGTTTGCTCTTTCTGCCTTTGCCTTTTTTGTTGGTGTTCTTCTTTCTCGTGCTTTTGCGCCTGTGAATATCTTTCCGGTTCTGTTTCTTGCATTCCCACTCATGATCCTGCTGGTTGATCGGGCGAAATCAGGCAGTCAGGCTTTTGCCAATGGCTGGTGGGTTGGGTTCGGTCTGTTTGCTGTTGGCCTGAACTGGATCGGTCATTCCTTCACGCAGCAACAGGCTGTCCCGGCCATTCTAGCACCTTTTGCTGTTCTGTTCCTGTCTGCGGTTTTGTCGGTCTATGTGGGGCTTACATTCTATGTTGCCCGAAAACTGTGGCTGCGGGGCCTCGCCCGTGTGGTCGTGTTCGCCTGTAGCTGGACGCTTTTCGAGGTGGCCCGTGGGCTGTGGTTCACCGGTTTTCCGTGGCACCTTGTGGGATCGGCTTGGGCGGAATGGCTGCCGGTGGCACAAAGCACCTACTATCTGAGCGTTTACGGTTTGTCGTTCCTTACGGTACTGGTTGCGGGCATGGGCGTGTGCCTGTTCACGCAGGCGTCATGGCTGCGCATGATTTTGCCGCCTGTGATTGCATATGTAGTATTGGGTGGGGTGGCCCTGACTGGCAATCAACGCCTCGACAATAACCAGACAGAATATCACCTTGGTGTTTCCATGCGGCTTGTACAGGCCAATGTGCAGCAGCGTGAAAAATGGCTGTCGTACCTGATTGAAGATCATTTCGACAAACATATGGATTTGTCCCGCGCGGGGGACGAGGACGGCAAGGCCAAAGGCATCCGGCTTTTGATTTGGCCTGAAACAGCTGTCCAGCGCGAAAATTTTGATCGGGATGGTTCGATTCACCGGTGGCGCATGTCCAAGTTGCTGGAATATGGGGCCTTCGCCATTACAGGCACGCCGCGGTATCGGCGAAATGAAAATGGTTATGATTATTTCAATAGCCTGGTTGCGATCAACTCAAGCGCAGACCTGTATGCCAGGTATGACAAGGTTCATCTGGTGCCTTTTGGTGAATATCTGCCGTTCGAAAGTTTGCTGCGTACCTTGGGGCTTGAACAATTAACCGGCGGCAGTGCCTGGACGGCCGGTGCGCGGCGGCAGACTATTCGCCTGCCCGGTACACCCGGCTTTTCGCCACTGATTTGCTATGAGGCCGTGTTCCCCGGCAAAGTGTTCGAGCGTGGCGACCGCCCGGAATGGATGCTGAACATCACTAATGATGCGTGGTTTGGCTACACTGAGGGGCCATATCAGCATCTGGCCCTTGCCCGGCTTCGGGCCATCGAGGAAGGTTTGCCGCTGGTGCGTGCGGCCAGCACGGGCGTTAGTGCTGTTATAGATGGTTACGGCCGCACCCTTAGCCATATGCCGATCGGCCGCCAGGGCATTCTGGATAGCCCACTGCCTAAGGCTATTGGTGCGCCACCAGTTAGTACGGGAACACGTATCCTATTGCTAATGCTTTTGTGTAGCCTGATCCTTTTTGCGCGCCTGATTTACTGCTGGCGCTATGGCCGCGACGCGGAGGGCGAATAAAAAGGGGCTTTGCCGAAACGCGCGCTTGCGCTATAGGGGCGGCCATGAGCGACACTGAAAAAGACATCACGGAATTCAAGCTGCCTGAGCAGCGCTTCTTTGGGCGCCGCAAGGGACCGGGCTTTTCGCATCGTCAGCAAAGCCTGATGGATGATTTCCTTCCAACCATTTCGGTTACCCTTCCAGAAGGCGACACTGTGCCACTGGATGCCGACACTGTTTTTGGCAAGCCGGTTAAGGAACTGTGGCTTGAGATTGGTTTTGGCAAAGGCGAGCATCTGGCCTGGCAGGCGCAGGCGCACCCTGATGTGTCGCTGATTGGGTGCGAACCCTATCTTAATGGTGTGGCTGGCCTTTTGACCCACATCGAAGAGAACGACATTCAGAATATCCGTGTATATGGCGATGATGCCCGGCATGTAATCTGGAAGCTGCCGGATGCGTCTGTGGACCGGTTGTTCCTGTTGCACCCGGACCCATGGCCAAAAACGCGCCATGCACGTCGCCGTTTTGTGAACCAGCACAATCTGGATGACCTCGCGCGAATCATGAAAGACGGTGCTGAGTTCCGCGTTGGAACAGACCACCCGGTTTACCGGGAATGGACAGCATTGCAGATGGCGCAGCGCAACGACTTCGAGTGGCTGGCTGAAGGCCCGGATGACTGGCTTACACGCCCTGATGATTGGCCTGAAACGCGCTATGAAGCAAAGGCCCTTGAAGGCCGTGCTACCTATTTCCGTTTCCAAAGAATTCCACGTGCGGATGTGGTGTCGGCGCAATAGGATTATCCCTCAAGATTCGGGGTTGCCCCAAGGGCGCGTTCGCTGTATACAGGGCGCGCTTCTCCTAGAGTATTGGTTGATTATTCCAGGAGTGGGCTTCGGCCCACTGCCCGCGATAACCCATACCTAGAACGTAGTGGGCCATGGTGTTCGGCCCGGCGTAGAAGTGTGGAAAGGACAGGACCAGTGAGTGACGCTGCGACAAACATTGCTGCTCTTATCGAACCAACCGTTGAGGCGCTTGGTTTTGAGCTCGTTCGTGTAACCTATGGCGGTGGCCGCAAGCCTACGCTGCAGGTAATGGCTGAAAAGCCAGATGGCACGATGGGCGTGGATGATTGTGCAACATTGTCCCGTGAACTCTCGCTTATTCTGGATGTCGAAGATCCACTGCCTGGGGAATATCTTCTTGAAGTCAGTTCCCCTGGTGTCGATCGTCCACTGACGCGGCGCAAGGATTTTGAGCGCTGGGTTGGTTTTGAAGTGAAGGTCGAGATGCATGAGCAGATGGAAGGACGGCGTCGTTTCCGCGGCCGCATGACATCTTTTGATAATGATGTTGTGGCGCTCGAAACTGATGAAGGCCCGGTTGAGCTTGATTATGAGGGTATCTCGAAGGCGAAACTGATCCTGACCGATGAACTTCTTGAGGCTGTGCAGAAACAGGCGAAGTCTCAGGCGAACCCAGCCGATGAGGTTGGGGTGAACACTTAGGGTTTTTTGCTGGCATGGTGCCATTATGGCGCCGGGCTCTGAAAGCGACGGAGTAAAGATGATGGCTGCTGCTGTCAGTGCAAACAGGTTGGAATTGCTGCAGATCGCAGATCTTGTAGCGCGTGAAAAAGCGATCGATAAAGATATCGTTCTTGAGGCCATGGAAGAAGCGATCCAGAAGGCGGCTCGTTCACGCTATGGTGCGGAAAACGAAATTCGTGCCCAGATCGACAAGAATACCGGCGATATTCGCTTGTTCCGCGTGCTTGAAGTTGTGGAAGAGGTTGAAAACCCTGCGGTTGAAATCAATCTTGAAGACGCGAAGAAAGACAAGCCGGATGCTGAGATTGGTGACTATCTTGCGTCCAGCCTGCCGCCGATGGACTTCGGTCGGATTGCGGCCCAAACCGCCAAGCAGGTTATTGTTCAGAAAGTTCGCGATGCTGAGCGCCAGCGCCAGTATGATGAATTCAAGGACCGTGTAGGTGAAACCATCACGGGTGTCGTGAAGCGCGTTGAATATGGTAACGTGATTGTTGATCTCGGTCGTGCGGAAGCAATTATGCGCCGCGATCAGGTGATCCCGCGCGAGCATATCCGTCAGAACGAACGTATCCGTGGCTTCATTTATGATGTACGCCGTGAAAACCGCGGCCCGCAGATTTTCATGTCTCGCACCAAGCCGGAATTCATGGCTGCCCTGTTTGCGCAGGAAGTGCCTGAAATCTACGACGGTATTATTGAAATCCGTTCCGTAGCCCGTGATCCGGGCAGTCGCGCCAAGATTGCCGTGATCTCCAATGATCCGGGTATCGATCCGGTTGGTGCGTGTGTGGGTATGCGTGGTTCCCGCGTGCAGGCCGTTGTAAACGAGCTGCAGGGCGAGAAGATCGACATTATTCCTTGGTCTCCTGATGTGGCGTCTTTCATCGTCAACGCGCTGCAGCCAGCAGAAGTATCCAAAGTGGTTCTGGACGAAGAGCGTTCCCGCGTGGAAGTTGTTGTGCCTGATGACCAGCTTTCGCTGGCGATTGGCCGTCGCGGCCAGAACGTGCGTCTGGCATCCCAGCTTACTGGCTGGACGATCGACATCATGACCGAAGCTGAAGAGAGCGAACGTCGTCAGGAAGAGTTCATGACTCAATCCAAGCGCTTTGTTGAAGCCTTGGATGTGGACGATACGCTGGCGCACCTCTTGGTGGCTGAAGGCTTCACAGAGGTTGAAGAGATTGCCTACGTTGAGCCAGAGGAACTGCTTGCTGTTGAAGGTTTTGATGAAGACCTGGTGGCTGAGCTTCAGCGCCGCGCTGGTGATTTCCTTGATGCGGAAGCCCGTGCAGCAGATGAAAAGCGTCGTGAAATGGGCGTCAGCGACGACCTTGCCGACGTTGAAGGCCTGACGCCACAAATGCTGGTTAAGCTTGGCGAAGACGAAGTGAAGACCCTTGAGGATTTCGCTGGTTGTGCCGCTGACGAACTGACCAGTAAGGAAGATGGTATCCTGCGTGGGTTCAGCTTGAGCGAAGACGAAGCCAGCGACATGATCATGTCTGCTCGGGTGGCTCTTGGCTGGATTTCTGCTGAAGAAGCGTTTGGCGGCAATACGGAAGAAGTCGAGGCGGAAGAGGCTTCAGAAGAAGCTGCTGAAGCACCGGCAGAAGAAACTGCCGCCGAAGAGGCTTAAGGCCTCTTCGGCACCGCAAGTTTGGGGCGGCATATGCGCGAACGGCGGTGTATATTAACGATGCAGTCTGGACCAGAGGATGCTCTGATTCGGCTGGTCCAAGGCCCGGATGGCGCACTTGTGCCTGACGTGGCGGCCCGACTGCCCGGGCGCGGTATGTGGATTACTGCTGACCGGGATGTGATTGGGCAGGCGCTTGTAAGCGGGCAACTTGCCAAGGCCGCAAGCCGGTCGTTGAAGGCAGCGGTGCAGCGAAGCGCCGTGCCGGACGATCTGGTGGAGATGATTGATCGCCTGCTTTCGCGCCGGTGCCTTGATCGTCTCGGTCTGGAGCAGAGGGCCGGCAATTTGGTGACGGGCTTTGACAAGATCAAGGCAGCTCTCACCAAAAAAGGGGCAGGCAAGCCCACGCTGCTGGTTTCAGCGACCGATGGCGCTGAAGACGGGCGGAGAAAGATAAAGGCGGCGGTCGGCCGCGATGTGCCTGAAGTGGCACTGTTCGACCGGGAGGCGCTTTCGAACGCGCTGGGCCGGGAAAATGTGGTACATGTGCTGCTGATGGCAAGCGGTGGCACAGAGAAATTGAAAGCTGACCTCGGTCGGCTGTATGGAATGCGCGGGCTTGGCCCGCTGACGTGTGAAGCGCCTTCTGATGAAGAAGGGCAGAGGAACGAAGAATAGTATGACTGACGAAAAGAAACTGACACTGTCTGGACGCGGCACCCTTGGAGTAGGCAAGGGGGTTGAGACCGGCCAAGTTCGTCAAAGCTTCAGCCATGGGCGCAGCAAGGCAGTCGTTGTTGAGCGCAAAAAGAAGCGTATCCTCAAGAAAGGTGCAACTGAAACAGTAGCGCCAGAGGCTCCGGTAGCCGCGCCGAAGCCGCAGAAGACATACGTTCCGAAGAAACCTGCAGGCGAAGGTGCTGGCAAGCTTTCAAGCACTGAGCATGAAACTCGGATGAAGGCGCTTGAAGAAGCCAAGAAACGCGCAGAAGAAGAAGCCAAGGAAAAGGCTGAACGCGAAGCTCGCGAAGCAGCGGAAGCGGCCGAGCGCAAGAAACGTGAAGCCGCAGAAGCTGCGGCTGCGGAAGCTGCGCATGATGACGAGGCGGAGGCCCGCGCCCGCGCTGAAGAAGACGCCAAGAAGAAGAAAGCAGCCGAGGCTGCGAAGAAGGCAGAAGCCGAGGCTGCCAAGAAGGCCGAGGAAGAGCTGAAGGTTAAGGAAAAAGCCGAAGCGGAAGCCCGCAAGAAAGCCGAGCTTGAAGCGCGCGCTGTGCAGCTTAAGAAAGCCAACGAAGCGCGTCAGTCTGCTGATGCGGGCGATGCCGAGCGCAAGGGCAAACCAAAGCGTGGCAAAGAACGCAAAGGTGGTGCTGATGACCGCAACCAGCGCGGCCGTGGTCGTGGTGACGATCGCCGTAAAGGTGGTCGCCTGACAATTTCCAGCGCTACCGGTGATGGTGAGCGCCAGCGTTCACTGGCTTCCTACAAGCGCGCCCAGGCCAAGAAGCGCCAGGCGGAAATGGGTGGCGGCCAGCAACAGCAGCGCCAGTCTCGCGAAGTAACTATTCCTGAGGCTATTACAGTTCAGGAACTTGCGAACCGGATGGCGGAAAAGTCTGTTGCCGTAATCAAGGAACTGATGGGCCTTGGTGTGATGGCTACTATCAACCAGGTATTGGACCAGGATACGGCTGAGCTTGTGGTTACTGAAATGGGCCACAAGGCGAAACGCGTAAGCGATGCTGATGTTGAAATCGGCCTGATCGGTGAAGAGGACAAGGAAAAAGACCTGCAGGCAAGGGCACCAATCGTGACCGTTATGGGCCACGTTGACCATGGTAAGAC
>JABXIV010000051.1 GCA_013372925.1 Alphaproteobacteria bacterium
ATCGGATGCCTCGGCAGCAAAAAAACGCATGCCGCGCGCATAGGCAGGCTTCAAAAGGCTGGGTTAGAACCAAGCAGAACTGATCGCATTCATGGCCCTGTCGGGCTGGACATTGGCGCAAAGACACCGGCAGAAATCGCCATCTCTATCATGGCCGAAATGACACTGGCACTACGACAAGGCGCGGAGGCAACCAGATGAAGTTCCGCGATGTCCCAACAAGCGAAGCTGAAGGCTGGCACCTCGCCCACAGCCTGAAATTGGGCGCCACCAAGCTACCCAAGGGCCTGAAACTTACTGTTTCGCACATTGCACAGCTTGTCGAGGCCGACATCCAGCAGATCCACGGCTACCGCTATGAGGACGGCGACATTGCGGAGGATGAAGCGGCAGAGCGTATCGCCCGGCATATTCTCGGGGCCGGTCTAACCCTTGGGGTGATCGCAAGGGGGCGAGCCAACCTTCACGCTAGCGCCACAGGCCTCTTGGCTGTACCTGACATCCTTGGGCAACTGAACCACGCCGATGAGGCAATCACGCTCGCCACCCTGCCCAACATGAGCCAGGTTCACGCAGGGCAATTGGTGGCAACGGTCAAGATCATTCCCTACGCCGTTAGCGAAACAAGCCTGTCAAAAGCCATGCAGGAGGCCGGAAAGATCGCAGTGTCCGCCTTCACGCCCTTCACTGCCGACCTGATCGTCAGCGGCTCCGACTTACCTGAAAAGACCCTCAGGCTAACAGAAAAGCGGCTCGCGACCTTGGGCGGAGAGATCATAAGCCACCACAGTTGCGACCACACAGTAACGCGTGTCTCAGAAAAGTTGAAAGAAGTCTCAGCCACAAGCTCCAGCCTGATCCTGATGCTGGGTATTTCCGCCATCAGTGACCGCCGGGATATCCTCCCCATGGCGCTTGAAGCGGCAGGTGGCGAGATTATTTCGCTCGGCATGCCGGTTGACCCCGGCAACCTGCTGATGCTTGGCCAATTGGGCAATAAGACAGTTATCGGGCTACCGGGCTGCGCCCGCTCCCCTGCCCTGAACGGGCTGGACTGGGTTCTGGAAAGATTTGCGGCAAACCTACCGTTAAGCAGGGACGTGATCGCAGACATGGGGATTGGTGGCCTTTTGAAGGAAACATCAAGCCGGCCAGAACCCCGAGCGCCGATGCCTTCCAACACACAGCGCAAAATACAGCCGATCATTCTGGCGGCAGGCCGATCTACACGGTCAGGCACAACAAACAAGCTGTTGATGTGCATGAATGGCCATACGGTTATCCGGCAAACTGTGGCGCGCATCGGCGAGGCCGGGTTTGATGAGCCCATCGTCGTTACGGGGTATCAGGCGGAAGATGTAAACACAGCTTTGTCCGGCATCAGCTATCGGCACATCCACAACCCGGGCTATGCTTCAGGTATAGCCTCAAGCCTGAAGCTCGGCCTCTCCTTCCTGGATAAAGGAACCGAATTTGCCTGCGTTTGCCTGGGTGATATGCCGCTTGTGAATGCAGCAACATTGAAAGCATTAGCCTCTGCCGCCACACGCTTTTCCGAATTCAAGGTTTTCATCCCCACCTTTAACGGCAAACGCGGCAATCCGGTTCTTTGGCAGGCAGATATGTTCCCACTGCTGGGCAATATCAGGGGCGACAAAGGTGGCAGACAAATCATTCATGACCATGAAGACCTTGTTTGCGAAGTTTCGGTTGAAGATCACGGTATCCTGATTGATCTGGACACGCCCGAAGCTCTCGCCCAGTTCGGCGCAACAGAAGGGCGTTAGGGCAACAAATCCAACAGCTCTTCTTCCGTGGCTTCAAGCGTTTCCTTGATCAGGGAAAAGGAAAATCCTGCCCGCATCATTGCTGCTTTTTCCTTTTCAATTTTTTCATCAGCATTTCTGTCTGCCCGGCGGAATGGCCCGAACCGTCGGCGCCGCGCATAGGCCGCAGCAGCCTGCCTGTCGGCATCCCTATCTTCATCTTGCCGCAGTTCATTCAGTGCGGCTTCTGCAATATCGGAAGGAACTCCCTTGTACCGCAGGTCTTGCACGATCATGCGCACTGGCTTTCCTTTTCGCACCAATGCATCGATACGGCTGCGGGCATAATTCGTGTCATCCACATAACCATAGCGAACACATTTGGCGACAACCGTATCCACCCATCTGCGCTGTTCGTCGGTGGGCGCGGCATTGTCTTCATTCCTGCGCCTGATCTTGCGTTCCAGCACCGCACGAAGATTGGCCTCTGTTGACGAAAACCGCCCAAGATAATGCAGGGCCGCGCGCTCAAGATACGCTTCGCTCACCTTCTTCGGCCCTTTTCGGGCGCCATGCTTTGCTTTTTTTGCGTCGCGTTCAGCCATTACGTCAGCGCGTCCACTGCGTTCAGAAAACGATCGAACTCGTCCTCGCTGTTATAATAGTGGGGAGAAACGCGTACGGTCGTATCAATCCCGCGGGCGCTGAGGTCAAGCCTTGTGTGCATCACGCTGGCAATCTGGACATTGATGCGCTGTTGCGCCAGCTTTTGTTTCACATCAGCAGCCGCCATGCCTTCCTTATTGAAAGTGATGATCGCAGCAGACGCATCGGCGGGGCATGTGCCAGTTACTCCCGGAAGGCTATAAAGCATATCCCTGAGCCTCTTTGCCGATGATGAAATCCGGTCAAAACATTTTTCCGG
>JABXIV010000081.1 GCA_013372925.1 Alphaproteobacteria bacterium
CACAATGTCCTGTTCATCCTTCGAGGCATGATAGTATGCCATCGACCAGTCTGAAAAAATGCGCTCTGTCGCAGGTTCGAAGAAGACCAGTTCAAATTTATGGTGAGCATCCGAGCGCATGATTCGGGCAAGAACGGTTGTCAGCTCCTTGCGGTCGCCCTCAAGCATTTGAACGAAGGTTGTGCCGTTGAACCAAAGTGCCCCGGTAATATGGTGCTTCTTGTTATATACCTTCGAGTTCTGGACAATAGAGTCCATGTCAAAGGAAGAGTTATCCTTTGTTTCGCTTATATAAAGCAGGTGATAGAGCATAGCCTGTGGCCTCCACCGTTTCCCCCAAACGAAAAGTCTAGGTTTCAGGGCTGAAGATTTTATTAACCCTGATGCTGGTGTCTCTGGCATTGCTCTTGTGCACACCGTTGGTCTAAAAGCAGCAGATAGAAATTTCTGTTTCCGGGAGCGATTAAGATGACAGCAAGAAAAGCACGGGTTAAGTGGGCAGGCGACATGACCTTCATTGGGGAATCACCGTCCGGCCATGCAGTAGTGATGGATTCCGGTTCCGGCGATGGTGGCCTCGATCACGGTATTCGGCCCATGGAAATGTTGCTTCTGGGAATGGGTGGTTGCTCCAGCATTGATGTGATGATGATGTTGAATAAATCCCGCCAGAAAGTAACCGACTGCTGGGTGGAGCTTGATAGCGAACGAGCAGCAGAGCCGCCACGGGTTTTCACGAAGATCCATGCTCATTTTGTGGTGACAGGCCACGGCGTAGACCCACGTGCCGTTGAACGGGCCATCCAGCTATCGAAAGAGAAATACTGCTCGGCCTCGGTTCAGCTTGGCGCAATGGCCGAGATTACGATCGATTTCGAAATCCGCGAAGCCGATTAAAGATTGAGGGCTTCACCTCTGGCGGAATGGCGAGCGCTTGGTCAACGCTGACCAGCGTGAGCGTGCCGCCATAAACACATCCGGTATCGATGAAAAGGGCGCTTCCCAGCTTGCGGGGGGCGTCAATCGGTGTGTGGCCATGCACCGTAAGGGTGGCGGTTCTGTCCTGCTGTGCCTTGCCTTTGGTGAGCACCTTGCGGCCCCACATCATGGCCTGAACCTGATACAGGTCGAACACGCTTTCGTCCACATAGCCCCAGTCTTCCCCGGGCCATTCGGCATGGCAAACGCCGATCGTGCGACCGTCTTTCAGTTCCAGGGTAATGGCGATTGGCATCTGCTGTGCCAGCTGCGTGCATTCTTCCTTTTGGGCTTCGGAAAGCTTCAGGAACCACTCGCCGCCATTGGCCATCCACATGGCCATGGCACCATCGAACTGGGCATCCAGAAGCATGGTTTCATGATTGCCGCGTGTTGCAAAGAACCAAGGCTTGTGCAGAAGGGCCATGCAGTCGTAAGAGTTCGGCCCGCGGTCCACCAGGTCCCCGACAGAGATCACCCTGTCAACCGCCGGATCGAATTTCACGCGCACCATTTCTTTTACGAAGGCATCATATTCGCCGTGTACATCGCCCAAGAGAAAGTCCCGCCCGGCACGGTTGGCCGGGAGCCTGATATGGCGGGGTGCTTTTACATGGACTGAGGTCATCTTGCTGCCTGAATATTTGCCTTAAGCGGCACGTTCAATTGGTGCCGTTGTTTCTTTAAGCCACTCAAGCGTTGGCTCGTCAACAAGATCAGCAATTTTGGCGAATACTTTCGCGTGATAGTCATTGAGCCAGGCAAGCTCGTCGTCTGACATGATTGTCGTGTCCACAAGGCGGCGATCCATCGGCGCCCATGTCAGGTTTTCAAATTCGAACATCTCGCGTTCGGTGTCTTCCGCCACACGGCGCACCAGGATCAGGTTTTCGATCCGGATGCCGTAGGCGTTTTCCTTGTAATAGCCGGGCTCGTTCGACAGGATCATGCCTTCCTGCAGTGGCACCATGGTGCCAAATTTCGCGATCCGTTGCGGGCCTTCGTGAACTGCAAGGAAGGAGCCCACGCCGTGGCCTGTGCCGTGGTCGTAATCCAGACCAGCTTCCCAGATCGGGCGGCGAGCGATGGCGTCAAGCGCCATGCCGGGTGTGCCCTTTGGGAAGCGTGTGGTTGATAGCGCGATATGGCCCTTGAGAACGCGGGTATAGCGATCACGCATCTCGTCGGTTGGTTCGCCGATCATCACGGTACGGGTGATGTCGGTTGTGCCGTCAAGATACTGGCCGCCACTGTCCACCAGATACAGCTCACCGGATTTCAGAGGCCGGTTGGTTTTCTCAGTCACACGGTAGTGCACAATCGCGCCATTGCCACCTGCACCGGAAATTGTGTCGAAGCTTTTATCGCGCAGGATGTCGCGCTTTTTGCGGAAGGCCCACAAGCGCTCAACGGCGGTCAGTTCGTCAATGCCGCCCTTGGGCGCTTCTTCATCAATCCAGTGCAGGAATTCACAGATGGCGGCACCATCGCGAACGTGGGCGTCGCGGCTGCCTTGCTGTTCCGTTTCGTTCTTGATGGCTTTCGGCAGGATGCAAGGGTCTTGCCCTTCCACAAGTGTCGCGCCACTAACCGACAGGGTGTTGAACACCTTTGCGTTGTTGGTGTTGCGGTCTACAAGGATTTTGCGGCCTGCGCCGCCAAGGGCCGCGAGCGCGGTATAGAATGTGTTGCGTGGTTCGATCTGCACCTGGTTTCCAAGGTGGGCGCGCAGCTCATCGGTTACCTTTTCCGGTGCGATATATAGGTTGGCGCTGCCATCTGCGTGCAGGATGCCCCAAGCGTGGGTCACAGGCGTGTTGGAAACGTCCTTGCCGCGAATATTGAAAGCCCAGGCGATGCTATCCAGCATGGTGATCACAGCTGCATCGGCACCTTCTTCACGCAGCATTTCGCCAATTTCAGCGCGCTTCTCGCTGGCGGATTTGCCGGCATAGTCATTCACGTGTGGTTCCGCCGGGGCCAGTGGTTCTGCCGGGCGGTCACCCCAAACGGCATCAACAGGGTTGGTGTTCACAGCCTCAAGCTTCAGGCCTTTTTTGGCGAAGGTTTTTTCAGCTTCTTCCACCCATGCGATCGTGGTCAGTTCAGGGTCATAGCCGATGGTCATACTCTCAGCTGCGTTGTCTGATACCCACTTCAGAAGTGGATATTCATCAAACAGGTGATGCTCAAAAAGCGCCGGGTCCAGTTCCGCAGCGGCCTGGATGGTGTAGCGGCCATCGATAAACAGGCTAGCCTTGTCCATCAATACGGCGGCGTTCCCGGCAGAACCGGTGAAGTTTGTCAGCCACGGCAGGCGCTGCGCGTAGGCACCCACATATTCGCTCATATGTTCGTCTGTCAGCGGTACGATAAAGCCATCAAGATTGCGGCTTTGCAGTTCTGCACGCAGGGCGGACAGTCGATCAGCATGTGAGGACATGTAGGGGTCTCCTTCGCTTTTACTTGAAAACAGGTAGGGGCTTACATGGCAGCCCGGCGGCGAATTTGCAAGGAAAGTCGCGATATTTTGGCGGCAGGGCGGGTCCGTTCTTTACACCCGTGGTTGTGCGTCTTACCTATGAAGAAATTCATACAGTCAGGACCAGCGCTATGTTGAAAGCCCCCCAGAAACCAGAGGCCCCGAAGGCGGCGAAGAAGCCGTACCAGGCAACCCATCACGGCATCACCTTCGATGACCCGTATTTCTGGCTCAAGGACCCTGGCTATCCTGACGTGAAGGATGAGGAAATTCTCGATTATTTGAAGCGGGAAAATACTTATTTCGAATCCGTAATGAATGAACATAAGCCCTTAACCGACGCACTATTTGAGGAAATAAAGGGCCGGGTGAAAGAGGATGACGAAAGCGTTCCGTGGTTTGATGGCGCGTTCGAATATCGCTGGGCCTTTGCCAAGGGGGCTGAATATCGCGCCTGGTATCGCCGCCCGCGTGAAGGGGGTGACTGGGCCACCCTTCTGGATGAAAATGCCGAGGCCGAAGGGCAGGAGTTTTTTAAGCTGGGCGGCATGGCGGTTAGCCCTTGTGGGCGTTACCTGGCTTTCTCAAGCGATACAAATGGGTCAGAGCGCTTCACTGTGCGTGTGCGGGATCTGGAGAGCGGCGATTTGCTGGCGGATGAGATTCTGGAAACATCGGGCGAGCTTGTTTGGGCGACAGATGGCAGCGGTTTCTTTTATGTGAAAGTATCCAGAGAATGGCGGCCTTATCTGGTGAATTTTCATGCGCTGGGCGCTGATGACGACCGAAAGGTGTTTGAGGAAGAGAACACCAGTTTCTTTGTTCATATCAGGCGTACCAGTTCCCGTTCGCATCTGGTTATCCGCACAGCAGACCACGTAACGGCGGAAAACCATGTGCTCGCGCTTGATGACCTGTCAGCCGAGCCGCAGATGATCCGTGCGCGGGAAACGGGGCATGATTATACAGTCGATCATGACGGGGCCGGGCATTTTTATATCCGGTCAAATGGCGAACAGAAAAATTTCAGTATTTATATGGCGGCAGAAACCAATCCTGCCGATTGGCAGCTTCTGCTTGCGGGGGATGACAAGCTGTATCTTACTGGTATGCAGTCGTTTGACGGTTTCCTTGCGGTTGAGGAAAAGCAGGACGGGCTAGACCAGATTCGCCTGTTGTTCACAGACGGCACAAGCCGCCACATAGAGATGCCTGAGCCTGTTTACGAGGTTGGTCTGGGTACGAATGCGGAGTTTTCCCAGCGCCATGTGCGGCTTGGGTATTCCAGCCTTGTGACACCGCCAAGCGTGTTCGACTATGACCTGACAAGCGAAAGCCTGACCCTCAGGAAGGAGCAGGAAATTCCGTCCGGGTACGACAAGAACGGCTATGCGTCCGAACGCCTGATGGTAACCGTGCGGGATGGTGTTCAGGTGCCGGTCAGCCTTGTTTACAAAAAGGGCTGGCAGAAGGGCGCGCAGCTGCACCTGTATGGCTATGGCGCTTACGGCTTGGGCATGAGTCCGAGTTTCTCTTCAGCGCGGCTGAGCCTTCTGGATCGTGGTTTTGCTTATGCCATCGCCCATATCCGTGGCGGGGATGAGCTTGGCTATGGCTGGTATGAAGACGGCAAGCTTGAAAAACGCACCAACACGTTCAACGACTTTGTCGATGTGGCACGGTATCTGGAAAGCGAAGGCTACGCCGCCAAGGGTGGCATCAGCATCTCAGGCGGGAGCGCGGGCGGTGAGCTAATGGGCGCTGTGACCAATCAGGCGCCGGAGCTGTTCAAGGCGGTGGTGCTGCATGTGCCATTTGTGGATGTGCTTAACACCATGCTGGATGCTGACCTGCCGCTGACGCCGATCGAATGGCCTGAATGGGGCAATCCGATTGAAGACAGGGCCGCGTTTGAGACGATCCAAAGCTATTGTCCCTATACGAACATTGAGGCCAAGGAATATCCGCCCATGCTGGTAACCGGCGGCCTGAATGATCCCCGTGTTACCTATTGGGAGCCCGCGAAATGGACAGCGAAGCTGCGGGACATGAAAACCGACGATAACCTTCTGATGATGAAGATCAATATGGGGGCAGGGCATGGCGGAAAATCAGGCCGGTTCGAACGATTCCACGAAGTGGCAGAGGAATATACCTTCCTTTTGATGGCGTTTGACTTAATATAACCGAACGGTTGGTTTGTAATTATTTATGGCAGCAATTGATACATATAAGCGCGGCGACTTGGCTTTGAGTCACGAGCCTGTTGAGACAGAACGGTTAAGGCTGCGCCCCTTCGAGGAAGCCGATGCCCATGCCTTTTGGTTGATGCGCGCGAGCCCGAATGTGATGCGTTTCATTCCCGTTGATGTTGCAACAGATGAGGCTTTTGAAAAGCAGGCTTTTCTTGATGATCTGCGGGGTGGTGAGCGGTTCAAATTCTTCTATGCAGTGAACTGGAAAGATCAGACTGCCTCTGAACGCGACGAAACGCTCGGTTGGGTATTGATGCGCCCAACCCATGATGGTCGCTTTGTGGAAGTTGGTTATTGGTTTCGGGAAGAGTTCTGGGGCATGGGCCTGGCGACCGAAGCGGGCCGCGCGGCGATTGAAGCGGCGCGTCAAACCCTGAACTTCCCGGATAA
>JABXIV010000129.1 GCA_013372925.1 Alphaproteobacteria bacterium
TGAACCGCCTGGGCATGAGCGACAAGGCAACCGAGAAGCTGCCGCTGGACCAGTTTCTGCCCGCACCGGCACAGGGCGCGGTGACGGTGGAAACCCGCACGGACGACGCGGCCATGGCTGCCCTGCTGGCCCCGCTGCATTCACATGAGACAGCGCTTGCGGTAACGGCCGAACGTGCCTTCCTTGGCAGTCTTGACGGTAGCTGCCGCACCCCCATCGCGGCTTACGCCAGCGTGGCAGGCGGCAAGCTTGAGGTGAAAGCCATGCTGCTGTCGGTTGACGGGGTGCAAGTATTTGAACGCACAGGCGTTTGCGACGCAGAGATTGACCGCGCGGCCGACCTCGGTAAAGATATTGGCTATCAGATACGGGAAGATGCTGGCGAAGCCTTCTTTGAAGAGCTTGCCCGCGCCATCGAAGCGGAGATCGAATGAAAACTGTCCTTGTAACGCGCCCGATCGAAGAAGCGACCCCCACAGCCGAGAAACTTGAAGCCCTTGGCCACCGGGTGATTATCGCCCCCATGATCCAGATCGACCCGGTATCGTTTGAAATACCGGACGAAGATCGCAGCCTTATTGTCACCAGCAAGAATGGGGCACGTCTGGGGCTGGCCAATATCGGCAACAAGGACCGCCCGATTTTTGCGGTGGGTGAGGAAACTGCCAACGAGGCCCGTCGGCTTGGGTTCACCAACGTGACAGCAGGCCCCGGCACGGCACGACAACTGGTGCCAATCCTGCTTGAGTGCGGCATTTCCGAAAAACGCAAATATACCCACCTGGCAGGCAATGTGATCAGCTATAATATCGCGGATGTGCTTAGGCAGGAGGGGCTGGACGCAGACAGCACCATCACTTACCAGAGCAACCCCTTGAGGAGCTTTTCCGCAGGCGTTCAGGAAGCGATGGAAGAAGGCGAAATTGATGCCGCCCTCTTTTATTCGCCGCGCACTGCTACCACATTTGAAGAAACCACAGCGGAATACGGCCGGTCTGACTGGCTTTCGAAAATGGATGCGGTTTGCCTGTCTACCCGCGTGGCGCAGAACCTGATCGGGCCATGGCGGTCTGTTCGGTATGCGATTATCCCGACCGAGAAGGCACTGTTCAGCCAGCTTGAGGATTAGGCCGCAAACCGGGGGCAAGAGAACGTGAGCGAAAAAGATACAGCGGCAACTGGGGACGAGACCCCGAAGGATGAGCCCGAGATTATCGAGGCCACCATTATCCATGAATCACCAGAGCCTGAGCCAAAAGCATCGGGCCCCGCAGCTTCAGAAACTGGAAAAGCGTCCGGCGGGTTTGCCGCCAAGGCGGGCTGGAGCCTTGTGGCCCTGATGACCGCTTTTGGCGCGGGCGTTTATTTCAGCCCACAATTTGCGCCGGGCCTTGAAAAATGGGGCCTGAGCCTGCCGGGCCAGCAAGCCGCCACCCTGGCACAGGAACGCTTCGACAGTGCCCCGCTTGAGGCAGCCCTTGAAAACCTGCAGGCTTCGTTCAGCCGCCAGCAGGAAATCCTGGCACAGCAACAGGAACGCCTTCAGGCTGCGGCCACGGCGCGGGATGCGCTGGCGGCAGACCTTGCCACCCTTGCCGCCGCCAGAATGGACAGCCCTGATGCCCAAAGCCTTGACCCGCAGCGCCTTGCAGCCCTGCAAGCGGAGATCAACCGCCTGACGGACGATGTGGCGCGGCTTTCAACCCTGAGCGGCGAGGCCGACCCGCAGGTATCGCAGCTTAAGGGATCGCTCGCGCTTGCCCGCACCGAGGTAACCACCTTAAAGGCGCGGCTGAATGCGGTGGAAGAGGCCATGGAAAAAGTGCAGGCCGGGGCGCTTGAAGCTTCCCCGCGGGGGCGTATTGTTCTGGCGCTTTCCCGCCTGAAGGACAGGGCGCTTATAGGCCAGCCGTTTGGCGACGGGCTTTCCGCCCTGCGGCCTGATTTTGCGGCCCTTCCGGCGCTTGACCAGCAGATGATTGGGGCCGACATCGCCTTTCTGGCGGAAAACGGCGCGGGCGTTGCGCCCTATGATCGGCTTGTGGCGGATTTCGATGCCATGGCTGCTGCTGCCGTGAAGGAAACTGAAAAAGAGGAAGGCGGGTTTTTGGCCAACCTCTTTACGGTGCGCCGCACAGATGCGGGCGCAACCGGGCTGGATGCAGAGCTGTTGAAAGCGGAAAAGCTGCTGGCGGCACGTGATGTGGCCGGTGCCGTGAAGGTGCTTGCGGGCCTTGAAGGGGCCGCCTTCAAAGCAACCCAACCGTGGCGTGAAGCCGCCGAAGCGCATGTGGGCGTTGCCCGCGCGTTTGACCGGCTGATCACGCGCGTGTCTTCCAGCAATTTGCCACTTGAAGCCCCTTCGGGCATGGAGGGTAGCCGATGATCCGGCTTTTCCTTTGGCTTTTGGGCGTTCTGTTGGTGGCTTATGCCGCCGCGCTTCTGGCTGACCATCCGGGCGCGGTGACCATCGATTTCCAGGGCTTTGAGGTTATCACCAGCTTTGCCTCATTGGTGCTGGCGGCGGCGATCCTTGCGGGCCTTGTGGCTGGGATTGTCTGGTTTGTGGGCTGGCTGCGCCGGGATATGCCGGTTGTTGGCAAGAATGCCGAGATCAAACGACAGAGCCGCGGCCTGAAGATGATGAACCAGTCGCTGGTGGCGCTGGCGGCGGGGGACCATAAGCTGGCGCGCAAGCTGGTGGAACAGGCCGAGGTGCTGTTGCCGCCTCAGCCCATGGTGCATCTGATCGCCGCCGAGGCTGCAAGCCGTGCAGGCGATTATCAGGGCGCACAAAAACGCTATCAGGCGCTGGAGAAAACCGAAGACGGCCGTTTCCTTGGCCTTCGCGGACTGGTGCAGGAAGCCCGGCGGCTGGGCCGCGAAAGCGAAGCCCTTAGGCTGGCCCGCACCGCATTTCAGGAAAACCGCAAAAGCCCATGGGTGCTGAAAACCCTGTTCGCGCTTGAAGTAGCGGCGGGCAACTGGGTGCAGGCGGAGGAAGCGCTTCAGAAGGTTTCACGTGAAAAACTGCTGGAATCTGATGTGGTTACGCGCCACAGGGCAGCGCTTGCCTTTGCCCATGCAACGGAACAGAACCTGAAGGGCGAAAAGGATGCCGCGCGCAAATCCTTCAAGAAGGCGCTGTCGTCACGGCCCGATTTCGCACCTGCTGCCAGTGCGCTTGCGAAGCTGGAACTGTCTGCCGGGAACAAGAAGCGGGCGGAAAAGATTGTCCGGGATGTGTGGTCCCGCGTGCCGCACCCGTCGCTTGCCAAAGTGTTCAAGGAACTGGACGCCGCTGAAAGCGGTGCCGATTGGCTGAAGCGGGTGCGTACATTGGTTGAAAGCAACCCCGATGACCCGCAATCCATGCTGCTGCTGGCGGATGCATTGATGGATGCGCGCGCTTATGACATGGCCAAGCCTGTGCTGGAAAAACTGACTCGCGAAGCGCCCACGCGCGCGGCGTGGCAATACCGCTTGGCGCTGGCTCACGCCCTGGGGGAAGACCCGGACCCGGTTGAAGCGGCCCTTGCCCACGCGGCAGATGGTGCGCGCTGGGTATGTTCCGATTGTGGGCACACGCCGCACGGCTGGTCGCCGCTTTGTGGCAGTTGCGGTGCGTTCGATAGCCTGTCGTGGCATGCGGGCCAGGCGGTGGCCCAAAGCCACGCTGGCAAGGCTGTTGAAGCCCCCATCGCCATGCTGGTGGGCAGCAGTGAAAGCCCATGGAACGGCCCCGCAGGCAGTGCAGAAAAGGGCACTTAGGGGACGCATGTTCTGGCCAAGGGCGTGGGTTTCCTGGCCCCGGCCATCAGCCAAAAAATCTTGTTCGAGCGCGGGCCGTGTTTTATAAAACGGCTTGAAGGGCGCTCGCCTTTCCTACCCGCATGGGACGTGCCGCTTTAGCTCAGTTGGTAGAGCACA
>JABXIV010000093.1 GCA_013372925.1 Alphaproteobacteria bacterium
ACCTGCACATCCGAAAGATCGGGGATGGCATCAAGCGGCGTTCTGGAAAGGGAATACACCCCCCAAAGCGTGAAAAGCACGGTCAGGATCATCACGAGGAAACGGTTCTGGACCGACCAGCGGATAAGATTGGCAATCATGATTGTCTCCGCTTCCTACATTTTCATGGCCATGATGATCACAAACGGGCCTTCGGGTGTTTTCCTGATCTGGAAATGCATCCGGTCGCCCGCTTCGAACATGCTCAGGTCCACATCCGGGGCCACTTGCATGTCCATTGTCATCGTTGGCCAGCCAAGGCTTTCAATCGGGTCATGCGACAGGTTCACGGTCTTGCCTGAAATGGCGTTCACTGTGCCCATGCCGTGATGGACGGGCATCTCCGCCGGGCCCATGTCATGGCCTTCGTGCTGCATCGAGGTGGTGCGTGTTTCGTCATATTCGTCTAGCATGCGCAGGAAGGATGCGTTGATGCTGGCTTCTGAATCGATCAGGAACTGACCGGATGTAACCACCTCTTCGCCCGCTTCAAGGCCCCTGAGGATGGCAACCCTGTCACCGCTTTCGCGGCCCGCGACCACTTCGGCGGGGCGGAAGCGGCCCTGAGCCAGCGACAGGATCACCCGATCGGTTTTGCCAGTACGGATCAGCGCTTCCCGCGGGATGGTGAGGACATTTTCTTCAGGCGCGGCCTTGATGGAAACCTCGCCATACATATTGGGTTTCAACCGGCCATCGGGGTTCGGGAAAACAAGGCGTGCCCGCACGGTCCGGCTTTTCGCGTCCACCATGGGATAAACATAATCCACGGTGCCTTCCCAGTTTTCACCGGGCAGGAAAGGTAACTGCATAACGGCCATGTCGCCTTCTTTCACCCAGTCGCTCTGGCCTTCAAAAACATCGACCATCACCCAGATGGTGGAAAGGTCTGTCAGCGAAAAGACAGTTTTGGCGGGCTGGACATACATGCCTTCGCCGATGCTTAGTTCGGCGATCATGCCGTCTTGCGGGGCACGCACTTCGATCAGCCGATCGACGCTACCGCTTTTCTTCAGGTCGGCGATCTGGCCAGTGGTCATGCCCAGCGCCATAAGGCGTTCCTTTGAGGCCCGGATCAGGCCTTCCTGCTTCAGCCTTAGCGCCTGCAGATATTCGGTTTGGGCGTTTACAAGCTCCGGCGAATACAGTTCGAAAATCAGCTCGCCTTTTTTTACCTGTTCGCCAATGGCCTTGCGGTGAAGCTTCTCTACCCATCCTGCGGTGCGCACATGCACATGGGCGGTCTTGTTTTCATCCATGGCGACAAAGCCCACGGTTTCCACTTCGCGCGGCAGGTTGGCCACTGTGGCGCTGGCGGTGCGCACACCCAGATTGTTGACGACCGAGGCATTGATCCTGAGCGCGGAAGCATTGTCCCCGCCCTGTGCTTCATCGGCATACACCGGCACAAGGTCCATCCCCATGGGGGATTTGCCGGGTTCGTCACGCTTGAAATTCGGGTCCATTGGCGCAACCCAATAGAGGATTTCGCGCTTGTCTGACTTGGTGCTTGCGGCGTTACTTTCATTTGCAGGGGCAGTCCACTGCGCCATGCCAAAGCCAAGGCCACCGCCAATCATAAGGGCAGCGGCTGCTATCATGTATGTTTTACGCATCTTCTTCCCCTTCAAGGAACAACAGTTGGGCCTGGGCTTTCAGCCGGTCGTTTTGCAGCTTCAACAGTTTCAGTTCTGCATCCAGTTCCGCCAGCCTGGCACGCACAAGTTCAGCAAAATCACTGACACCATTCTGGTAGGACGCAAGCGACGCTTCGGTTGTCTCCTTGGCCCGCTTGATCACCACAGACTGGTACAGGTTCACACGCTCCTGAAGGCGCACCCAGTCGGCATAGCTGCTGTCCAGCTTCTTCTTCAGGTCAAGCAGCATGCTGTCGCGGCCAAGGCGGGCAGCCTGCCGGTCTTTCTTGGCGGCGGAGAGGCGCTTGTCCTGCCGTTTCTTGGTAAAAAGCGGCACATCCATCACCACACCAACGGTTGCGAAATCTGCCCGGTCAGCACCGCGGGCGCCGTATCCCACATTCACGGCCCAGCCGGGTTTATATTGTTCTGCTGCGATGCCCACATCCTTGTCAGCCGCGCTGACGGACGCTTCCTGAATAAGCACAGCCGGGTGTGATTGCAGAAGGTCTGTCAGCGGCGCTATGTCTGACGGGTGCCTGAGCGCGGGGGTAAGGTCCGGCACCGCGCGGTTCGCGGCACTCATGCCAACCCGCCGGGCAAGATGGGCGCGCACCATGGCGCTCTGGCGATCGATCTCTACCAGGCGGTCATCCAGCAGGCTCAGCTCAAGTTCCGCCCGCAACACATCCTGGCTGGTTTCCCGGCCCGTGGCATAGATGGCCTCAATCACGCGCACGAGCTCGGCGATTGCCTGGCGGCTGGTTTGAACCTTGTTCCGGGCAGCCTGCCAGTAATAAAGATCAAGCCAGCGCGAACGGGTTTCAAGGACGACTTCACGCTGCCGCAGGTCACGGATGGCTTGCTCCCTTTCAGCCAGCGCTTTGCGTTTCTGCCGGTTGAACTCAAGCGTGTCCCCCTTGGGGAAGCTTTGGCTCAAACCAAGCTGAATTTGGGTCATTGGCTCCTGCGTATAGCTGAAGTTGTTCGTTGGCCAGTTGGCGAAGGTCGCCCTGAATTTCGGGTCCGGTAGCTGGGACTCTGCAACGGCGCGGTCAGCCAGCGCCTCGGCGCGTGCTGTGGGTTGCAGAAGATAGGGATCGTCTGACGACAGGGCCAGACGAACAGCGTCCTCCATGGTCAGAAGGGGGTGCAGGGTATTGTTTTGCGTATCCTGCGCGGCAAAGGCATTGGCCGATACGGCAAGGATAAAAGCCACAAGGGTGGCCGGGAAAATCTGTCGAAACATCGATTGACCTCAACTGGCAATTGACAGGGCAATTGGCTGGCATCCAAGGGAATGCCGATCACTGAGGCAGCGGTATGGCTGCGCGCTGCCTTAAATGAAGGTCAGGGCGCGCGGGGGTGGTGTGATGATGGCTTGCGGTGCCGGGCGGGCGGCTTGCGCCATCAGGCGGTATGTTGGTGCCGAGGGTGTCGGCTCAGCCTGATCGCTGAAATCGCCGGGCAGCAGGATGCTGCTTGCAAACCCGCCGCAGCAGGCTGTGCTGCAGCGCTGAGCGTCAGACGGTTCCATGGAATCACAGTGGG
>JABXIV010000228.1 GCA_013372925.1 Alphaproteobacteria bacterium
GCAGGAAGCCGTAGGCCGGCATTGTCAGAATAACAATACTGAGCACAGCGCAACCTGTGAGACTCCGCTATTAGGCGGCAAGTTGCCGCCAAGCATCAAGGGCTTCAGCACGAAAAGCTTTGAAGTTCTGTCGGGTGATTAAGTGTCTTTGTGCGTTGAAGTGGTTGTATAGCTGGCCGTGGATGGATGTAAACTTCTGAAGCGTGGTAGGGTCTTTGAAACCCTGCATGCTTCGTTCTTTTCGCCTGAAGGGTTGATGGCTATTTTCGGCACGGTTATTGCGCCAACGGCCGACTTCCTGACGATCTTCACAGCCCAAGGTTTTCAAGGCTGCCGAGTATGATCGTAGGCGATCTGTCACAATCATTTTGGGTTTTCCAAAACGTTTCATCAGTTGCTTCAAAAGCTTTAGCGCGGCTTTCTTGTCTCGCTTCTGGGTAACGATTGCCTCAAGCACCTCGCCTTCATGATCAACGGCGCGCCACAAATATCTGCGCTCACCGCCGACTTTCACAAAAACCTCATCCAGGTGCCAACGCCAGTTGGAATGGTTTGGTGACCGCAGACGCTTCCCCTTGATGGTAGAAGCAAACAAAGGACCAAACCTGTTCCACCAATAGCGGACTGTCTCATGACTGACATCAATACCGCGTTCGTGCAGCAAATCTTCGACTTGCCTTAGTGAAAGAGGAAAACGGACATAGAGCATCACGGCGAGGCGAATGACGTCGGGTGAGTATTTGAAATAGCGGAATGGATTTTTCATACAGCGTTGGCTATTGCGGAGGAGGTTTCGGCGCAAGTCGTTTTATTCTGACAACACCGTTTTTCATGCCTTGTTGGCTAACGCCACTAGCATCTTTCATCAAGAAATTTTGCTCTGACAATGCTTGCGCGGAAGGATGGAACCCGCAGAAATCTGCTTGTTTGCGTGCAACTATCCCGCTATAGTCGCCCCTTGTTTGCAAGCTGGGGGCGTGCATTGGGGGCGCAATCTGAATTTGGATCTTTTTTGGTTCATCGAGGGCTGTTGTCCGGCGGTGCCTGGAGCCGTGTGCAGGAGGTGCTGCAGGAGGCCCGGCAGGGCCTTGCGGGCACAATAGCAGGGCTTGGTTTTCTTTCAGAAAAAGATTTGGCCATGGCCCTTGCTAGGCACTGTAACATTCCGCAGGCTGGTCCCGATGATTGGCCCCTTGTGCCTGTAGAGCTTGAGCACATCAACCCAACTTTCCTTAAAAGCTTTTATGTTCTGCCTTGCCGTGATCTGGGCAGCGAAATTGAGGCGATTGTCGCCGACCCAACCGATGCCTATGCGGTTCGCGCCCTTGAATTTGCTGCAGGAAAGCCAGTGACTTTGAAAGTGGCAACGCTTCGGGAAGTGGAAGCAGCCATCAATCATCTGTATTTCGGGGTAGACAGTTCAGATGCCCATGATGATGTGGATGCCGATGCGATTGCAGATGATGTGGACCGGCTTAAGGAGTTGGCCACTGATGCACCCGTTATCCGCTTTGTTGACCGAATGATAGACGATGCGTTGACCCGCCGTGCCTCTGATATACATGTGGAACCGATTGCAGGTGCCCTGCAGATACGCTTTCGGATTGATGGCATGCTCGCGGAAGTGCCAAGCCCCAGCCGGGATATGATGGCGGCGATTGTTTCGCGCCTGAAAATTATGTCCGGGCTAGATATTGCCGAACGCCGGTTACCACAGGACGGGCGCATGCGGGTGCGGGCTCACGGCAAGGAAATTGATTTTCGTGTTGCAACGTCGCCCACCAGCCAGGGCGAGGCTGTTGTGATGCGCCTTCTGGACCGCGGGGCAGTTCAACTGGATTTTGAAAAGCTGGGGTTTGATGCACAGGTAAAAGGCCCTTTTCGTGAAGCACTTCGCTGCCCTGACGGGATTGTTTTGGTAACGGGGCCAACAGGATCTGGTAAAACAACAACGCTTTATACGGGTATTTCCGAACTGAATACATCCGAACGTAAAATCCTTACAGTGGAAGACCCGGTGGAATATGTGATGGATGGCGTTGGGCAGGTTCAGGTGGATGCCCGGATCGGGCGCACATTCGCCAAATCTTTGCGGGCGTTTCTCCGTCAGGATCCTGATGTCATTATGGTGGGTGAAATCCGCGATGATGAGACTGCTTCCATCGCTATTCAGGCTGCGCTTACGGGGCACCTTGTTTTATCTACATTGCATACGAATTCCGCCGCGGCCGCAATTTCCCGGCTTCTGGATATGGGGGTGGAAGATTATCTGATTTCTTCCACGCTTCGGTTGGTTATGGCGCAGCGGCTTGTGCGAACGCTTTGCCCGCACTGTAAAACCGATGACAGGCCTGCGCCGCTGTTGCTGGAGGAGCTTGGTCTTGGCCTTGATGATGGTCCTTTCTATACCGGTTCGGGGTGTGAAGCCTGTCACGGCAGCGGTTATTTGGGGCGGACCATGATTGCTGAGGTTTTGGCCATTACACCTGGGATTGAAGAAGCGATCCTTGCGCACAAAAGCGGCACAGAACTTGAAGCATTGGCGCGCGCCGGTGGCATGCGCACGCTTTATGACCATGGCCTGGCAATCGCTCGCGAAGGCAAGACTTCTCTCGCTGAAGTGATCCGGGTGACGCGGGAGCGTGGATGATGCCTACTTTTCATTATCGCGTTTTGAATAAGGATAATGAAGTGCAGACAGGCGTGTTGGAAGCGGCCGATTTGCCGACAGCGACCGCTGAATTGCATGGCCGGGGTTGGCGTCCGCTTGAACTTTCAAGCGGCGGCAAGACACTTGCGATGCGCCTTAATGAACCGGTCAATTTCTTGGGCAAGCCAAATGAAAGGGATGTGTTTTCCTTCCTGCGCGATTTAGCCAGGCTATTGAAAGCGGGCCTGTCTATGGACGATGCCCTTCGACTGTTGATCGGTACGCATGACAAAGAGCTGTTTGTTCGAAACCTTGAAGATATCAGGGAACGAGTGCGCAGGGGAGAAAGCCTAGGTCGGGCCTTGGCCGAACATAAGCACTTGTTTTCCGTGCAGGTTATCGCGTCCGTTCAGGCGGGGGAAACCTCGGGAACACTTCCTGAGGCGCTTGATGCAATCGCGGGTGCGATGGATCGATCTTTGTCTTTCAAAGAAAGATTAAGAAGTGCCCTGATTTATCCAGCCATTCTGATGGCTATGGTTTGCATGACTTTTGTGTTGGTCATGACATTCGTATTGCCTCAATTTGCTCCGGTTTTTGTCGGGAACGAAGATAAATTGCCCTGGGTGACACGTTTTGTATTGGCTTTGTCCTCTTTCTTTTCCGAATATCTTTGGATTTTTTCTATTCTTCTGGTGACTTTTATCGCTTGGGTTGTTTGGGTAATATATACACCGGGGGTGAAGGCTGATATATTGCGCCGTCTTAGTGGTTTGCCTGCGATACGTAGCTGGATGTTGACGCCGGATATCATTCGATTTGTCAGAACACTTGGTGTGTGTACACACAGTGGACTTGCTCTTGATAAATCGATAGCGATGGCCATTGAAGCAATTAAGGTTCCTCATTTGGGGGATGACCTGAGGCAAACAAGGGTTCTTGTTCGTCGTGGTGAATTGCTTTCGGTTGCACTTGCAAAACTGGGTTGGATGCCTTCCCTTGTTTTGCAATTTGCGCGGGTTGGGGAGCAATCGGGGAATTTGGGGGCAATGCTTGAAGAAGCGGCATCTATCACAGGGCAGGATTTTGAAGCAAAACTTGAGAAAGGTTTGGCTCTTCTTTCCCCAGTTCTAACTCTCATAATGGGGGGGCTTGTGGCCCTGCTCGTTGGGTCAGTTTTACTTGGAATAATGAGTATTAACAATGTGGCACTTTAATAAATCGATCAAACAAGCCGTTCGTGAAGAAGAGGGGTATACCCTGCTTGAACTACTGGTGGTTCTTGTTATTTTGACATTGATCATCGGTGTTGCGGCACCGGCTGTGCTCGAACAGCTCAGTTCTTCGAAAGAGAAAACAGCTCGAATTGAAGCAACCCGGCTGATGACTGATCTGGAATTCTTCTATGTTGATATGGGGCGGTTTCCTACTACAGAAGAGGGACTTTCAGCGCTTACATCCCAGCCTGCTGATATTACGGGATGGGCGGGGCCTTATGTCTCGAATAATTCGGGCCTGACTGATCCGTGGGGTAATGCGTACACATATCAAAACAATGGAACGACGATCACCGTAACAAGTATTGGTCCTGATGGCTCATCCGGCGGCACGGACGATATTACGGTATCGCGAAATGCAGCGGGTATATAAGTCTTCCGAGGATGGATATACGTTGTTGGAATTGCTGGTGGTGTTGGCCATAATTTCAATGATTGTGCTGTCTGTCCCGACTGCATATTCGGTGCTCGTGCCAAATCTTCAAGTGCGCCAATATGCCAATGATCTGGCTAATCTAGCCAGAGAGTTGAAGCATGAGGCGGTTCGCTACAATTCTGTGACCGGACTGATATTTGATCCCACGGCAAAGACCGTATCTGGACTTGGTTGGCATGATTCAGATTTGGCTAAAGAGCTGGAGGTTCCATCCGATGTGATGGTTTCTTTCGAACGCCAAATGAAATGGAAGGTGCCGTCGGACAACCGGGTTGAATTCTACCCTACGGGAGGGACATCCGGCGGTGTGCTGTCTGTCGAGCGGGGAAATGTTCGGGTTGATGTAGCAATTGATTGGATGTCAGGTGGCATACAGGTGCAACAATGACCAAGGTGTTCGAGGACAAAGGCTTTACGCTTTTGGAAGTATTGATTGCCCTGGCGATTCTGACTCTCGCTTATGGCGCATTGTATCCGATTTTTGGTGGTAGTCCCATCCGTATCAAAGAGACAATAAACCGCGATTATGCGTTGGCAATAGCTCAGGCAAGAATGCAGGATGTGCTTGCAAGAAAAAGGTGGAATGACTTGCCTGAAAGTGGCGAGGACATGGGTTGGGCTTGGAAAGTCGAAGGTGAAAATTACGCTCATTCATCAGATTCAGAAAGGGCCCCCGGTTTCCTTTATCAGGTAACGGTTACAGTGTCGGCTGCAGAAAATGGCTCCGACATCCCAATCCAGCTCAAGCGCATTGTATATAGGGATCACTAGGATGGGGGATGACCACGGTTATACGCTTCTTGAGGTGCTAGTGGCGACGACCCTTATGGCGCTAATGGCTTTGCCATTATCTGATGGCGTGACTATTGGGCTGAGGACATGGACAAACACGCACAAAGAGATATCGGAGAAAGAAAAAATACGACTGGTTCGTCATCGTCTTTCGCAGTGGTTGCGTAATGCTTATTCAGCGGACCCTGGTCGTTTTGTATCGGCACTTAGGCCGCCTCTTGTTGGGTCACAAAATGAGATAACGTTCACTGCCGCCATCCATCCCGATGCACGCGTTGATGATTTATATCAAGTGTCATTGGTACTGGACGAACAACAGTCTCTTAATATGTTGCTGGTCGAAGATTTCATTGCGAAAGAAAGGTCATGTCTGAACCGGACAACAGATATGGAAGGTATCTGTAAAACGATACCACTATTATCTGGGGTGAAGGCCATTGTGATTGGGTATTTCGACAACTCTAGTGGGCTCTGGAAGGACACTTGGTCGGAGCAACTATACCTGCCGGAGGCAATTAGGCTGGACCTGACATTCGAGGGCGAGACACGGATTTGGCCTCAGTTAATTGTTCGGCCACAAGCATCTGGATGGGCACGCTGTGCATTTGATTCACAACTTCTAGTTTGCAGTTAGGGTTAAGATGTCTGGGTTTTGGCAACCAATTTTTCATTTTTTTCAAAGACTGTTGAGTAACTGGGCAAATTTTTTGCTGTCCGGTTTGCCCGTCGGTGTCAGGCCTTATTTTCGCATGATTGGTGACTTAGAGCCCGTTGCCATTGAGGGTATGTCTCTGGAGAGCTTTTCTATCAGTAGCTTACAAGAGAAAAATGTTGCGCTTTACTTGAAATCAAGCGTGGTCTTAACCCACCAGTTTACTGTTTCAAGAGAGGCTTTACGGGATATAAAAAATGCGGTTCGATTGGAGGTGGAGAGAGCTTTACCTATCACTTCGTCAGAATTGATCCATGCTTATCGTGTCAACAAAGTCGCAGAAAGCGACCTTTCAAAAGTTACTGTTTTTGCAGTTCGTCGGCACCTTTTGGACCAGTTATTCATCGCTGCGAAACAAGCTGGCCGAACTATTGAAGATGTTTTTTTGTACGCGGGCGGGAATGATAATCATGTTCGGTTACCTTTGGACGTAATTCGTCGCCGCAAATGGTTGAGAGGAGGAGTTGCATTAGTATTGCTTGGGGCAATTGTCTTCATCGCCTCAATATTTCCTGGTGTATATATGGGTCGTCTCCAGGAAGCTATTAACGATACGGATATGGCGATTGTGGAGTTGCGCCAAAAGACAGCAAAGATAGCAGGCCTACAACGGCAGGTGCGTAAAATGCAAAACTTGGCTCAGGCCGTTTATGATCAGCGGCATCGGGCGCAGATATTGGATTTGTTTGTTCAACTTACAGATGCCAGCCCGGATACCATTGTGTTTGAAGAACTTAGACTTGATGGCAGTCGTCTCTTTATTCGGGGGACAGCTCTGGCTCCTGAGGAGTGGGTCTTGAGTCTTCAAGAAAATCCTGCGTTTCGCAATGTTACACTAGAATCAGTGTTGGGTATTGATAAAGACCAGGCGCGTCGTTTCGAAATCCGCCTAGATGCGGTATGGCCTAACGATAGGGGCCGCGAGGGATGAATAAGGTATTGATTGGTTTTTCTTGGTCGATACTCATCGTCCTGTTGACTTTTGGGTGGTGGGTCATCGTCTCTGATGATTTGGCAATGATAGGTGAACTAGAGCGGACTTATCAGCGAAAGCAAATATTGATGCAGCGCTTGGATCAATTACCTGAAAAGGAAGATGTGATTAAGCGCCGAATAGCTGATTTGGGCAATGACGGTGCGAGTCGTTATTTGTATACTGGTGACCAAAACAGAATTCGATCAGAGCTTCAGCGAGATATTCGTCAACTAGCTTCTAAAATTGAGATCCGTGTCAGACAGATGCGTCCACTTCGAGAGTCTCGTTCAGATGACACTTTAGCACGGAGCTCTGTGCAGATTGATTTTGTTTGCACTCAAGAAAAACTTCTAAAATTTATCGCTGCTTTAGAAGGGTTTGAGCCTATGCTGAGTGCAGGCAAGCTGAATGTCCGTATCCAGGTACCCTCCGAAGTATCTCGCGCCGCGCAGTTATCCGTGTCGGCAGAGATTAGTGGATTTTATCGAATTGGGGAGGGAGGGCGTGATGGCTAAGTTGTTTAACTCTCCCCTTATTGTTTCTCTATTTCTTGTAAATGGTGTGTCTCTTTTGGTTGGATCTTTTGCTTTTGTTCTGAAGCTTCCAGAACCGGATGAGCAGGCAGTCTCTAGCTTGGAAGAAGTACTTTCCAAGGACTTAAAAGACGTTCGTGAGGCAGAAATGCAAAGAGCTCTTGATCGGCCATTGTTTCACTTTAACAGGCGGAAGCCTCAAGCGCTTGAACCTAAAGCGGCTCCTAAGGAAATTAAGGCGAAAATTGAGGCACCTTATTTACTTGTTGGCATCATGGGGAGCAGTGAAACCAGCAGAACAGCTTATCTTCAGCATGCGGAAACTAAAGAGACAGTAGTTGCGCGAATGGGTGATGCAATAGGTGATTGGCAAGTGGATTCAATAGGGTCGAACTTTATTACATTGGTATTTGATGGTGAGCGTCGCGTAATTCAGCTTGCCGATGGGGGATAGTATGTTTTCAGTTACAGGAAGTACGTCGTACATCAGACAAGTTGTCAGTGTGCTGATGTGTGTAGGTTTACTGGGTTGTTCAACGCCAGGTGACGATGTTGCTTTTGACGAGACGATCAAAGTATCCGCATTAGAAGCGGACATTAACAGGCCATCGGCGAAAGAGATAACTGCACCTCAGATAAGAGAAGAAAAGGAAGTAAGGAATAGAGCAGAATACATTGATGGCAATAATGTACTTTCAAAGCCTCCTGCACCTATCCAACTGGTTAGGCGGCAAACAAATGGTGATTTGTCGCTGACTTTTAAGAATACAGATATCAGGGTCGTGATTCGAGCTATTCTTGGTGATACGCTGAATGTGCCCTATGTTCTTGATCCACGCGTGACGGGAAATGTTACGCTGGAGACCAGTGGCCCTATTAGTAAGGAAGCCCTGCGGCTAACGTTGGAGGCTTTGCTGAGGACTAAAGGGTATGCATTGGTGGAGACGACTGAAGGTCATGTTGTTTTGCCGTTGGCCGAGGCGCCGTTGGCGACAAAGAATATTGGTCAAGGTATTCCGGCCAGTACGAATCTCCCCAGTTTTGGTGTCCAAATCGTTCCTTTGAACTATACATTGCCTACGGAAATGGAGAAATTGATTGAGCCATTTTCCTCTCAGGGAGGAATCTTGCGGGCAGATGATCCTCGCCGGATTCTAATTTTAGCAGGAACCTCCCAAGAATTGGCTTCCATGATTCGAGCGGTTCAGACATTTGATGTCGATAGGATGGCGGGCATGTCTTTTGCTATCTACGCTCTAAATTATGCTGAGCCAGAACAAATTGTGAAGGAGTTGAAAGAGATATTTGGCGAAGATGGTAGTGACGCGGGTACCAATGTAAGTTTTATTCCCGTGCCGCGCATTAACAAGATCATTGCTGTTGCCAATAATAAGAAGGTTCTTCGTGCTATCGAACAATGGATCGACAAGTTGGACCTCGGTGAAAGTTCGCCGGGTCGTCGGATTTATGTATACCAGGTGAAAAATGGCCGTGCTGCCGATATTTCAGATACGTTGAATTTGATTTTGGGTGCGCGTTATGGAAATTATGGATCAGAACGGCGCTCTGTCTCGAGGGGAGAAGCCGGACTGCTTGGTGCAGCGACAGGTGGCGCAAGAACCAACCAGAGCCGTGGTAATGGCTATGGAGTTGGACGAAATAACTTAAATCAATTTAATGGCTTGGGGGATGAAGGGGTCCGTATCGTTCCCAGTGAAGAGAGTAATTCGATCGTTATCATGGCAACCCCTGCCGAGTTTGCTGTTATAGAAACTGCGTTGAAGCAGATCGATATTCCGCCACGGCAGGTACTTGTTGAAGTAACGTTGGCACAAGTAAGCCTGAATGATGAATTGCGGTATGGATTACAGTGGCATTTTGATTCAGGAAACAACTCTGTTTCGTTTGGACAATCGACCTCTCCTGCAGCTCAGTTTCCGGGTTTTTCATGGGTTCATACATCATCATCAAGCATTAGCGCGGCTTTAAATGCTATTGAATCTATGACGGATGTAAAAGTCATTTCGTCTCCCAAGTTGCTTGTATTGAATAATCAGTCGGCAACTCTACAAGTCGGTGATGAGGTTCCAGTCCCGACGGCTTCTTCTGTGAGTTCTACAGACAGCAACGCACCGATTGTGAATAGTATTCAATACAGAAACACAGGTGTGATCCTCACCGTAACGCCGCGTATAAATGACGGTGGTTTGATCATGCTCGACATTGAACAAGAAATGAGTGAAGTAGTTGAAACTGCTTCCTCGGGTATTGATGCGCCGACAATACAGCAGCGAAAAATGAGTAGTTCTGTGGCTGTGCAGAACGGCTCTACGATTGCGCTTGGGGGATTGATAAGAAGTTCCGCTTCAAAAGTCCATTCAGGCGTCCCGCTGCTGAAGAGTATTCCGTTATTAGGAAATGTTTTTCGATCAACAGACCTTGTCGAGCGGCGTACCGAACTTGTTGTCCTGCTAACGCCAAGAATTATTCGAGATCAAGAGGAGACCCAGAATGTGATGGACTATCTCAAAAGGGAATTTCGCACTCTCTTAGGAGGAGATGATCCGGTTTCGGCTGCTATCGATCGTCAATGAGGCGGATGTTCCAAATACGCCAGGACAAAGGGCTGGCTCTTATCTCAGTTGTTTGGGTGGTGCTGCTTTTGTCTGTATTGGCAATTGCTGTACTAGATTTGTCGCTTCTTGCTCGAAAAACTACAAAGTTGGAGCTAGAGGAAGCTCAAAATCAACTGGTAGCAGCTTCAGCAGTTGATGTTTTTATGCATCGATATTTTCTGGATGATGAGCAGAACGCTCGGCACCATGCAAGCATAGAGGTATTGTCGAAGGCTGTTACAGTGCAGGTTGCTTTTGAAAAGGGCCGAATAAATCTGAATGATGACAATATGGATTATTTGTCGGCGGCATTTGCGGCAAATGGTGTGGATGAGTCGGCTGCGTTGGAAATTGCAGCAGCAATAATGGACTGGAGAGACGAAGATGATGAAGTTAGCCTCGGCGGGGCAGAGGAGGATGAATACAAGCACTCTGGATTGGATTATCGGCCTAGAAACGGTTGGTTTGAAAGTGTGGGCGAGCTGCAGCATGTGATCGGAGTATCACCAGATGTATTCCTGTGTACTCAAGATATCTTCACGGTATACTCAAAAGTGAGTAATGCACCACCCGTGTTGACTTATGCGGAGGAGAGTGTCCGCAAGGTAATAAAATGGGCATATGATCACGATTGGCAGTCAACAGTGTGGGGAAACCCTGAAGACATCCCTTATTTTGAGGGGGCGTCTATCAGTGGCGATAGCGTGGCGGGCTTGGCGATCAGGCTGCATGTAACTATTGAGGGTGATGAAGACCGTTACTATCAAACGGTTTTGAGGCTGAAATCAAAAGGGGGCACCTCTGAACAGTTTGAAACTGTTTTACCTGTGAGGAGGATTAGTTTGCTTCAAATGGATGCTTTGTGTGTGGGGGGAAGCTCTTAATGTGGGGCTGTACAGATTTGTGCCAAATTTGTGCCACTGGGTCTGAATTTTCAGGATTTAAGTATCGAATCATTCATGCGCCTTAATGCACTGCAATGCATTTTAAGCTATTGGCACAAAAAGAATATTTTTACGAATAATCTTTTTAAGTAACTGAATTATAATAATAAAAATTCAAACTTTTGTCCCTCCGAAGGCAGAGGCCAGAGGTTCGAATCCTCTCGGGTGCGCCATTATCTCACTGAAAATTTAATGTCATTGGCTGGTTCGGCATTTGGTCCTGACTTTGCAGGTGCGTGGTGAAATGGGTTCTGGCTCTCTTTCAAGCGCACTGCTAACTTGCAAGGCTGGGGGGAGTTGGAAATGCCAGAGAACGCCGCTGATACCGTTATAGACCTTTATCAAAAGAATGCCGCCGCTTGGGTTAAGCTGCGTAGCAGCAATCTTTTTGAGAAGCCTTGGCTTGATCGTTTTCTTCAGGCCTTGCCGGAAGGTGGACGTGAGATTTTGGATATTGGGTGTGGCTCTGGCCAGCCCGTTGGTGCGTATCTTATTGAAAGAGGGTGTCAGTTGACGGGTGTCGATGCCGCCAATGCATTGATAGATATTGCACGTGATGCCTTTCCTGAGCACACGTGGATTACGGCTGACATGCGCGCGCTTCCGCCTCTTCCCCAATTTCACGGGCTGATCGCATGGCATAGTTTCTTTCACCTTTCGCCCGAAGCACAGCGGCCTGTGTTCAAGGACTTCGGACGTCTATGCTTGCCGGGTGGCGCATTGATGTTCACTAGCGGCACAACTCTTGGTCATTCCATTGGAACGTTTGAGGGCCGCCCGCTTTACCATGGGAGCTTGGATAGCGCTGAATACGGCCGGTTGCTGGTGGAAAATGGTTTTGAAGTGATTGAACATGTTGAAAACGATCCCGCGTGCGGTGGCGCAACAATATGGCTTGCGAGAAAGATTTCGGATCAGCTTTAGATGTTGAGCCGTTGATACACGTCCAGCAATATTGAACCAAATGGTCGAGGTCGATGCTCAGATTAATCAAGGGCTTGGCAGGAAGTCGGCGATACTACACGCCATTGGGTAAGCAAAAGCTCCAACCCAGTCTTCCTGTGGCTTGCCCGTGCAGAAATCTATGCCTTCAAATCCAAAGGCTGCATCTTTAAGGCTGCTCATATCTTTTGGTGTGAAATCATTGAAGGCCGCGCGGGGGAAGATATCTGCAAGATCTTCCTCAACAATGTTGTTATAGCCTCGATATCGCCCACCATCGCGTTCCTTGATGCGACCATGAACGATATTGTTGGCGATGGTGGCGAAACTGCCGTTGAAACGTACATCAATGCCAAGTGTGTTGATGATTGTGTTGTTCACAACTGTGGTGTTGGCTGCGTCGTTTAAATATAAGCCCACATCCGCTGGACAATTCATGATGACGTTGCTGCGGATGGTGCCCTTATAGTGCTCGATTTTACACGACCGTCCTTGGCAGAACTGTGGGTTGGTGGTTCCTCCGCCGCCCAGTGATAGGCCAAGGCGGATGCCGCCCTTGTGTTTCCACTCGCATATCACGAGGTTTTTCTCAATCAGGCCATTGTCGGAATTGCCTTTGAGAAAGCCCGCCATGCTGATCTGGTTGCCTTCCAGTTTCTGGAAGTCTGCAATGAAATTTTCGCGGATAGTCCAAAACCTGCCACCAACAACATCAATAGGCGTTACAGGCGTTCTGGTTTGTCGGGGTGTGCGGTTATAGATTTTGTTTTTCTCGATCAAGACATGGTCTGGAAAATACTGGCGATTGTCGGTCAAGTCACCATTGCCTTTAATGGCGGAGTTGAAGTCCACCATGCTATTGTTGCGTATGATCGCCCCGTCTGCGTTTCCGACGATTTGCATGGCGTGTTCACAGGTGCTGTGGGTTACACAAATGCCAACAAAATCGAGATCTTCTACAATCCAATTTTTACCCGAAATCTTGAAGCCAATTTGTGTGTCTACTTCTATGACAACTTTACCGGCCTTCGAGGGCCGGATTGTGATGGGGGCTTCTTTTGTGCCGTTTGCGGCCAACTTGATTGTTCTGGTTACTTTGTATCGACCCGGATAAATCGAAAAAATATCACCGGGCTTGGCTTTGCTCAGGAACTTATTGAAGTCGTCATCCGCGATCAGAATGTCTGTCGCCTGTACCGCAGGGCTTAAGGCGATTAACAGGGTGCTTGCCAACAAGATCAAAGCTCTGATCACGACATCTCTCCATAGGGCGTGTTTCAGCTGATTCTAGCAACAATAGCTTTGCCACAAGAGCATGGCAACGACCTGTTTGCTGAAGACTATAGAGCCGCTGATTAATCCGCCCTGAATGGCTGGACTATGCGAAATGTGGCTTGCCTACGAGACGCAGTCGGCTGATTCCCCCATCCGGATATATGTTAATTCGCACATGGCTGACAGGCCCCAGGTCAGCTGTAGGCTTGAAGGGGTGTTCGTCATCTGCCTGCAGCGGGTGCTTGGCAAGCAGCTCTGGCCAGAACTGGCTTTCAACAGTCAGGCTTTCGTCGGTACCACTTTGAACAAGGGCTGCTTGCAGCGAGATATGGCCGGGGTAGTTGCCTTTGAAGAAGGCAGTGTCCACCAGTATATCCTCGATTACACCAGGGTGACCAAGCTCGATAATAGCCCAGTCGTTGCCGGGTTCACGGCGGCGGCGGGTTTCCCAGCCATCTCCCATGTTGATCCCTTTTCCCGGCGCCATGATGTTGGCGAGCACACCGAAGTGCTCGTTATTGGCCACCAAAGGCCGCCCGCCATTTTCAAGCGCCGCCAGATCAAGCGATGTTTGATCATTGGCTTTTGACCAGCTTTTGTGCATCACGCCGTAAACTCGCAGGCGTGCTACGCCGCCATCTGGGAAAATGTTAAGGCGCAGATGGGTCCAGGGCTCGTCGCTCTCAACCGGAATCAAATGGTGGCTGTTGCCATCAAGGTTGGTTGCGGGCACGATTTCGCTCCATACAGCCGTTTCACCGGGAATATCGTCATTGGAAACGCAGGCCTCGATGGATGCGGCAGGCGGATAGTTACCGGTAAAGTGGCTTGTGTCGATATTCACGCCTTTGATGATGCCAGCCTGCCCTAACCTCAGGACAAGATGGTCATGCCCCATGCTGCGTTTGCGGCGGCTTTCCCAACCGTCCATCCATTTGCCGTTGTCGTCATATTTTCCGGGAACAAATACCGGTTCCTCCGGGTTAATCAGGCGGCTTTTGTCGGCGAAAAAATCGTCCGTTGCAAATGTAACTTTGGCGCCCAATCTTGGTTGGGCCAGATTGACGAGTTTGGTGAATTCGGGGCGTGTCATGGTTGGTTTCCTCAAAACTCACGCCAGCTCAGATAGGCGTAATCTGGCGATCTTGTGGATTTGGTTAATAGCTGTGTAAAACTCGTGTTCGCGGTCATTATTCAGGCGGCTTCTGAAGGCGGCCAAAATGGCCTGACGGTCAAGGCCCTTCACGGCGATGATAAAAGGGAAACCGAACTTGGTTTTGTAGGCGCTGTTCAGTCTCTGGAATTCTTCAAATTCTTCAGCATTGCACTGATCAAGCCCGGCGCCGCTTTGTTCCGATTTTGATTCTGTGGTCAGCTCATCTCGCTGTGCAGCTTTGCCAGCGAGGTCGGGGTGTGCGCAGATCAGCTTCATTTTTGCGGCTTCATTGGCCTGGTCCACAATGGCGGCCATGCCGCTTGCCAGCCCTTCGAGTGTATCCAGCGTTTGGGGGTCGTTCTCGTGCCAGACGAATTCGGCAACCCATGGAGAATGCTCATAGATATGGCCATAGGCCTTCACGAATGTGGCCTTGTCTGTCCTGCTGGCTTTCAGTTTCATGTCGGTCATGAAGGAGCCTCCGTATGCGGATGCACCTTGCGCCAATGCCGGGCAACATCGATGCGCCGGGCGAACCAGACATGGTCAAAACCCTTGGCATACTCAATGAAGCGCTTCAGTGCCTGAAGGCGTCCGGGCCTACCAATAAGGCGGCAGTGAAGTCCTACGGACATCATTTTCGGGTGGGTTTCGCCTTCTTCATAAAGCGTGTCGAACGTGTCTTTCAGGTATGTGAAAAACTGATTGCCTGAGTTGAAGCCTTGTGGGCTGGCGAAGCGCATGTCGTTGGCGTCCAGTGTATAGGGCACGATCAATTGCGGCTTGCCAGCAATGATCTTCCAGAAGGGCAGGTCGTCTGAATAGTCGTCGGCGTCATAAATGAAACCGCCATGCTCAGCCACCAGCCGGCTGGTGTTCGGGCCCGTGCGGCCGGTGTACCAGCCGAGGGGCTGCTCTCCTGTGAGCTCCGTCAGTATATCGACGGCCTTGGCGATATGGTCGCGCTCCACATCCTCGGGGACATCCTGATAATTGATCCATTTATAACCGTGGCTGCAGACTTCATGGCCCGCTGCGGCGATGGCGCGGGCAACATCAGGGTGCCGTGCCAGCGCTGTCGCAACCGCGAAAACTGTGACCGGGATTTCATATTTGTCAAAGAGCCGGAGAAGCCGCCAGACACCTACCCTGCTACCATATTCATAGAGCGATTCCATGCTCATATGGCGGGCGCCGGTGATGGTGGGGGCATTGATGATTTCAGACAGGAAGGTTTCTGCGCCTTCGTCACCATGAAGGATACAATTTTCGCCACCTTCTTCGTAATTCATTACCATCTGGACGGCAATGCGCGCCCCACCCGGCCAGTGGGCTTGTGGCGGGTTTGCGCCGTATCCGATCAGGTCGCGAGGATAATCATGGTTCATCCTGTTGCTCCCGGGTGTTAGTCGTTCGCCGTGGCGAAGATGGTGTGCAGGTCCTGTTCGGAAGAACGGGCCTTGAATACAAGCTGGCTTTCGATAGTGGTCAGATGATGTGTGAGAATCTCGCCCGCAGTCTTAGTGTCACCGTCTTCCAGCGCATCCACCAGCCTTTCGTGATCACCGCCCTTGCAGTTCGGGGCAGTACCCGTACGCCCGTACAGCGCAATGATCAGGCTTGTCTGGAACACCAGTTGCTCCAGGAACTTGCACATGAGGGCGTTGCCGGAAAGCTGCGCCAACAGGATATGAAAACGACCCGTTAACCTGATCCAGCGGGCAATGTCGGCCTGCCTGAGGGCTTCCTCTTCATCGCGCAAGTGGTCACGCAGGCGTTTGATGTCATCCCCGTTGATGTTGGCGGTGGCTTTTTCAAGCATGGCTTGTTCAAGAACCCGGCGCGCTTCGAAAACCTGTCTTGCGTCCTCGGGCGTCGGGGAGGCAACCACAGCCCCCTTGTTTTTTTCCAGCTCAATGATGTTGTCGCGGGTCAAAAGTAGGAATGCGCGCCGCACGGTGGTGCGGCCGACACCGAATATGGAACACAGGGATTCCTCGGTCAGCTTGGTGCCAGGCGCAAGGCGTTGTTCGAGAACCCGATCCCGAATGGCGGAACATACATCCTCTTCATTAAGGGCTGTGCGTTTTGACATATATATGTGGTCCAGTCTGGCGTGTGAGCCTGCTTTGCAAAGGCGAAATTTCCCAGAATTGTCGCCTATTTAGCAACATTGTCAACAATTTAATGGCTATACTGTCGATGATGTTCTTTACAAATCCTGATTATTCGGTCAGGGTTTGAAGCAGGTATTTTCAACCGAATTGATGAGGGCAGTTATGGGAAGGTTGACCACCCATGTTCTGGACACCGCAAATGGGTGTCCGGGGGAAGGCATTCACATCACGCTCTACCGCGTGACGGAGGGCGGCATGACCCTTTTGAAAACGGCGAAAACCAATCATGACGGCCGTGTGGACGCACCTCTTCTTGAAGGCAAAGAGTTGACCGAAGGCCACTATGTGATTGAATTCGCGGTAGGGGATTATTTCCGGACCCAGGGTGCCACCCTCGCTGATCCTGCATTTCTTGATATCATACCGATCCGGTTTGGGGTTGCGGACGCAGGCGCGCATTATCATGTGCCGCTATTGGTCTCGCCCTATGGCTACAGCACCTATCGTGGCAGTTAGGGGTATTCTTGCTGATGTATGGCACTGTGCGTTTTCTTCTTGATGGCGATTTGCATGAAATCGTGAACCCGGATCCGACAGAGACGGTTCTGAATTTCCTGCGGTACCGGTTGGCCCGCACAGGCACCAAGGAAGGCTGTGCGGAGGGTGACTGCGGTGCCTGCACTGTGGTGCTGGGCGAGGTGATTGATGAAGAGATGCATTACCGTGCGGTGAATGCCTGTATTTTGTTCCTGCCCATGCTTGACGGGAAAGAACTGATTACCGTTGAAAGCCTGACACAGCCGGATGGCAACTTGCATCCCGTTCAGCAGGCGATTGTTGATACGCATGGCTCACAATGCGGTTTTTGCACACCCGGTTTTGTGATGTCGCTCTATGCAATGCACGCAAGTGGCGGCGACGTTACGCGTGACCAAATTAATGACACGCTTGCGGGCAACCTGTGCCGCTGCACGGGCTATGGACCAATTGTAGAGGCGGCGGAAAAGGCGCAGGCGCAGCGCGTGCCGGTGGATCATATGGCCCTGAAGGAACGGATTGAGGCGCTTTTGGCGCTCAAACGCCATGAAACGCTGGAACTGACGGCGAAAGACCCTGTATCGGGCAATGAGAAAAAATATTTCGCACCGGTTTCGGTGGATGATCTTGGCAAACTTCTGGAAGCGTATCCGGATGCCACGCTCCTGTCGGGCGGCACCGATGTAGGGCTGTGGGTAACCAAGATGCACAAGGAACTGTCGGTCGTGATCTATCTGGGGGCGATTGATGAGCTTGGGCAGACTCGTGAGTCTGACGAGTCGATCGAAATTGGTGCAGGCGTGTCGGTAGCAGATGCCATGCAAACGCTGGCACGCTTTTACCCTGATATGGGCGAGCTGTTCCGACGTTTCGCAAGTGTCCAGATCAGGAACAGTGGCACGCTTGGTGGCAATATTGCCAATGGCTCCCCTATTGGGGACAGCCCGCCTGCCTTGATCGCAGCGGATGCCACGATTGTACTGCGGAAAGGCACCGAGGAACGCACTGTTCCGCTTGAAGAATATTTCATCGACTACGGCAAGCAGGATTTGCGTGAAGGTGAATTTTTGGCACGGATCATTGTGCCAAAACCGGCCCCCGATAGTCATTTCCGCGCCTTCAAAATCTCCAAGCGTTTTGATCAGGATATTTCAGCCGTTTGCGGGTGCTTCAATATCACCATCAAGGATGGTCTGGTGGAAGCGGTGCGTATCGCGTTTGGCGGCATGGCAGCCACGCCCAAGCGTGCCATAGCAACGGAGGAAATCCTGGTTGGCAAAGAATGGTGCGCCGAAACCGTTGCGGCGGCGATGGAAGCCATGGCGCAGGATTTCGCACCTATTTCTGACATGCGGGCCAGCGCTGATTACCGCCTGCAAGTTGCCAAAAACCTGTTGATGAAAGCCTTTCTTGAAACGTCGGGTGAGGTGGAAACCCGGCTAGTGGGCGACCGGGAGCCTGCCCATGCCTGACGCGCATTCAGAAATCAAAGGCGGTGTGCACAAGGAACTGCAGCACGATAGCGCACACAAACATGTGTCGGGTGAGGCGGTTTATATTGACGACCTGCCGGAGCCGAAGGGCCTGTTGCATATTTATGTGGCCATGTCTGAAAAGGCGCACGCACGCATCACTTCCATGAACCTGGATGCCGTAAAGGCTGCCAAGGGTGTGGCTTTGGTGGTCACAGCCGAGGATATTCCCGGGCACAATGATGTGAGCCCCTTTGCGGGCGATGACCCGCTGTTTGCTGATGGCCTTGTTGAATATGTTGGCCAGCCGGTTTTCGCGGTGGCGGCGCAAAGCATTGCATTGGCGCGGGCGGCGGCGGCGAAAGCAAAAATCCAGTATGAGGACTTGCCGGCCTTTTTGACAATCGATGATGCGCTGGCGAACGAAAGCGCGATCGAGCCCATGCAAACCATGGGACAGGGTGAGGCGCAAAAGGCCATCGATGGCGCGCAGCACCGCTTGCAAGGAAGCTTCCGCATTGGTGGGCAGGATCATTTCTATCTGGAAGGCCAGATCGCCTTTGCCACACCGCAGGAAGATGGCGATGTGCATGTGTTCTCAAGCACGCAGCATCCGTCGGAGGTGCAGCATCTGGTGGCGCATGTTTTGGGCAGGCCAACTAATGCGGTAACGGTGGAAGTGCGCCGCATGGGTGGCGGGTTTGGCGGCAAGGAAACCCACCCAGCCATGTTTGCAGCCATGGCGTCACTGGTTGCAGTGAAAACCGGGCGGCCTGCCAAACTGCGGCTGGACCGTGATGACGATATGGTCATGACCGGCAAGCGGCACGATTTCAAATATGATTATGACGTGGGCTTCGATAACGAGGGCAATATCCTTGGCATTGAGATCACCATGGCGTCGCGCTGTGGCCGCTCGACCGACCTGTCGCCCGCCATCAACGACCGCGCCATGTTCCATGCCGATAATTGCTATTTCCTTGGCGATAGCACGATCCGGTCCCACAGGTGCAAAACACACACGGTATCCAACACCGCTTTTCGCGGTTTCGGCGGCCCGCAGGGCATGCTTGGGATTGAGTATGTGATTGACGATATCGCCCGCGCTTTGGGGAAAGATCCAGCAGAGGTTCGGCTGAAGAACCTGTATGGCGACAAGGGCCGGGACATGACGCCTTACGGCATGACTGTTGAGGACAATATCGCGGGCGACCTGATCACCCTGTTGGCTGAGCAAGCCGACTATAGGGCGCGCCGGGAGGCCATTCGGGCCTTCAATGAAACCAGCCCGGTTCTCAAGAAAGGCATCGCGCTCACGCCGGTCAAATTCGGCATCAGTTTTACCACCACCCACCTGAATCAGGCTGGTGCCCTTGTGCATGTGTATGCGGACGGCAGCGTGCACCTGAACCACGGCGGCACCGAAATGGGCCAGGGGCTGTTCGTAAAGGTGGCCCAAGTGGTGGCCGAGGAATTCCAGATCGATATTGACCGGATCAAGATCACCGCCACCACAACAGCGAAGGTGCCGAACACGTCGGCCACTGCAGCGTCAAGTGGGTCAGACCTGAACGGAATGGCGGCGTTGGATGCGGCGCGCAAGATCAAGGCGCGGCTGATTGATTTTGCCGCCGATAAATACGGTTGCCCGCCAGACCGAGTCACCTTCCGGGCGGGCAGGGTGTATGTGGAAAACAACGAACTGGCGTTTGAGGAACTGACCCGTCAGGCCTATCTGAACCGGGTGTCGCTATCTGCCACCGGTTTTTATAAAACGCCGAAAATTCATTATGACCGCAGCACCCACAAGGGCAGGCCCTTTTATTATTTCAGCTACGGCGCGGCGGTATCCGAGGTGACGATCGATACACTCACGGGCGAATATAAGGTTACCCGAGTGGACATCCTGCATGATACCGGCCGGTCGCTGAACCCCGCAATTGATCGGGGCCAGATAGAAGGCGGCTTCATTCAGGGCATGGGGTGGCTGACAACCGAAGAGCTGGTGTTTGATGGTGACGGCCGCCTGCGAACGCATGCCCCTTCCACCTATAAAATCCCGGCCTGTTCCGACCGGCCTGATGTGATGAACATCGAGCTTTATAAAAAAGGCAGGAATGTTGAGGCCACGATCCACCGGTCCAAGGCCGTGGGCGAGCCGCCCTTCATGCTGGCGAACAGCGTGTTTCTGGCGATCCGCGATGCTGTGGCAAGTGTGGGTGGCTACCAAATATCGCCACAGATGAACGCGCCCGCCACACCGGAAGAGGTGTTGAAGGCTGTCATGAAGGTGCAGGGGTAGGATTGTGGCTGACGTGTTTGGTGTATTGATCCGTATTGAGGAAACGCAGGGGTCCGCGCCGCGCGAAGTTGGTACCTCTATGTGGGTGGATGCCCGCGGCATTCAGGGCACCATTGGTGGCGGAAAGCTTGAGTTTCAGGTGATTGAGCAAGCCCATAAATTATTGGCGGATGCGGCACAAACCGAGGCGACCCAGAAATATGCGCTTGGCCCCCTGCTTGAACAATGCTGTGGCGGCAGTGTGGTTGTGAAATTGATGAAAAAGCCAATGTCTGAGCGCATGGCCTTTATGGTGGATGATCGCCCGCTTGCGCCGCTTTATATGTTTGGTGCGGGCCATGTGGGCAAGGCTGTGATGAAGGCGCTGCATAAGCTGCCGTTTCGGGTGACATGGGTGGATGAACGCCCGCATGAATTCCCCAGTTTCCTGCCAAAGAATGCACTCAGCATTTCCGACAAGGCTGCCCTTGATGTGGTGGCAGAAGCCGCTCCGAGCAGCCTGTTTCTGATTTTCACCCACAGTCATCAGCTTGATTATGACATCACAGTCGCCGTGCTTGGCCGCAGGGATGCGCGCTATTGCGGATTGATCGGATCAAAAACCAAACGCGCGCGGTTTGAAAACCGTATGCTGCGGGAACGTGTGATCACGGAAGATGACCTGCCGCGGCTAACCTGCCCCATCGGGGTCGAAGGCATTGCGGGCAAGGAACCGGAAATCATCGCTGCCGCAGTGGCCGCACAGCTTTTGCAGCATGTTTAATGGCCCGCGCGCTGACGAGATAGTTTGATAGAAAGACCGCATGATGGAATTTGATTTTACCCCGTGGCTTAATCTGGCGATCCGCTGGCTGCATTTCATCACCGGCATTGCCTGGATTGGTTCGAGCTTCTATTTCATCTGGCTTGATAACCACCTGGAAGCGCCGAAAGAGCCCAAGAAAGGTATGTCTGGCGAACTGTGGTCCGTGCATGGTGGCGGCTTTTACCACAAACAGAAATATGCCGTGGCACCAGAACAGATGCCCGAGAACCTGCACTGGTTCAAATGGGAAGCCTATTTCACCTGGATGTCAGGTTTCGCGCTTTTGGCCATCATCTATTATCTGGGCGCTGATCTGTTTCTGATTGATAAGACCAAGATGGCGCTCACGCAGTTTCAGGCCATTGGCATCAGCCTTGGTTTTCTTATCGGCGGCTGGCTGTTTTATGACGGGCTGTGCCGGTCCCCCATTGGGCAGAATAACAGGCTGACAGGCGTCATCTGGTTTGCAGCCCTTGTGGCTGCGGCCTATGCGCTAACGCAGATATTTTCTGATAGGGCGGCCTTCATCCATATCGGGGCCATGGTGGGCACGAGCATGGCGGCCAATGTGTTTATGGTGATCATTCCGAACCAGAAGAAGGTGGTGGCGGCCCTGCTGGCA